>JBGAUK010000002.1:0-101853 GCA_044228695.1 Chromatiaceae bacterium | reverse complement strand
ACGCCCAGGTCGGCGAGGAGGAAGGCGACGGGCTTGGACTTCATGCTGGAGCCGCGGTCGGCGTGCAGGGTGAGCTGGCCGGGGCGGATGCCCTGTTTGTCGCAGGTCTCGGCGATGAACTGCTTGGCCAGGGCGGCCGACTCGCAGGTCGCGACCATCCAGCCGACCACGTAGCGGCTGAAGACATCAATGATCACGTAGAGGTAGAAGTAGGACCACTTCTGCGGCCCCTTGAGCTGGGTGATGTCCCAGGACCACAGTTGGTTCGGGGCGGTGGCCAGCAGTTCGGGTTTGGCGTACTGGGGGTGCTGGCGGACGTTGCGCCGCTCGTGCAGTTGGTCCTCGGCGGCGAGGATGTGGTAGCGGGTACGCACCGAGCAGGGTGGCGTGGATGGTACGGGGCGAGGCATCGACGAAGCGATCCGAGTGCAGGATCGTCAAGGCGTTATCGCGTTCCTCGGGGGTGAGTTTGAGCGGTGGCGCCGGGAGCGATGGCGGTAGAGGGGCGCGCGGTGGGCGATACCATCCATCAAGGATCGCAGGCCCCTGCCAGGAAAAAAGATGATTGACAACATAAGAACATTCTAATATTCTACTAACCCATGGACGGCGCACCGCCTAACTAAGACGCCGCCCTTGTCACCAACTAGAAACCAACGAGAGAGAAAATCGCATGAAAAAGCTTGCTGCTGCCGCCGCCATCGCCGCCCTGCTGGGTGTTTCCGCTTCTGCTTCCGCCTTCTGGGGCGGTGGTCCCTGGGGTAACAACGGTTATGGCAACGACGGTTGGGGTAATAACAACATGATGAACGACATGTTCGGTGATGGAGATGGCTACGGCAACTTCAGCATGAACATGGGTGGCGGCGGACGCGGTTATGGCCGTGGCAACAGCCGCTACTACGACAGCTACTACAATGGTTACGGCCCTTACGGCTACGGAGCCCCCTACGGCTATGCTCCTTATGGCGCCCCTTATGGCGCTCCCTACAGTGCCCCGCCCGCTCCCCCGGTCGCGCCCGCCGCCCCGGCCGCTCCCACCAAGTAAGTTGCAGTTGAGTTAGGAAATTCTCGCGCACAGGGATGTGTGCTCCGTCCTATACCCCTTTCGGCGTCGGGGGAGGGTCGTCAGCATCTTAGCGGTAGCAAGTACCTTTCTCCGACGCCACCTCTTCCTATCATCTCGCTGGCCCACCTCTCCTCGGGCTGGCTTTCTGTCTTTCCAGAATCCTATTCTCATGCCTCGCGTTCAGCCGTCCCGATAAGCAGGGTGGCTAGGGCTTTGTCGCGGTTGGGACCGACAGTAGTCGTGTGCCCCCGGGCAGGGGCCGCACCAGGGGTTTTAGGCGGCGCAAGTCCTGGGGGAGGGCGTTTAGGGCGGCCTCGGCCTCGGTCAGGGTGGCGAAATCGCCCACCATAAGGGCCACCCAGGCCTTGCCCCGATGCTGGCCTCGCAGGGTGCGGAACTGTCCGACCCAGGCGTGCCGCTGCGCGAAGGCACCGAGACTTGCGTCGTTGGCCACGGTCAGAAGCTGGATCGCAAAGCCTCCTGGGTCCCGACCTTCTGGCGCTGGCGCGAGGGTCGCGTCGTGGGGTGGCGACGAGTCCGGAGGCGCGACACCCGGATCAGGGCCAGGCCCCACCGCGGCGCGGCTGGACAAGGCGGGGCCGGTGGGATCAAGGGCCAGCGGTGACGGACTCTCCGTGCTCGCCGTCCCTCCCCGGGGTCCGTCCCCCATCTCCCCCGGCCCAGGTGCCGTCAGGCGACCCAAGCCCAGCAGCGCGACCAGGATGCCGCCGGCGGCCAGCACCCGCCGCCAGGGGGCGCGGGGCGGGGGTGGCGGCTGATGCCCTTGGGCGAGCAGCAGGCTGTAGATGGGTTGCCCGCCCAACGCCTCGGCGGTAAATGTGGCCCCGAGGCAGGTGAGGATGATGGGCAAGCCCAGGTCCAGGGCGCCGGTAAGTTCGATCACCAGGATGATCCCCGTCAAGGGGGCGCGCACCGTGGCGGCAAAGAGGGCGCCCATGGCCGCTACCGCGAAGAGGCCGGGACTCAGGCCCAGCCCCGGGGCCAGCCCCGCCACCAGGTGATCGAAGAGCACTCCGACCAGGGTGCCCAGCGCGAGCAGGGGGGCGAAGATGCCACCCGGTAGCCCGGCGCCATAGCTGCCCACCGTGGTCAGCACCCGCGCCGCAAGCAGGATCAGCAGGAAGCCGGTGCCCGGGTGGCCCTGAAGCAGGGACGCCACCAGGCCCTCGCCGCCACCCATGGCTTGGGGCGCGCTCCAGACCAGGGCGCCCAGGGCCATCCCTAGGACGCCGGTGGTGAGATAGGCATGGCCCTCGCGCAAGGCCCGCAACCGCCCCAGCGACCCCAGGAGCAGGGCGTTGAACAGGACCCCCAGGATCCCGACCAGGACTCCCAGCACCACAAAGAGGGGCAAGGCGGACAGGGGGGCCTGGCCCAGGGGCGGCAGGGCCAGGGCCGGCCCCTGTCCCAGGAGGCCGTCGCTGACCACCACCGCCAGGCAGCACGCCAGGATGACCGACTGCAGCGCGGCGAAGCTGTACTCGAAGTGCTCCCGCAGTTCTTCGGTAACGAAGATGATGGCCGCCAGCGGGGCGTTGAAGGCGGCGGCGAGTCCCGCGGCCGCGCCGGCCGCGATCAGGGTGCGGCCCTGCCGGGCATCCAGGCCCAGCCGCTCCGTTGCCAGTTGGCCCAGGGCGGCGCCCATGTGGACCGTCGGTCCCTCGCGCCCCAGCACCAGGCCGGAGCCGACCGCCAGAACCCCCGCGACGAACTTGACCGGCAGCACCCGTTGCCAGCGCAGGCCGTTTTCACCGGCAAGGATGGCCTCCACCTCCTGAATGCCACTGCCGGCGGTCTCCGGGGCGAAACGGCGCACCAGCGAGAGGGCGACGCATAGCACCAGGGCCCCCAGGGCCATCAGCACCAGCCAACCCGGCACCGGGGCCGCCTCCAGGGCGGTGTGCAGCAGTTCGCGGCCCTGATCGGCCTGGTCGAGCAGGGCATGAAAGGCCGCCCCGACCAGCCCCGCCAGGATCCCCACCAGGGCCGCCGCCAGAAAAGGCCGCATCTTGGCCATAAGCGCCGCGCTCAGGGCTGGCAAGCCGCGAGGGGCCGATCGCTCACCCGCTCACGGCGGGGTTCAAGCTGTAGAAGCCGGACAGGGTCGCCGTGGCCAGCACATGGCCCTCCAAGGCCTGACGCACGGAGCGGCCGTCGAGTTCGCCGGCCACCGCTAGGGCGGGGACGTCGATGGCATAGAGGGTGAAGACGTAGTCATGCAACCGCTCATCGTTCCAGGGCGGGCAAGGGCCGTCGTAGCCGAAATAAGGGCCCGCCATCTCCGGGTCCGCGGCGAACCAACCGGTGTAATCGTTCAAGCCATGCCGCAGGCCGCCGGGCGCCGCTGGCCCGGATTTGCCACGCGGCGTCACGCCGCGACAGTGACTGCCCGCCGGGATCTCCGTGGTAGAGGGGGGGATATCCAGCAAGACCCAATGAAAGAAGTCGATGCGGGGCAGCGCGACGGCCAGGGTCTTGCCCTCCTGATTGACATCATCCCCGGTGCTGGGGACGTTGGCGTCATGGCAGATCAGCACCAGGGATTGGGTGCCCACCGGGATGTCCGTCCAGGCGAGGTGGGGGTTGATGTTGTCGGAGAGGGCGATATGGGTGTCGGGTGCGATCCGGGCAAAGGCGTACTGGGCTGGAATCGCCTGACCCTGGCTAAAGCTGTCACTGACGAGTTTCATGGGCGGTCACCTGGGCTTAGGGTGTAGGTTGAGAAGTTCCGATAAGCCTAGCATGGGAGCTGCGCCGGCTCACGCCTGGAGATGTATGGCGAAGTCAGGCTGAGTTGACGGCCCCCGAGCCGGGTGCTGAAATCCGCATAAAATCCAATATCGAGGCCTGAAATGAATAGCATCCCAGCACAAGAGATCAAGCGCCTCGGCATCTCGGCTGTCGATAAGGCGCTCCGGCTGGGGCCGGTGCATGTCGTCAAAAACAATCGCCCACGGTACGTCGTGTTGACCGAGGAGGGCTACCAGGAACTGGTACAAGATCAGGCCAGCGCCGCCCGCGACAGTCTGCGCGTCTCACTTGAGGATCTAAAGGCCGGCCGCGTGACGCGTTACGATGATCTCGATGCGCTCATGGACCGGCTTGAGCGGAACGACCGGGGCCAAGGCAAGTTTGGGCCCTAAGCGTCCGGCCCTGGTCAAACCCCGCCCCCTATCCCGAAGTCAGGCTGGTCAGCCGGGCGATCTCGGGGCCATAGAGGTGGACCAACAACATGCAAGCCGGCACCAGCAGTCCAAAGATCCGCACCGGGTAGCGAATGCCGGGCCGGGCCTGGCTGACTTCCAGAAATTCCTCGATGACCATGCCGCCCTTCCAGGCCGTGATGGTGGCCACCATCAGGGTCAGCCCCAGGCCCGGGCTTGCCCCCTCACCAAGACTGGCGCCCGTGAGGGTGAGGATGACCAGGATCAGCCAAGTCAGGACCAGGGCGCGAAAGGAGGGGTTCATGGAGGCGCCTCAAGGCAGGACGTAGAAGAGTGGGAAGATCATGAGCCAGATCAGATCGGTGGCGTGCCAATAGCTGGCGAAGGCCACCATGCCCCGATGGTTGCTGGCCGAGTAGGCGCCGGTGGCCAGGCGGGCCAGAATCCAGGCCATGCCGAGCAGGCCCCAGCTCACATGCACCAAGTGATTGAACGTCAGGTAGTAGTAGGCCAGTTGAAAGACATCGCCGCCGCCGGTAAGGCCCCGCGCCAGATTCCAGCGGAACTCCAGGACCTTCATGATGGGATAGCCCAGGGCGGTCACCAAGGCGAGGACCAGCCAGATCAGGGCGGCGCGCCGCCGATCGGCGCGGATGGCATGCAGGGCGCTGGCGACCATGAAACTACTGGTCAGCATGACCAGGGTGTTGATGATGCCCGCCAGGGTCCATAGTTTGGCGGGGCCTTGGTGAAAGGCCTCGGGGTGATGGGCGCGGGCGATGAAATAGACGAAAAACATCAGGGCGAATTCGGTCATCTCCGCGAAGATGCCGACCCAGATGGCCTTGTTGCCCGGTATGCCGGTGTCCCGGGACTCCGGAGAGGCCATGGCCGGCGGTGCTGCCAAGGCGTCTTGATTAGCGGACATGGGGATTGCCCGGTGGGGGAAAGACGATGCGGTAGAGGTCGAATTGGGCGTAGGCCAGTACCGGCAGGATCAGGGCCAGCAGGGGTGGCAGGAGGAAGCCGACCAGGAGTCCCAGGATGATGGTCAGGCCCCAGGCCAGGGCGGGTCCTGGGCTGTAAAACATGGCCCGCACGCTGGCATGGATGGCGGGGATGGGTTGGGCGCGGCCCTCGTAGAGCAGGGGCACGGCGAAGGCGGCGATGAGATGGACGCCGGCCGCGAGGCAGGCCCCCATGAGGCTGGACCAGCGGAGGAAGGTCCCGAGTTTGGCCGCTGACCCGGTGCCGCCCGCGTCCAGCGAGGCGCCAGCGCCCACCAGAAAGGCATAGAGGATGCCCGCGTCCGTGATCCAGACCAGCAAGAGAAAGCAGCATGCACCGGCGAGTGCCCAGAAACCCGCGTCCATTTCCTGGTAACCATGCCACGCCAGCCTCAGGCCGGGCCGTTGACCCCTGTCCCGCGATTTGCGCAAGGCCAGCCAGGGTGGCAGCAGGAGGGGGCCGATCAGGAAGAAGCCGCCCGCCAGGATCAGCGCCAGGGCGGGGGCGCTGACGGCGAAGGGGATCAGCAAGAGGCTGGTGGTGATGAGGGCCAGGAGGAAACCCAGCAGCAGGCTGGGTCCCGGCATGGCGCGCACGTGGCGCCACCCGGAGCCGAGCGCCTGGGGGATATCGGCGAGATGAAAGGGGGCGGGGGAGAGGTTGCTCAAGGGATGGGTGTCACTCTGGTTGGCATCCGGACTGGTGTTTAATGGCCGGCGAGGTGCCTGGGGGCTTGATGATGGATCCGCAGCTTAGGGGCCGCCCCCGGGGCCGCCTTGATCCACCTCAATTCCGCTGGCCAGAGCCCCTTGACATAAGTCAAGGGCAAGCAGTGAGACACCCCTTACTCTCCCTGCTGGCTGATACTCGGTCGGCCCACGATCATCAATACTCAAGCGGAGAGGCACTTCATGAATTCGAAATTTTTGACGACCATCGGGCGCCATCGCGCCGGGGTATTTTTAGTCAGCGCCATGGCGTTTGCCGTGGGTCACGCCTTGGCCGCGACCGATCCCGCGCACCCCGACGCCAAAAGCCCCGAGATGTCCTACCAGGGCGCCCCCGGGGCCATCGATCCCGCGACCATGAAGGACTTTATGGACGGCGAAGGGCCCAAGATGACCAAGGCCGAGTTTGCGGAGGCGAAGGAGATCTTCTTCCAGCGCTGCGCGGGATGTCACGGTGTGCTCCGCAAGGGCGCCACCGGCAAGCCCCTGACCACCGACAAGACCCGTGCCCTGGGTACCGATTACCTCAAGGCGATGATCACCTACGGTTCGCCCGCGGGCATGCCCAACTGGGGCACCTCTGGTGATTTCACCGAGGCCAAGATTGATCTGATGGCCCGCTACCTGCAGCATGAGCCACCCCAGCCCCCCCGAATTTGGTCTGCCGGACATGAAGGGAACCTGGAAGGTGCTGGTTCCGCCCGAGAAGCGGCCCACCAAGCAGATGAACAAGCTGAATCTGGATAACCTCTTCTCCGTCACCCTGCGCGACGCCGGCGAGATTGCCCTGATCGATGGCGACAGCAAGGAGATCGTCAGCATCATCAAGACGGGTTACGCGGTCCATATCTCCCGCCTGTCGGCCTCCGGGCGCTATCTCTTCGTCATTGGCCGCGATGCCAAGATCAACCTCATCGACCTCTGGATGGAAAAGCCCGAGACCGTCGCCGAGATCAAGGTCGGCATGGAGGCACGCTCAGTGGAGACCTCCAAGTTCCCGGGCATGGAGGACAAGTACGCGGTCGCCGGCACCTATTGGCCGCCCCAGTTCGTGATCATGGACGGCGATACCCTGGAGCCCCTCAAGATCGTCTCCACCCGCGGCATGACGGTGGACACTCAGGAATACCATCCGGAGCCCCGAGTGGCGGCCATCGTCGCCTCTCACGAGCACCCCGAGTTCATTGTCAACGTCAAGGAGACTGGCCATGTCCTGATGGTCGATTATTCGGACATCGACAATCTCAAGACCACGGATATCGAGGCCGCCCCCTTCCTGCATGATGGCGGCTGGGATGGCACCAAGCGCTACTTCATGACGGCGGCCAACAAGTCCAACAAAATCGCCGTGGTGGACTCCAAGGATCAGAAACTGGCCGCCATCGTGGACGTGGGTGATATTCCTCATCCGGGTCGTGGCGCCAATTTTGTCGATCCGCAATTTGGCCCGGTCTGGGCGACCAGCCACTTGGGGGATGCCTCCATCTCCCTGATCGGCACCGATCCCGAAAAGCATCCGGATCAGGCCTGGAAGGTGGTGCGTAAACTGCAAGGGCAGGGCGGCGGTTCCCTCTTCATCAAGACCCACCCCAAATCCCGAAACCTCTATGTGGATACGGCCCTCAACTCGGTCGAAAAGTTGAGCCAGAGCGTGGCGGTATTCAATATCGACAAGCTGGATGCCCCCTTCACGGTCCTGCCCATCGCCGAATGGGCGGATCTGGGCGAGGGTGCCAAGCGCGTGGTGCAGCCCGAGTACAACAAGGCGGGAGACGAGGTGTGGTTCTCCGTCTGGAACGGCAAGGATAAAAAATCAGCCCTGGTGGTCGTGGACGACAAGACCCTGAAGCTCAAGAAGGTCATCAAGGACGATCGCCTGGTGACCCCGACCGGTAAGTTCAACGTTTACAACACTATCCATGATGTCTATTGAGCGCTGATCCGGCGTTAGCCGCCAGGCTTCCCTTCCCGGCCTAGCCGGGATCGGAACCGGGCGCTATCCTCATAGGGCAGGGAGGCCCCGCCACCTCACATCGCCGCACGGGCGATTTTTTATTAGTGAGTTGCCATGGCCATGCCAAGAATCCTTATGCTGTTGCCCCTGGCGATGGCGCTTAGTCAAGCCTCCGCCGGGGAGCCCACACCGCAGGTGCCGCTGGCGACGGGGTCCATCCCAGCGGCGGAGAGCCAACCCCGGGATGCCGGCGCGCTGTATTTGCAAATCTGCGCCGAGTGTCATGGCGCCGACCGCCTGGGCATCACGGGTCCACCCCTGATCCCCGAGAATTTTGGTCGCCTCAAGCGGGAGGAGGCCGCCAACCTCATCCTCCAGGGCCGACCGGCCACCCAGATGCCCCCCTTCGCCGATCGGCTATCCGCGGTCGAGGCTCAGGCCTTGGTGGACCTGGTCTTCACCCCCCCGGCCGAGACCCCGGAGTGGGGCCTAGAGCGCATCCGCGCTAGTCATCTGGCCTTGGTGGACCCTGCGAAATTACCGGATCACCCCCTCCATGGGGCCGACCCGCTGAATCTCTTCGTGGTGGTGGAGACGGGGGATCACCATGCCACTATCCTGGATGGCGACCGCCTGGAGCCCCTCCATCGCTTTGCCACCCGCCGCGCCCTGCATGGCGGGCCCAAATTCTCCAATGACGGGCGCTTCGTCTATTTCGCCTCCCGGGACGGCTGGATCAGCAAATTCGATCTGCACAGCTTTCAGACGGTGGCCGAGATCCGCGCCGGCATCAACACCCGCAACCTGGCGGTGTCCGGCGATGGCCGCTATGTCGCCGTGGCCAATTACCTGCCCCACAACCTGGTGATCCTGGACGCCCGGGACCTGCTGCCCATCAAGCTGATCCCGGTCCAGGACGAAACAGGCAAGACCAGCCGGGTGAGTGCCGTCTATGCCGCGCCCCCCCGGCAGAGCTTTGTCGCCGCCCTCAAGGATATCCCCGAGGTCTGGGAGATCATGGTCGCGGACGATCCCCTGCCGGTCTATAACGGCCCCATGCACGATTACCGGATGGAGGAGGGAACCGCCCGGGAGCCAGGCCCCTTCCCGGTGCGCCGGACCAAGCTCGATGGCTTTCTGGATGATTTCTTCTTCAATCAGAGTTACCAGATCCTGATCGGCGCGGCCCGGGATGGCAACAAGGGGCAGGCCATCAATCTCGACGTCCGTCAGCGCATCGCCGAACTGGACCTGGATGGCATGCCGCACCTGAGTTCCGGCATCACCTGGGAGCGCGATGGCCGTATCCTGCTGGCAACACCCCACCTGTCCAAGGCCGAGGTCACGGTCATCGATCTGGGCACCTGGAAGACGGTGGCGAAAATACCGACCCTGGGTCCTGGCTTCTTTGCCCGCAGCCACGAAAACAGCCCTTACGCCTGGGTGGACGTCTTTTCTGGACCCAACAAGGATGCCATGCATGTGATCGACAAGCAGAGCCTGCAAATCGTCGCGACCCTGCGGCCCGAGCCCGGCAAGACGGCGGCCCATGTGGAATTCGACCGCTATGGCAAGTACGCCCTGGTCAGTATCTGGGAGGACGATGGCGCTCTGGTGGTCTATGACGCCCAGACGCTCAAGGAGGTGAAGCGGCTACCCATGCGCAAGCCTTCGGGTAAATACAATGTTTACAATAAGATCACGCGATCCGAGGGGACGAGCCACTAAGGCCGAGGTGGGGCGCCCTGGGGATAATCGGGCGCCTCTCTGACCCTCAGGGTCGCCAGACCCGATCCACCGAGCCCGTGATCTGGCCGTAGAGGGTGGGTGCGGAGGCGGACGCCTGGGTGTCCTTGACGTCAGTCGGTGTGGCGCAGGCGCTCAGCCCGAGGGCGAGGACAAAGAGCAGGAGCAGGCGGTTCATCGGCAAGTACCTCGGGTCTAATGGCTATGACGGCACCAACCCGGCGAGGGCCCATCTGTCCAGGGTCGGGATGCCACCAATCCTGGGGGTGATGAGGAGGGATTCCGGACCGGGAATCGGTGCGACTCCCGGTCCAGGTAGGGCCGAGGCCAGGTCGCCGATCAGGCCTCCTTGCCACCGACCGCTTTATAGGCCAGGGCACCGACGATGGCGCCGATAATGGGCGCGACCCAGAACAGCCAGAGTTGGTTCAGGGCTTGATCATAGCCGCCCATCAGCAGGGCGAGGGCCGGTCCCGTGCTGCGCGCCGGGTTGACCGAGGTATTGGTCACCGGGATCGAGATGAGATGGATCAGCGTCAGGGCTAGGCCGATGGCCAGGCCGGCATGGGAGCCGATGCCGCGTTTGTCGGTGCTACCCATGATGACGAACAGGAAGATAGCGGTCATCACCACCTCGGTTACCAGGCCCGCCATCATCGAGTACTTGCCCGGTGACAAGTCGCCGAAACCATTGACCGCCAGCCCACTGGCGGACAGTACGAAACCCGCCTGCCCACTGGCGATGTAATACAGCAGGAAGGCCGCCAGGATAGCACCCAGCACCTGCGCCACGATGTACGGCACGAGTTCGCTGGCCGGGAAGCGCCCGCCGACCACCAGGCCGACCGAGATCGCTGGGTTCAGATGACAGCCGGAGATGTGGCCGATGGCATAGGCCATGGTCACGACCGTCAGGCCGAAGGCGAGGGAGACCCCGAGCAGGCCGATACCGACCCCGGGAAAGGCCGCCGCCAGCACGGCGCTGCCGCAGCCGCCGAGGACGAGCCAGAAGGTGCCGATGAATTCGGCGGCGAGTTTGTTACTGAGGTTCATGGGTTGCTCCTAGCGCTTGTTGAAAAACCCGAGGTTGATGAAAGGTATTGTCGGTTGTGCCGAAGCACGGGGGACATTATAAGACATGGATGCCAAAAGCCATTCTGGTGGTCAAGAACCCCAGGGGCTCGAGCCCCCTGGCCGTCCGCGGGGCGGATCGGTTCCAAGCGGGGGAGTGATGGGCATGGATGGCCGTGACCAGGGCTCCAGGTGGCGTCGCGGTCATGGGACCTGGGTGATGGTCGCCTTTTCCAGCAGCAGCGGGTACTTGTAGCCGGAACCGAAGTCCGTGTCCACCGCCAGGGTGCCGGTGACCGAAACGGTGTCACCCATCGCGGCGGTGCCGTCGCTGGTGATCGTGAGGTCGTTGGTGCCGAGGGCGGGGTCGCCGGAGCCATCCTGGAGGTGAAGGAAGTTACGATTCATGATGTTGTTGTTGACCTTAACCACCTTGCCCTGGAGCTTCACCGGCTTGCCGGCGAGTTCTGCTTTCTCCTTGTAGACGGCGGCGATGCTCTTCTGGACCGCCTCATCGGCGAAGGCGGGGGCCAGGAGCGCGAGGGAGAAAAGGGCAGCGAGGATGCGGGTACGATTCATGGTGTCTTGAGTCCTGTTAGGGGAGCTGGTGGATGGGTCGGAGGCTCGGAGGTGCCGGTCAAATCTGGCAAGACCCCTGGCCCTGGCTAAGGTACTGGATTAGAGGTTCTTGGCGGAAAAGGTGTCGCAGGCGTTGACGTCGCCCTTCTCCAGGCCGCGGCGGAACCAGGCGACGCGCTGGGCGGAGCTGCCATGGGTGAAACTGTCCGGGGTCACATAGCCCCGTGTTTGCTTTTGCAGGCGGTCGTCGCCGATGGCGGAGGCAGCCTTGAGGGCCTCCTCGGCGTCGCCAGCCTCCAGGATGCCCCGGGCCTGGTCGGCGCGGTTGGCCCAAACCCCGGCAAAGCAGTCGGCCTGGAGTTCCAGGCGCACCGAGAGTTGGTTCGCCGCGGCCTTACCGCGGCCCTGCTTGGCCTCCTCGACCTGATCGGTAATGCCGAGCAGCTTTTGGACATGGTGGCCAATTTCGTGGGCGATGACATAGGCCTGAGCGAAGTCCCCCGGGGCGCCGAACCTGCTGCGCAGCTCGTCATAAAAGGACAGGTCGATATAGACCTTGTGGTCTCCGGGGCAGTAGAAGGGTCCCATGGCAGCCTCGGCGAAGCCGCAGGCGGAGCGCACATTGCCCGAGAAGAGGACCAGCTTGGGCTCCTGGTAACGCTGTTGTCCCTGGCGGAAGATCTCGCCCCAGGTGTCCTCGGTGTCCGCCAGGACGACGGAGATGAATTCCTTGAGTTCATCGGGCTTGGCCCCGGCCCCTGGGGCTTGCAGGCCGCCGGCGTGAGGAGGTGGCTTTGGCGGACTAGGAAACTGCAACTGGCCGCCGCCGGTGTCGAGTTGGGGTGACCCACCCCCGAGGAATGCGGTCAGGTCCACCCCGAAGTAGAGGCCGACCAGGAGCAGCAGGATGGTTCCGAGGCCACCGCCAAACCCGGCGCCCCGGCCGATGCGCACGGGCAGGCGCGGACCACCGAATCCGCCGCTGGCAGACCCGGGGTCATCCCGCAGGTCCTCCACATTGTCGCTTCGCCTGCCAGTTCTCCAGCGCATGACATCCCCCTCGATCCAGAGCCTTAATGGTCAAGGTGAATCATAACATCCGCTGGTCCGGCCACAAGGAAACTGAGCGGGGGCCTGGGAAGAAGGGCGATCTTGGAGATCCCTATGCCGAGGCGAGACTCCTGCCTCGGTGGGGCTCAATAGTGATACCGCACCTGCGCAATCCACAGGGCGTCATCCTGGACCTTGTAGACCAGGCGATGCTCCTCGGTGATTCGCCGGGACCAATATCCGGCCAGAGCGTGCTTCAGGGGCTCGGGTTTGCCGATCCCTGAGACTGGGTCGCGCTGGACCTCGCGGATCAGGTGGTTGATGCGGGCCAGGGTCTTACGGTCCTGGCCCTGCCAGTAAAGGTAGTCCTCCCAAGCCCGCTCGGAGAAAACGATCTTCACTCGGCCAAGTCTCTCGCGGTACCCCCACCCCGCCCCAATTCCGCGATGGACTCCAGCAGGCGTTGGGCGTTGGCGGGGCTGCGCAGCAGGTAGGCGGTCTCGTTCAGCGCGCTGTAGTCCTCCAACGAGAGCATGACCACTGCCTGCTCCGAGTCGCGGGTAATGATGATGGGGTCATGGTCCGCGCAGACCCTGTCCATGGTGCGGGCTAGGTCTGCCCGGGCGGTAGTGTAGCTGATGGCATCCATTGGCTTCCTCTGGCGGTTGATCATGGACAGGAAATTGTACAAGCACCCCATTCAAGAGCACCGCACCTGACGCTCCTGCAGAAGGTCGTGATGGCTGTTGACATTCACATTGAGGTTTGGCGTTCACGTCGACATTAGGGTTGACGCCCCGTCGGCTTCCCGATCTGCTCCCGCAATGCCTTGAGGGCCGGGTCTCCCGGGGCCGTGGCGCCAAACGCCGCGAGCCAGCGATGGGCCTCCTGGACCCGTCCCAGCTTGGCATTGTATTGGATCAGGGCGATCAGGAGGTCCCGATTGGCCGGATCTCCCGGCTGGGCGGCCTCCAGCACCGCCAGGGCCTCGGCGGTGCGGTCGGCGGCGTCCAAGGCCACGCCATGCACATAGGCAAAGCGGCTGTTGTCCGGGGCCAGCCGCGCGGCCCGGGCCAGGTCCTCGATCGCCGCCGCAAGACGTTGGGTACGTACCCGCGCCAGCCCCAGGGCATGGTGCAGGTCGGCATTGTCCGGATCGGATGCCAGGCCGGCCTTGAGTTCGGCCTCGGCGTCCGCCTCCCGGCCTTGTTCCCGATAGAGGTCCGCCAGGTTGGCGCGGGCGGGCGTGAAGCGGGGATCAAGCTCCAGAGCGGTACGATAGGACTGCTCCGCCAGGCCGGGCTCACCCAGGGCGACGGCGATGAGACCCAGGTTGAGGTGGGCCTCGGGGCGGTCGGCATTGACCTGCTCGGCGGTCGCGTACTCCGCCAGGGCGGCCCGCATCTGGTCCGCCAGCTTGCCGCCGATCCCCTGGCGCATCACCGGCGCCAGCACCCGGGTTGCCTCCAGTCGCACCGTGCGCGCCGGATCGGACAAGAGAGACCAGGCCGGTTCGACCCGGGTCCGTAAATCCAGGCGATCCAGATAGCGCACGGCCTGGGCGCGGACCAGAGCCTCGGGGTCGGCGAGCAGGCGGCGCACCGTGAGCAGTGTCGCGGTGCCCGCTCCGTCCTGGGGATGGTCATGGAGCCGGTCCAGGGCGCTGGCCCGCGCGATGGCGGGCTGGGCCGGGTCTCCCGCCAGGGCCAGCAGGCGCTGAATCGCATCCGGGGCGTGATGATCCGCCGCGTAGAGGGCCTCGCCAAAGTGAGGACCCCGAAACTGGGGATCGGGATACCAGGTCTCCACCACGGTGGTCGCCCAGGCGGCATCCTGGTCGGTGTGACAACCATTGCAGGCGTTGGGGGTGCCGAGCTTGAGGGACAGATCCGGTCGCGGAACGCGCAGACTGTGATCGGCCCGCTCGTCCACCACCATGTAAAACCGCTGGGGCATGTGACAGGCCACGCAGGCGGCGCCTTTGGAGCCGGCCGGATGGTGATGATGTTCGGGCGTATCGTAGCGGGGGGCGAGATGGCAGCGGGCACAGACGGCATTGCCGTCCGCCTGGAGGCGCAGGCTGTGGGCATCATGACAGTCGCCGCAGACGACCCCCTGATGGTACATGCGGCTCTGGATGAAGGAGCCGAAAACGAAGACCTCGTCCTTGATCTGGCCGTCCGGGAAATAGAGGTCCGGCTCCAGCCGGGCCAGCCGAAAGCCCTGGTGCAGGGGCTCGCCAGGTTTGATCTCGTCCCAGATGCGGCCGCGCCGGGAATGGCAGCGGGCGCAGGTCTCGGTCTGGAGGTGGGAAGCCCGGGGTGGCTGGCGACGGGGTTTGCCGGTCTCGGCGGCAAGCCCCCAGGTGCCGCCATCGCGATCCTTCAGGTCCACCAGCAAGCCGCGGGTCGGATCATCAGCCGTGGCGGCAAGGGCCGCCTGATCCTTGCCTGTCCCGCCGGCCTGCGCCGGCCGCGCGGCCGCGGCTCTGGCCCACGCCAGATGGCGGGCCCCGGGGCCATGGCAGGCCTCGCAGGCGACGTTGATCTCCGCGTAACGGGTGTCATAGCCCTTACGCTCGGCGTCATAACGCTTTTGCAGGTCCGTGGAGTGGCAGTCCGCGCACTGGTAATTCCAGGTCTGATCCGGCGCCGTCCAGTGCAGCGGATGGCGGTGGTCCATCGCTTGGTTGGGATAGAGATGGAACCAGTCTTGCCCTCCTTGCTCCTGGGGGCGGGTATCCCAGGCCAGGCCCAGGCTCTGGAGTCGGCCGCTTGGAAACTCGATAAGATATTGCTGAAGGGGCCACCAGCCGAAGGTGTAGCGAATAGGGTAGTCCTTGAGCTCGCCATCCGGTCCATCGGTGCGGACGATGAATTCGCCGTCCCGGTGGAAGAAACGGGAGGTCACCCCCTGGGCGGTGATTTCGGCCTCCTGGAAATCGCCGCGCACCGTCTCGGGCGTCGCCACCGTCATGGCCCGGTCATGGTAAGAGCCCCGCCAGAGGGCCAGTTCCTTCGGATGGCACTCGCCACAGGCCGCCGCGCCCACGAAACCCCGTTCGGCGCGCAGGGGATCCAGAAGCGGGTCCGTCCTGGGGACCGACGGAGCATCAAGGCCAGGCTGGGCCGCCAGGATGCCGGGGATTAGCCCTAAGACGAGGAGGAAGACAAGAGGAGCCATGGCATCAGGCGACAAGTCAGGAGCGCGATGGCGATCAGAATATCAGCCGGGGGGTGGGTCTCGCCATGGCCGCCAGAGGCGGGTTGCCGCAACATTGCTCTGGATCACGATAGCACCTACGGCAAGCAATAGGCCTGTCGATCCCGCTTTACCTGCCTCTGCTCACTGCCCGCTATAAAGCCGATTGATGAGATTCACCAACACATAGCGCCCGGCGGCGTTGACCGCCAGTTCCTCGCGGGCTTGGACCAGTTGCAGCAGCAGGACCAGGATGGCGCTATCCACCAGGGCGACCAGGGTGGTGTAGAAGCTCACCCCCAAGGCGAGGGCGATGTTACCTAGAGGCTGGACGGTGGCGCCGGGATCGATTATGGCCAGGGCCAGGGCGATGCCGACCACGGTGCCGATAAAGCCCACCGTGGGGATGACCCAGGTCAGATAGCGCAGCAGGGTGTAGCGCAGATCCACCCGGTGCATCAGGAGTTCCAGGCTGGAATTGAGCACGCTCACGGTCTGATCCACCGAGCGGCTGGCGAGGAACTGCAGGATGCAGAGGTCGATGAGGCCCGGTAGAAAGCCCCGCTCCCCGTCGTACAGCCCCGCCACCCGCGCCCGCAGCGGCGGCAGATCGTGCGATTGCAGGACCACGGCATAGGCCTCGGGCAGCAGGCCCTGGGTCAGCCAGGCCTCCTCCCGAGCCGCGGTGCGCCACCGGCGGTAAATCTCGCCCAGCCCGATGAAGAGGAGCAGATGGGTCAAATTCTGGATGGTGAAGGGATAGACAAAGGGATAACCCGGCGGTGGCGTGGCCTGATAATCAAGGATGACCAGCGCCGCCGGACTCCCCGCCGGCAAGGCCCAGGTCAGCAGGGCGATGACCAGCGCCGCCACCAAGATCGACAGGACCAGGACCAGCCAGGCCTGGGGCTGCCGCCAGAGGATCGTGACCAAAGAGGGGCTCATTGGCCGCACTCCGGGCAAGGGGCCTCGGCGGTCTTGATGCCGCCGCACGGGCAGCGGATCAGTCGCCGTCCCTGGACCCTGGGCGCCTCCTCGGGAGCAGGGCCGGGAATCCCGGCCTTCAGCCGCAGGGCCTCCAGAAGTTCCCGCATCCCCAAGGTTACGGCGCCGAAGCGCACTCGGTCGAGAGGCGAGACCAGGCTCTGGCTGAGCCGCCGGGGCGTGCCGCCGTTCCCCAGCAGAAAGGTGCCGTTGGTGCTCTGACAATCCGTGAGCAGCCACTTGCCATCCTCCAGGAACTCCAGTTCGGCGTGATGCCCGCTCACCGAGTCGTCCGCCAGCGGGATGTCGCAGCTTCGCTCCCGGCCGATGCTGTATTTGCGTTGCATTGCCTTCATCGCTACTCCTGGGGCCGCGCCCACTTGTCGGCATTGACGGGCGGGAGATCCGCCCCGGGGGCTGCCGAAGGCGGGACACCCGCTTCCGGGGCCTGGGTGGTCTGGGCTGCGGCCGGGTCTGTGGCTAAGGCCGGCGCTGGGGCCAACGCGGTTTCAGCTGCCGCCGGTTTGGTCTGAACCGCGGATGCCGGGTCATTAGCCTCAAGGGCCCTGGGTGCTGGCGTCCACCCTTGCAACCACCCAACGCCCAATCCCACAACCAAAATCAGCGACACCAGCGCCAAGGCCCAGCGGCCTGGCCCTGGCCAGCGCCACCGCCTCGGGCGGGCTCCGTCCCTGGCGGCTGGCATCGGGCTAACCCGGGTGGGGGCATCCCACCCCTCGCAGGCCAGAATGGCCACCGTCGCATTGTCCTGATAGAGCCGCTGGAGCCCCTGTAACCGCGCGATCAGCCCCTCCGCGGCGGTTTGGGGGTCGGCGTCTAAGCCCTCCTTCAGCTCCTCCGGGCTCAGGACGCCATCGACGCCGTCACTGCACAGCAGCAGGCGATCACCGGCCTCCAGCGCCAGGGGCCGAAGATTGCGGTCGATCTCGGGGATCTCCGCCAGGCCGAGAAAGCTGATCAAGGCATCGCGCTGGGGGTGGTCCTCGATCCAGTCGGGAGTCGGGCCATCGGCTGGGGCCTGCCGCCAGAGTTGCAGGGCCAGGTTGTGTTCCTCGTTGCAGGGCGTCAGCGAGCCATCGGCGGCGCGGTAGAGATAGAGGCGGCTATCGCCGGCGCTGATCCAGAAGAGGTGCCCCTGGTGGATCGCCGCCGCTACCAGGGTGGTGCCGACCTCGCCCTCGCCGGCGGTCGCGCGGGCCAGATTATGGACGACCTGGTTGGCCGCCGTGATCGCCCCCAGGAGACGCTCGGTCACGGCCAGGTCCGGCGACTGCTCAGCCCAGGCCGCCAGAAAGCCGGACACCGCCCCCTGGCTGGCCGCCCGGCCCTCGCTCAGCCCACCCATGCCATCCGCCACGACCGCCAGGACCCCGTCCGGACCGGCCTGGCCGCGCGCGTCAAAGCCGGCAAAGCCGAAGGCGTCCTCCTGTTCCTGGCGGGCGCCGATCCATTGGGCATTGCCGGGACGCGGACGCCAGCCGGGGCCGCCCAGGGTCGCCGGGGCTTGCAGACTCGTCATCGGGATTCCCCGATCCCGCCCAAGCGCAATTCGGTCTGGCCTACGCGCAGTACATCCCCTTCCCGCAGCGGCGTCGGGGCCAAGAGCCGCACCCCATTGAGCCAGGTGCCGTTGGTGGAACCCAGATCCTCCAGCAGCAACCGGCGGTCCTGGACAAAGAGGCGGGCATGGCGCGCCGAGACCTCGTCATCCCCCACCAGGGCCAGGGCGCAGGCGCCGTTGCGCCCGATGACGCCGTCCGGAGCCAGCACCAGGCGGGCCACCTCGCCGCGCCGGCGGCCTTTCATGTAGGCCAGGGTCAGGGCGGGTCCCGCCGGGGTGGCTTGCTGCCGCCGGGTGGGCTCCACTGGCCCTGACGGCGGGGGCGGGTGGAAGGTGATCGGCGTTTCCGGTAGGGGCTCGGCCTTAGGCACCAGGACCGGCGGGGTTGACCGGGCCCCAGGGCCGCGCCGCCGCAGGCCCAGGAAGAGGAGCACCCCGCCCAGACCCACGGCGCCCAGCAGCCAGGGCCACCAGGTGGCGAGATTCGCGAGGGTTGCGTCGAGGGCCGGCGTGGACGCGGATGCGCCTGGGGGCGGAGCATCATTAGCCGTCCCGACGCGTGTGTCATCCCCGGTCGGTGCCGACGGTTCGCCGGAAGGCGAAGCACCGGGGACGGTCCCAACGGGCGTTTCGGTTCCAGCGGGGGCCGCCGGATCGCCTGTGGTCGAGGCCCCGGGGGCGGTCCCAGCGGGTGTGCCGGTTCCGGTTGGGGCTGCCGGTTCGCCTTGAGCAGGAGCAACCGGGGCCGTCCCAGCGGGATTGGGCCCGGTTGCCGGGGTCCCTTCGCTCGCGGGCCCCTGACCAGCTTCCGAGCCACCTTCCGGACCAGCATCGGCAGCCGGAGCCCCCGGCGCATCAGCGTCCGCCGGCCTCCCCGTACCTTCGCCCCCTGGCGCGGCCGGTTCGCCACTGGGCCCTCCGCCGGCACCAGTCCCCGCCGGTGCCGAGTTGCCTGCCCCCGGTGCGGCCGGGGAGGGCGCCGCAGGCACCGGGGGATACAGTCGCAAATCCACCCCATCGCTCAGGGTCCGCCCGTTCTGGGTCAAGGCCAGTTGCAGGCGATAGCGGTTGCCGTCCGCCACGCAGCCTGGGCACCGCACCTCTAACCGCAGTACCTCGCGGATACGCTCCCGCATGGCCGCATAGGACCCGGCCAGGTCCCCGGCGCTGGCGTCGATGAAGAGACCGCCGGATTGGCGGGCGAACCGCCCCAGGGCGGCCAGACCCGCCTCGCGGCTGGCCCGGTCCCGTGCCCGGCTGAAACCCATGGCGTAGAGGGGCACGGCCCCTTCCGTCAGCCGCGCCTCCACCTCCTCCGCCGTCATGCCGCCGGGGGCGTCATCCCGGCCGTCGCTCAACACCACCAGGGCCCGTCGGGATGGCAGATCCGTCCCCCGTTGCTGCCCCAGGATCAGGCCCTGGGCTAGGGCCTCGTGGAGAGCGGTATGGGGCTGCGTCGGCTTGAGACCGGCGATGGCGGTGTTCAGGGCCGCGGGGTCCGCCGTCGGCGCCACCAGGGTCCGGACCTGGGTACCGAAGCTCAGGATGGCGGCCCGATCCTGGGGGCCCAGGGCCGCCACCCACTCCCGCAAAGCCTGGCGGATGCGCTCGAAGGTGGCCGCGTCCAGGGAGCGCGACCGGTCCACCAGGAACAGGTAGAGCACCCCCTCGCCACTGGCCGCGAAGGGCGTGCTGGACACCACCTCCGCCACCTGGGTGCCGAGGGTGGCGTGGAAGGTCAGGGTCTCGTCCGCCAGGGGTGCGCCCAGGGCGTCACTCACCCGGGCATAGACCTTGACCTGGGTGCCCTCCGCCAGGGCCTGGCTGATGCGCAGGCTCGCCGGTTCCCCCGCCAGGGCGCTGGTGGCCAGGAGCCAGGCCAGCCCGAGGAGGCCGAGGCCGCGTGTCCTCCCGGCCCTCATGACCGCGCCTCCGCCGGCTTGTCCGCGACGGGCCAGGTAAAGTGGTCGCCGCAGAAGGGGACGAAGAGCAACAGCGTCTCCCCCAGTTCGATGCGGTCGTAGGGAGCCACTTCGACCGGGGTCAGTACCTCCTCGTCGTTCAGATAGACCAGGCCTCGGCTGTCCCCGGGCGCCAGGCGGAAACTGTGTTTCTTGGGGTTGTAGCTGATAACGGCATGATTGTCGCGGCTGATGGTGGCATCGCCGGTGATGGCGACATCCATGCTCGGGGCACGGCCGATAAAGTTACGCTCGCTGTGGAGCCGGTAGTCGCGGCCCTGTTCCGGACCCGCGACGCACACCAACCAGCCCACCACCGGATCGACCCCGCCCATGCGCTTGGCCCAGACGTGGCGCGTCTCCCCCGGATCGCGCCCCAATCCCGCCGCCGGCGGGGCGCTCGCGGCGCGGGTATGGCCAGCGTCGCCCGTGGGCCGCCCAGGAGTTTCAGCGCCGAGCGGGCGCGTGGCACGCAGATCCAGGCCCACGCCGCAGAAGGGGCAATTCGAGTGCTCCTCGTCGTTGAAGAAATGACCGTTGCCGCAAGACACCATGCTCATCGTCCTGATCTCCCTTTATGCTTTCGTTATTTAAGTCGGTACCAATAACTGCGTCAGGGTGTGACCCTTACCTTGCCGTTCTCATCCACCCAAATCGTAGCCATACTTTCCAGTTGGCCGTATCGCGAGAGCTGTATCTCTTGGAATTCATCAATGCCAGCCGGAGTGACGACCCTGCCCCAGACTATTACCGGCTTGTCGGTATCAGCCATGGTCGCAAGCTTTACATCCACCCTCAAACCACCCTGTGCATACTGCACCCACAACCATCTTGATCTCTTGCTACCTGCCTTGAGGGGCTCACCCGTGTCGTAGGGCCAGTTTTGCCATGCGGTTTCATTGTTCTTCCTCTTCATGAGGATGAGATCAACTACATCGCGGGAAGACCATTCGATATAGAGTACTAGGTTGGGCCTGATAGCGGAGCTGACTTGCTTTGCCAACTCCTCGGCGATACGGCGCTGACGCTCCACCTCGGCCTGAGCCTGGCGGGCTTGGGTTTCCGCAGCCTCCAGGTCGGCCTGGGTCTGGCTGAGCTGGGTTTCCGTCGCCTCTAGGTTTGCCTGGGTTTGGCTGAGTTGGGCTGCCAGCGACTCCATCTTGGCCTGGGCTTGAGCGGCAAGGGCTTGCGCCGCCTCGGCCGCACTTACCGCCGCCGCCCGCGCCGCCTCGGCCGCCGCGACTGCTTGACGCAACTCGGCAATGATCTCCTCCTGATTCACCGTCTCCTTGCCGTAGTAGGGCAACAGGATGACCATGAGGATGAGAAAGGCCGCCATGGCCCCGGCGATGACATCCAGCATCGACAGGCTGAGGGTGCTGATCTCGCGGCTGTGGCGTCTCATGACGACAGCGGGACCTCGGCCAGGATCGCCAGGGCCGTGTAGTTGTCCTGGCTGGGCTTGGCCTGGCGCCGCAGACCGAGGGCCATGCGCTCCAGCCAGTTATGGGCATCGCTGGCCTTAGCCAGGGCCACCTCCATGTCACCCTCGGTGACCGCCTCCCAGAAGCCGTCGCTACAGAGCAGAAAGGCATCGCCGGGCTGGATTGCGAGGGGCGTGGCCGCCAGGTCTGGGCGCGGCGACTTGCCGTCCCCCAAGGCCCTCAGGAGGCGATTGCGATCCGGATGGGTGCGCACCCCCGCCGGGGTCAATTCTCCCGCGCGCACCAGGGCCTGGGGGACGCTGTGATCCTCGGTCTGGAAGCAGACGCGCCCGTCCCGCAGCAGATAGAGCCGGCTGTCGCCCACATGGGCCCAGAGCGCCCGCTCCCCGTCGGTGGCAAGCACCACCAGGGTCGTGCGCATCCCACTTAGACCGGGGTCCTCGGCCTGGTGGCCGTGGATGGCCGCCGCCGCAGCCGCGAGTCCCTGGGTCAGGGCCTCGGTTGTCAGCGGCGCCGTCGGGTCCCATGCCCCGAGCAAGGCCTCCACCGCCAGCCGCGCGGCTACCTCGCCACCGCCGTGGCCGCCCAGGCCATCCGCCACCACCCAACAGCCGTCGCGAAAGCCGCAGGCATCCTCATTGTTGGCCCGCGCGCCCGTGCGGCTCAGGCTGGCCGTGTCGAAGCGCAGGGCCGTCATTGGTAATTCACCTCGAAGCTGATCGCCGGGGTGGCGAGATAAAAGCGCGCCCCCGGCGCCAGGGGCTGGGCCTGGCCGGCCTTGGCACGCAGCGCCTTGCCCTGACCGGTGAGCAGGAAGACGCCATTAGTGGACCAGCAGTCCTCCACATAAAAGCCGCCCTGGCCGCTGTCATGACCCACCAGGGCGTGGCGCTGGCTGATACCGACCTGATCGGCGGGTATCACCAGTTGCGCCAGGGTGGGATCGCGGCCGATGGCCACCACCCCGGATTCCAGGGGAATGATCTGTCCGGCGTAGGGGCCGGCCAGGCCCAGCAGCACGGGTTGACGGGACGCCGGGGGCGTTGCGTGTTGCCGCGTCCTCGGCTTGGTTGCCAGAGGTATCCTTGACCCCAGCTGCGTGAGTCCCTCCCGGACCCGCGCCCGACCCTTTGCCGGAACCATAGCACCGTCAAGCCCATGACCAGCAGCAACAGCAGCCCGAGGAGGCTGGCCATCAATACCGGCTCCCGCCACCACCAACGTTCCAGCGCCCAGAGTCGGGCCTGGCTGACCTGGTAAGGGATGCCAGCCCGCTCCAGCAGGGGCAGCAAGGCGTCGCTGGCTACAGCCCAGCCCAAGCCCTCGCCCAGCACCACTCGTTGCAGAGCCAGGCCGGTTTGAGGGTCGAGGGTCATCACGGCGGCCATGGACTTCAGGGTGTTGATCCCCATCACCCGCCCGGCCTCGTCGAAGAGGGGGCCTCCAGAGTTGCCGGGATTGGTGGCCGTGCTGGACTGGATCAAGGGCCGGTCCTGGCCGCCCACTGCGGGGAGCAGCCGCCCGACTACTACTTGGGTCAAGGTCGAGGTACTCAGCGCCGCCTGACCCCCCCATCCCGTCCGCATCGCTCGGAAAGCCCACCGCCATCAACGGATCGCCCTGGCGCAGGGTCGCCAGGGTGGCGAAACGAGCATCTGGTCGGTCCAGGGGGCGCGCCAGTTTGAGTAACGCCAAATCCTGGGCATCATCCTGTTCGCGCACCGTCGCCGCCACCCGGTCCCGGGTATCGGCATTCAGCAGGACCAGGACCTGACCGCCCTCCTGGGTACAGGAGACCAGATGCCAATTGGTGGCCAGATAGCTGCCTCCACCCAGAAGAATGCCGGAGCCGGTCTGAGGATCGCCCGCCGTGGGCAGGCACAGGACCCGGACCGTGATGGCATTCAGGGCGTCGGGGCGGCCCTCCGCGCTGGACAGAGCCGGCAGACAGCATAGGACGAACCCCAAGCCAAGTCTGGTTAGGGAGTAGCTGGCAATCATGGGTGCTGGTGCCAAGAGATCCTATGGGTTGAATGCCGACGGGGCAGGGGTTTGTTGGTCGTGTCTCGGGGAGCGTGGACGGGGGACAGCAACCATGGGCTGACGAGCCCCCTAGGTGCGCCCCGAGGCGCGCCCCGCCCCTGGCTGATGGGGTCCCGCCGTTCGTGACACCACCAGGGATGGCGCAAGACCCGGATGCTTCGCTTGGCGATGGCAGAGTTACCCCTGCAAACTGCCGCTGCGCGGCCAAAGTCACTGTCCGCCACGCACGAGCCGGACGTATAGGGCGTAGTCCTTACCGTAGTCGTAGACGTTGCCACTGCCGAAGCCGACGCCCCACGCGCCGTAGGTGTAGCTGGCATAGGGCGAGGACGACCAGAACCCAGACTTGGGCGTATTCGGAAAGGCTGTGATCGAGATCGTAGGCGATGTATAGGCGCCTTTGCACCCTTCAGATGCTGTCTTCCAGTAGGCGGGTTCGCCCGAGCTGCAATAGACCAGGCTGGCCAACTCATCCTTGGTCGGCAGCCGCCAACCCGCCGGAACGATCCGCTGAGCTTCATCCCATTTATACTCTGTTGCCTCCCTCGCACAGGTGGCACCAGTCCAGGTTTGCCCGAGACTACACCGCCGCCATTGCAGCTTAGTGCGGGTGTCTTCGACGATGTCCTGATTCCTGCCCACGAACCGATAGCGGCCGTTGGGTGAGTCGTCGCCCCCGGCGGACGCGACAGTCTCCTCGGGCGGCGCACCGGTGTTGGAACTGCTCTTGTCGCCCGGCTTGGCTGGTGTCTGTAGGCGGTCCTGTTGGTAAGCGTTACAGGCTCCGGGGCTCGTGGAATAGAAATAGGTAATTTCTTTGCCGGTCTCATCCTTGCGTTTCGCCGCCAGGTTCTTGCCGCCCGCGGGGTTGGTCGTAATCTGGTCATCATACAGGCCCGGATATTTGGCCTTGAGTTTCCGCAGTTGCTCCTCCGGTCCGGCAACCATGAATTTGTGGCACAGCGGGGCCTCGGGCGGGATGTTGGCCGTGGGCACCAAGGTGGCGGCGTAGTAGAGAGGGGCGTTTGCTTCCGGTGTCACGGGAGGTGGGGGCGCATCGGGCTCCTTGGCCCGGGGGGGCGTGGGGGTGCGAGCGACTGGGATGGACGCCGACGTTTCAGGTGGGGTGACGTCCGCTTGCGCATCGGCATTTGGGCTGCCGCGCACGAGCCGCACATATTCGGCGGCGCCCTTACCGTAGTTGCCGACGTAGCCATAGCCGAAGGAGACGTACCACGCGTCGTTGGAGTAGTAGGCATTGGGCGAGGACGACCAGAACGAATACTTAGGCGTATCCGGAAAGGCCAGGCTCCAAATCGTCGGCGAGCCGTAAGCCCCTTTGCACATTTCGGATGCAGACTTCCAGTAGGCGGGTTCGCCAGAACTGCAATAGACCAGGCTGGCCAACTCGTCCTTGGTCGGCAGCCGCCAACCTGTCGGAGTGACCCGCTGGGCTTCGTCCCAGTGATATTTTGTTGCCTCCCCCGCACAGGTGGCACCGGTCCAGGTTTGCCCGAGGCTACACCGCTGCCATTGCAGCTTGGTGCGGGTGTCTTCGACGATGTCCTGATTCTTCCCCAGGAACCGATAGCGTTCGTTGGGTGAGGTGCCCCCGGGTGGCTCCGCAGCGTCCCCTTGCTTGGCATTGCTGGACCCTGCCGAGTCCCCAATCGTGCTTGGCGCGGCAGAGGCTGGGGTCGAGGTTGGAGCGATCGATGGCGCAGCAGGGGGTGTTACGGGTACCGATGGCTCGGCCGGTGCCCTGGCGGAAGCAGCCACTGGCGGGGTCGTGGGTACTGCGGCGGTGGCCACCGTCGGCTCTGGGGTGGTCGTTGCGGATGCCGTGGGGGTCGGTGGCGTGAGGGGTGGTGATGCTCCCCCAGCCAGGGCGGGCGTTGGCGTGGTGGTACCTGGCCAGGGCAAGCGGGTCAGTGCGACGGTGGCGATTATGAGCAAGGAGGTGATAAGAGCAAGGAGCAGGGCGGTTTTGGCCCATGGCTTGGGTTTGGCAGTGGGTATATCTTCGACCTCGGGTCGATCCTGGCCCTTTGGCTCGCGTTCGGGCTGCGGTGCGGAGGCATCGCCACCACGCCAAGCCTGTTGCAGTTCCGCCATGCTTTGGTAGCGTTGCCCGGCCTTGACGGCCAGCGCCTGATGCAGGGTCGCCTCCTGGCCGGGCGTGATGGCTATGCCCAGCCGCGAGGGCGGTACTAGGTCGTCGTTATCGAGCCGGTCCAGGGATTCCGGCGGGACCTGGCCGGTAATGGCGCGGTAGAAGGTCGCGGCCAGGCCGTAAACATCGGTCCAGGGGCCTTGTTTACCCCTAGTGCGGTACTGTTCTTCCGGGGCGTAACCCGGCTTGAGGATGATGGAGAGGGATTTGCTGTGCTCGCTGGCAGCGAAGCGGGCGGCGCCAAAGTCCAGCAGCTTGATGCGCCCGTCCTGGGTCAGGTAGATGTTATCTGGCGCCAGGTCCCGATGGAGCAGGCCCTCCTTATGCACCGCCCGCAGGGCATCCATGACCGGCGTCAACACTTTCAGAGCGTCATTGACGCTGATCCGCCCGCCCGGTTGCTGGTCCAGATACTGCCGCAGGGTGATCCCGTCCACATAGTCCATGACACAGTAGCCGGTGCCATGGGCGCGGAAGAAGTTCTTGACGGTGACAATGCCCGGATGCTGGTCGAAATGGGCCAGGGTGCGGGCTTCTTCAAGAAAACGGTCGAGGCCATAGGTGAACTGGTCACCGGCCTGCCCGGAATAGACGGCCAGGCTGACCCCATCGGGAGCGCGGCTGACGCAATCTCGCGGCAAGTATTCCTTGATGGCCAGCCGTAACTGGAGGTTGTCATCCCAGGCGAGGTAGGTGATGCCGAAGCCGCCATGGCCCAGCACCCGGCCGATGCGATAACGGCCATCGAGCATCCGACCCAGGGCCAGGGCGGGGGGCGGGTTGTCTTGTCCAACTTGCCAACCGCAGTGCGAACAAGGCGTTACCCCCGTGGCACCAAAGCAGTTGGGGCAGCGCCCAGTCTGAGGGGGCATGAGAAGTCCTGGTGCGCACCGAGGTTAGCGAGGGGTCACGTGGGACGCGTTTCTTTACGGGCCAAGGGTATGCAACTTCAGAGGGCTTGTACAGATATTATTTCGCGACAATAAACGACATTTTGCCCAGTCGCCCATTGCCCGAGGGGGGGGTGGGGACTGAAAAAATTTAGTGGCTAGAGGCTGTTAGGGGTGTCAGGGGTCAGGGACGCAAGACCTCAGCCAGTGAGGCGGCGTCGAGCACACGGTCGCACCAGATTTCAACTTGCTCAAAGGAGGCCCCGGAGATTCGCGTTATCACCTAGCTGGATCCGCCGCCCATGAGGGCCGCCGATTTGCCCCTTGGTTAAGTGACTCCAGGGTGGGCGCGGTCATTGAGTCCCCTTCCCAAACAGTTTGTCGTAACGCAGATTGTCGCCTTCGCGCACTTCGTAGCATTGCTCGGCCGTGACGGGGGTGCCGGCCTGTAGCAATTCGCTAACGGTGACGAAGCGATAGCCTTGCTTCAGCAGGGCGGGGATCAGGGTCTTCAGGGCCTCGGCGGTGTGCCAGCCGCGGCCGTTGCCGTGGGCAACCACAATGGAGCCCGGCTTGAGCTGGGACATGACGGTATTGACGATCCGCGCGGCGGTCTGGCCTTTGGCGGGGTCACCGGTCACGATGTTCCATTGCACTGGGTAGAGGCTGGCGGCGGCCACCGCTTGCAGGGATTCAGTGTTGCAGGTGCCATAGGGGAAGCGGAAGGTTTCGGGTACACGGGGAATCAATGGCCCCTCGCTGGCAGCCAATGGGGCGGCGCAGGGCAGCGCCAGGAGTTGGTCGCGCAACCGCTCGTACTCGGCCTGGGTCCAGCGGATCTGGTTGGCCATCTCCGCCCCCTGCAACACCCGCAGGTTGCCGTGGGTCCAGGCATGATTGCCGATCTCGAAGAGCGGGTCGGCTATGAGCTGCATCGTGCGCTCGGGGTGCGACCGCATCCACTTGCCGCCGGCATAGAAGGTCGCCTTGACGCCTTGCGCCCGGAGGGTATCGACCAGTTCCCCATCGTAGCCGGTGACCTCATCGGCCTGCTCGCAGAGGTCGAAGGTCAGGGCGATGAGTTTCTCGCCGTTGGTTGGAGTGATAGAGCGCAAAGAACGCGCTGGAACCGGGGGCATGGTGGCAGGTAGCATCTCCGGGACCTGATGCTCCGGCGGGCGATGGTCGGGGGTCCGAAGGCCGCGGCTCTTGCGTTCCCCGGGTCGGCCGCGCAGGTCCTGTGGGTCCCAGCAGGCCTCCAGGAGGTTGGTCGCCCCGGGCCTGGGGGTGGGCGCGGGGGCCAGATCCGGCTGACGGGTTGGTTGGGTGGCCGGTGTGGCGGCAGCGCCTGGGTCTGGCGGGACCGCAGCCGTTATTTGAGGATAGGAGCGCTCATCCGCGCCAACGGCGGTCTCCGGGGTCATGGCACCGGCCATGGCCAGGAGGCCGACGCAAAATCCCAGGGCCTGCCGAAATCCGGGGCGTGTGGCTATCGTCATACTTCGACACCTGGGCCTTCCGCGAGAAGCTTGAAGGTCCCGATTAACCCAGACCCCCTCATCCGATCACCTTGCGCATCAGCACCTCATCCTGCCCTGCCATCACCAGGTCCTCGATGACGCCAATCGGGCGAAAGCCCTGCCGCTCGTAGAAACGCCGGGCGCCGGCGTTGAAGCCCGAGACCAGCAGCCAGAGGTTGGCGGTGCGCCCGCGATAGTGGGACTCGATGAATGCCAGGGCCGCGCGACCGACGCCCCGGCCCTGGGCCACCGGGAGGACGGCGAACAGCTCGATATAGGCCCCGCGCAGCCAGGGGTAACGCACCACCACCAGCCCCTGGGGCTCGTCGCCGGCCATGGCGAGGTAGCGGGTCACCTCCGGATGGGGGGACGCCAGCCCCCGGGCCAGGGTCTCGGCGCTATAACCCAGGGTCCGCCAGGGGTCCATGCCCGCCAGGCTCTGGCCGATCGCCGCGGCCAGTTCCGGCTCCAGGGCCGGGATGGCGAGAAACTCCATCTTCAAGCCGCCGGTCCCTGACACCGCCTTGCCGCCCTAATCCCCCTTGACCCGCTCGCGCAGGCTTTGGATGAAGACGTACAGCGGCGGGATGATGATGATGCCGACGACGGTGGCGGCGACCATGCCGCCGAGGACGACGACGCCCAGGGAGACCTGGCTGGCGGCGCCGGCGCCGGTGGCCAGGACCAGGGGCACCATGCCGAGGACGAAGCTCATGGCGGTCATGAGGACGGCGCGGAAGCGGATACGGGCGGCATCGGCCGCCGCCTGCTGGATGGAGCGGCCCTCCTCGCGCAGTTGCTTGGCGAACTCCACGATCAGGATGGCGTTCTTGCTGGCGAGCCCGATGAGCATGACCAGGCCGATCTGGGTATAGACATTGTTGTCGAGCCCCGCCAGCCAGGTGGCCGCCAGGCCGCCGACGGCGGCGATGACCACCGACAGGATGACGGAAAGGGGCACGGTCCAACTCTCGTACTGGGCGACCAGGAAGAGATAGACCAGGAGCAGGGCCAGCGACAGCACCAGGGCGGCCTCCCCGCCGGCCTGGACCTCCTGGAAGGTGGTGCCGCTCCAGTCGATGCCGAAACCGGGCGGCAGGCTGGCTTGCTCGATCTCCCGCAGGGCGGCAATGCCCTCGCCGGTACTGCCGACCGGGGTCACGTTGACGCTCGCGGCGCGGAAGAGGTTGAAGCGCCGCGTGCTCTCGGGACCCAGGATGGGCTCGACCGTCACCAGGGACTGGATCGGCACCATCTGCCCACGGGAATTACGGACATGCAACTGGTTCAGATCCTCGGGGGTCATGCGGAAGCGGCCATCGGCCTGCAGGAAGACCCGGAAGGTGCGCCCGAAGAGGTTGAAGTCGTTCACATAGAGCGAACCCAGGTTGGTCTGGAGGGTCACGAAGAGATCGGACAGGCGCACGCCCAGGGCCTCGGCCTTGTCGCGGTCGATATCCAGGAAGAGTTGCGGCGTCTGGGCGCTGAAGGTGGAGAAGGCGCGCCGGATGCGCGGGTCCTCGTTGGTGTGGGTGATGAAGCCCTGGAGGGCCTGGGCCAGTTCGTCCGGCGGCCGGCCCGCCAGGTCCAGCAGCTCCATTTCGATGCCGCCGGCAGTGCCCAGTCCCTGGATGGGGGGCGCGGCGAAGGCGAAGACGGTGGCCTGGGGGATGGCCAGGAGCCGGGGCTGGACCCGGGCCAGGACGGCCGCCGAGGTGCTTTGGGGGCCGGGGCGATCATCCCAATGCTTGAGGATCGCAATGGCCATGCCGCCACTCGACCGCACGCCCGCCAGCAGGCTGAAACCCGCCACGGTCATGACGTGATCGATTTCCTCCTCGGCCGCGAGGGCTTGCTGGACCTGGGCCAGCACGGCGCCGGTGCGGGCGATGGAGGAGGCATCGGGCAGGGAGACATCGATGAAGAAAAAGCCCGTGTCCTCGTCGGGGATGAAGCCGGTGGGCACCTGATTGAAGAGCCAGCCGGCGCCGGCCGCGGAGGCTGCGATGATGAGCACCGCGATGAAGGAGACGCGCCCCAGGGCCGCGACGAGGCGGGCGTAGCCATCCCGGGTCCAGTCCAGGAAGACGGAGAACCAGCGCAGGGGACCACGCGCCTGCCGCGAAGGTCGCAGCAGCAGGCCGCAGAGGGCCGGGCTCAGGGTCAGGGCGATCAGGGAGGACAGGGTCACCGCCACCGAAATGGTCACCGCGAACTGGAGGTAGAGTTGGCCCGTGATGCCGGGCAGAAAGGCGGTCGGCACGAAGACGGCGTAGAGCACCAGGGTGGTGGCGACGATGGGGCCCGTAACCTGTTCCATGGCCCGGCGGGCCGCCTCCTGGGCGCTCAACTTCTCCTCGTCGATCAGGCGCTGGACGTTTTCCACCACCACGATGGCGTCGTCCACCACGATGCCGATGGCGAGGATGATGGCGAACATGGAGACGGAGTTGATGGAGAGGCCCGCTGCCAGCAGCACCGCGAAGGTGCCAATGATGGAGCCCGGGATCGCCAGCACCGGCACCAGGGTCGAGCGCCAGTCCCCCAGAAAGGCGTAGGTCACCAGGATGACCAGCCCCAGGGCCTGGAGCATGGTGATGACCACGTTGCGCATGCTGATGCGCACGAAGTCGGTGGTGTCGTAGTAGATGTCGTATTCCAGGTCGTCGGGGAAGCGCTCGGCCAATTGCTCCAGGGTCGCATAGACCCGATCGGCGGTCTCCAGGGCGTTGGCCCCGGGGGAGAGATAGATGCCGAGCATGGAGGTGGACACCCCATCCACCCAGGTATCGGCGTCGTAGGTTTGGGCCCCCAGTTCGATGCGGGCGATATCGACCAGGCGCACCACGGAGCCATCCGGATTGGCGCGGATCAGGATGTTCTCGAATTCCTCCGGCTCGGTGAGGCGGCCCTTGGCCTGGAGGGTGTAGGTGAAGGCGCGGGCCTCGTTGTCCGGCGGGGCCCCCAGGCGGCCGGTGGCGGCCTGCAGGTTCTGGCGGCGGATCGCATCCACCACCTCGGCCTCGTTGATGGCCAGGGAGGTCATGACCTGGGGGTCGAGCCAGATGCGCATGGCATAGTCGAGGGGGCCAAACTGGCTGGCGTCGCCGACACCCGGCAGGCGCGCCAGGGAGTCACGGATATTGATCTCCATGTAATTGGATAGGAACAGCCGGTCGAAGGTCCCCTTGGGCGACAGCAGGTTGATCGTCAGCAGCATGCTGGTGGACTGTTTGCGTACCGAGACGCCTTGTTGGGACACCTCGGCCGGCAGGGTCGGGAGGGCCAGGGCCACGCGGTTTTGCACGTTGACGGCGGCGATGTCGGGATCGGTGCCGACGGCAAAGGTCACGTCTAGGCGGTAGCGACCGGAGTTGTCACTGGTCGAGTTCATGTAGAGCATGTCATCGACGCCGTTGACCTCGGCCTCGATGGGCGCGGCCACGGTCTCGGCGAGGATCTCGGCATTGGCGCCGGGATAAAAGGCCTGCACCGACACCTGGGGCGGGACTATGTCCGGGAACTGGGCCACCGGCAGGACCTTGATGGCGATCAGGCCGGCGATGATGATCACCAGCGAGATCACCATGGCGAAGCGGGTGCGGGAGATGAAGAAGGCGGAAAACATGGGCTCAGTCTCCGTCGCGCGGGGCTACGGGCGTTGGCTGTACCACCATGCCGGGCCGTGCCTTCTGGATGCCTTCCACGATGACCTTTTGACCGGCGTTCAGCCCTTCGAGCACCACCCAATCGGTATCGACGCGTTCACCCAGCTTGACCCGCGTGACCTCGACCTTGTCGTCCGGGTTCAGGGTCAGCACCAGGCGGCCCGCCTGATCCTGCTGGACCGCGACTTGAGGGATGACCAGGGCCAGCTCCGGCTGGGTGGCCCGGACCGTGACGGTCACGTGCTGACCCGGGAGCAGAACCCCATCGGCGTTGTCGAACAGGGCCCGGATGCGGACCGTATCCGTGGTGGTGTCGATCTCCGGGTCGGAGAACTGGAACTTGCCGGGCTCCTTGATCAGGCTGCCATCGGCGAGGCGCAGATAGGGCGCGAAGCCGCTGGTGTTTTGCGTCTGGCGCACCGCCAGCATGGCGCGATCCGTGACCGGGATGTTGACGAAGACCGGATCGGTCCGCACCAGCCGGGCGAGGGGGCCGACGTTGGGGCCGACCACGGCGCCCTCGGCGAAGTTGGCGCGGCCAATGCGGCCCTGGAAGGGGGCGCGGATCTCGGTATAGCCAAGGTCGATCTCGGCGAGCTGGATGGCGACCAGGGCCGCCTCGCGGGCGGCGGTGGCGACTTGCTCCGCGGCGACCGCCTCGTCGAGCTGGGCCCGGGTCGCCCCGCCGCGCTTGATCAGGGGTTCCAGGCGTTCGCGCTGGAGGCGGGCATTGAGCAGGGTCGCATCGGCGCGCGCCAGATCGGCGCGTCGAGCGGCGACGGCGCCCTCAAAGGGCTCGGGTTCGATCCGGAAGAGTAACTGGCCCGCCTCGACGGTGGCGCCTTCCTGGAACTCGCGCGCCTTGAGGAAGCCGTTGACCCGGGCCACGAGGTCAACCGCGTCCATGGCCTCGACCCGGCCGACAAACTCCGCGGCGGGCCTGATCTCACGCTGGACGACGGTGGCGACCCCGACCGACGGCGGCGGCGCCGGGGTGGTGGGCGCGGCGATTTCGCCGGTCGGCTTGCAGCCCGCGAGGCCGATGGCCAGGGCAATGACTGGAAGGACGCAAAAGCGTTGCATGGTGACTCCCGAAATTGAGTAAGGCGGACCGTCAAGCCAGGGCCGCGGGCGGACTCGGGCAGGTTGGCGGAACAAAATGCAAGGAGCTGGGCCTGGGAACTCCTGGCCCGGCGGCAGGGGGGGATTCTACTTTATTTGGCTCCGCTAGAGGTTGGTTGTGGCCAGTGGTCGGACCCCGGTCGCTTGGGTTGGTTGCTGTAGCTCAAACCACTGACTCTCTTACTCCCTCCCCCCTCGCCACCGATTCTCTTGCTCCCTCCGCCCTCGCCACTGATTCTCTTACTCCCTCCCTCCTTGCCACTGACTCTCTTGCTCCCTCCCCCCTCGCGGGGGAGGGCTGGGGAGAGGGGGCCCGAACCCTTATTTCATGGCCCCATTAATCCCAGGCCTCCGCGCGGGCGCTAATCCCTGGGTTACAGGTTAAAACCGGGCCGATGTGCCAAAAGGCGCCAATTATTCTAAAGGCTCGGTGGCTTCGCGGAACCCGATGGCAAAAAGATATCAATAATTTTGCTGCCCGGCTTCCATAATTGGAGAATTTATTTTAAAATACAAATTGTCATCTCAACAACTCAAGGAATAAACTCATGTCCAGCCTGGCCGAGATTCAAGCCCAAATTGATGCCCTGCAAGAAAAAGCCAATGTCATTAAGAACCGCGAGAAGGAAGCGATTATCCTGGATCTGCGGGAAAAAGTTAAAACCTATGACTTGACCGCGGCGGATCTTGGGCTCTATACGCCTGAAATGACAGTCGTTAGGCGTGGGCCAAGAGGTACCGCGAAAGTCGTCGCCAAGCCGGAAGCCAAGTATCGTGATGCCCATGGCAATGAATGGTCCGGCGGGCGTGGCCGGCGGCCGCAATGGGTGTTAGCCGCCATTGAGGCCGGGGAGGATTTGGAGAAGTACCGCATAGGGGATTAGCCCCGATTGAAAGCCCCGAAGGCCAATGCGCTCGGCATTGGCTTTTTTTATGCCTGTTACCGACCTGCCTTTACCCCACTCGCCCTTGCGCCCCGGCCAAATTCAGCCCCTATTGTGGGCGCCTACACCAGGTCCCGGTCACTCGGGGTGAGGCGAGACCGTATCCAGACCAAGACCTTCCTGGCCAGGAGGGGAAAGATGCCCAGCAGGATCAGGGAGCCGAGGAGCCCGGGGGACAGGATGTCTCCCAGGTCATCCACCTCGGCGAGCTGGGTACCGGCATTCACATAGATAAGGATGCCCGCCAACATACCGGCTTGGGTGACCCCAAAAAAGGTCCAGGTCCGCATGGGCGAGAGCCCCATCACCAGATTGATGATGAAAAAGGGGATGACGGGTACCAGCCGCAACGAAAAAAGATAAAAGGCCCCGTCCTTGGCGATGCCGGCATTGACGGCGGCGAGGCGCTCGCCGAAATGGCGCTGAACGCTGTCATGCAAGACGAAGCGCGAGAGCCAAAAGGCCAGGGTGGCCCCCAGGGCGGCGGCGAAGGAGGCGATGGGGACGCCCTTCCAGAAGCCGAACAGGGCGCCGCCGACCACCGTCATGAGGGCGGCGATGGGCAGAAAGAGGGTCATGAGGATATAGGCCGCCATGTAGCCGCCGATGACCAGCCAGGGATGTTCTTTATACCAGGCGGCGAAGGCCTCGTGGCTGGCCTGGAAGGCGTCCAGGGTGAGATGTTGGTCCAGACCCAGGGCCAGGAAGGCCCAGACCAGGACGGCCAGGGGCAGCAAGAGGACAAGGCGTTTCATGAGGGGCGCCCGGGTTCGCGGTCGTGATGCGTGCCCCAGGTGAGGACCCTGGGGCGGGCAGGATCAGTTCAGGGCCTTGGCCTTCAACTGGGCGTATTCCGCTTCGTTGATGGTGCCGGCATCCAGCAGGGCCTTGGCATCGGCGATCTGTTCCGCCGGTGACTTGCCGGCGACCTGACGGATGTAGGCATCGGCGTCGGATTTGGCCTGGGTGTAAACGGCGCGCTCGCGCTCGGCCATGCCACCGCCCCGGGTGAGCAGGTAGAGAATGAGGGTCAGGACCGGAATGAACAGCAGGCCGATGATCCAGAGGGCCTTGTAGCCGCCACCGAGCTGGGGATCCCGGAAGAGGTCCACGACCACGTGGAAGAGGACGATGAGGTAGGCCACGAACAGGATAGTCGAGGCGATGAGTTGGAGAATATCCCAGAATTGGGTCACGATGTTTTTCCTTATTGAGTAGGCGGGTGTCCGACATGGACGCCCTGAGTTTCGAACAGATGTCTGGCCCCTGGTTCCCGGCCGGCAGGGTCGGGGCCGTTAATTTGCGGTGGGCTCCGCTGTCTGCCACTGCCGCAGGGTGGTCAAAATAGGGGCAATGGCCGGCGGTTCCGGGTCAACCGCGAACAGTCGGCGAATCATGCCGCGGTGGGAGGCGTTGACCACCAGGGGTGCGACGGCGGTGAGCCGGGCGGATTCCAGGCTCACCAGGCCATCCCCCAGTCCCTCGCCGAATTGGGCATCCAGGGCTTCCAGTTCCTGGGCCAATTCACCCACGCCCGCGGCGACCGCCGCCGCCTTCAAATCGGCCAGTCGCTCGCCGGGAGGGCCGATCAGCCGGGCGGCGATGATAACCAGGGGCACCGTCGCGGGCCAGGGACGGGCATTGAGTTCCATAAGGAAATCGCTGCCCGGGAGCAGATCGATCTTGGCCTCGCCGAGGCCGTCCCGCAGCCCGGCCAGCGGGTCGAGGGGGCCGGGGCGCGGGCTGGCGAGATGATCGCGCAATTCCAGCCAGATGCGCAGCCGGGCCCACTCGGAGCCCTGATTCGGGGTGCCCACCAGAATGACGCCACTAACGGGGGCGCCCGCCACCCGGGGACTCGCCGCGACCGGGTGCCGCCAACGGGAGACGAATTCCCGCGCCACCAGCCCACCCATGCTGTGGCCAATGAGCACCAGCGGCTGGTCCGCCGGCAATTCCGGCCAGTGTCGGGCCAGGTAGGCGGTGCTGCGGTCGATGCCCTGATCGTTGGGATAGCGGAACTCCCAGACCGCGAAACCGGCCTGCGTCAAGGCGGGGGCCAGGTCATCCCAGATATCGCCGGGCTCATCCAGGCCATGAATCAAGAGGACTGGCGGGGCCTGGGGCGGGGCCTGGGGGTCACGCCGATAGAGGCCGTGCCAGCCGTCATCCGGCGCCATGGCGGTGGGAAACCAGGCATGGAGTTGCTGGCTAATGAGGCCGCGCAAGTGGCGGTCGGCGCGTGGATTATCCCCGGACCACCAGGTCCAGCCCAGTGTCAGGGTGGCCACGGCGACTAGGGTGATGGCCAGCCAGCGCGGCCAGCGCCGAGGGCGTCCTTGCATGCGGGCTGACATGGACGGCTATGAATGAGACCGGCTTGTTAGGAATGCCCCGATGACCGGGGCAAACCGTGGCGACCCGTGGGGCCCTAGGCGGGATCGGCCACGGCATAGGCGCGGCTGGTCCGGAAGAGAAGCCAGAGGCCCATCATGGTCACCAGCACCTCGGCGGCCATGGTCATCACCAGGGCCATGAGGCTTGCCATGTCGATGGCGGAGACAAAGGTTGCCCCGTTCACCTGGACCGTGGGAACGCCTCCCTGGGGGGCGGTCAGGAAGTAGAAAAAGATTTGGCCTACCTCGAAGAGCATCACCAGGATGGAGAAGATGACGCCCAGGCTGCTGGCCACCAGGCCGGTCCAGACCTTGCCAGCCACTTCCTGGCTAGTGGGACGGGAGGCGGGGTCGGCAATCCGCTTGGCCAGACCGCGGTAACGATGGAACCAGAAGGTAGTGAAGAAGAGGAGGAGGATGTTGCCCATGGCCAGCCACTCGACGATGGGCACCCCGGCGCGGGTACCAGACAGGCTGCCGGCGTAGAAGAGGACAAAGGCCATAACCACAACCGGGAAGGTGCCCAGCACCAGTTGCGCCCAGAAGCCGGTGCGGCCCGTGCGCTCGAAAGTAACCGCCAGGCTCTCGACCATGGCGTATTGGGGATCATCCAGCGTGTTCTTGAACATAAGTTTCCTCGGCCGCCAGGGGCGGGCTATGGGTCAGGGTAACTTGGGTCGCCTGGGCTGATCCAAATCCAGCCGATGTGAGGTCCAAGCCAGGTAATGGGAAAGATGTCGTGCCAGACGGCGGGATGTTAGTCCTCGGAACGGCCGTGGGCAAGGCTTGCATGGGCTCTTGGCCGGTCCGGTTAGCGGTTGCCCTGTGGGCGCGGCCACCCGGGGCGCGAACCCCGGTCCGGGATCAGGGTTTACCCTTGACATTCAGATAGAGGCTGAGGGCGGCGATGATCAAGGCCAAGGCCGCGCCAAAGGCGAGAATGTCGCTCCCCCCCGTCCAGGCCACCGCCTCGCGCAAAAACAAGACCGCGAGGACGGCGATGACGATGCTGACAAGATTGGCCTTCACCGCCTCCAGGCTTGGGACGATCAGCCATCGCGGCAAGGGCAGGGTATCGTCCACGAAGAGGGTGTAAAGACTGATGCTGATCATGTACATGCCGATGGCGATCAAAAAGACATCCACGACCTCGATCAGCCCCACCGCCAGGGCCTTGACGTCCGTGGTCGTCAGGGAGCTGCCCTGAAGGATGTCGAGCAGCCTCAGGGCTAGGGCGATCGTCTCGAAAACCATCAGCCCCAGGGCGGCCACGAAGGTGCCGATGATGGGCAGCAGAATGAGGAAGCGGGTCGAGACCAGCAAACGGCGGAACAGGGTGGTGGGGTCGGGGGAAGCCAAGTTCAAAACCGCTCGATGGGTTGGTCAAGCAGGTCGTTGAGGGAAACGCCGATACCGATGGCATTCTGGCTCCAGTTGTAGTCGATCATGCTATCGCCATAGCCCGTGAAGGCCTGGACATAGCCGCGCAGGGGCCCCAGCAGCGGGGGCGTGGTCCAGGCGAGCTGGGCCGCACCCTTGCCCGTGCCGGGATTGCCCCGGCCCATGAGGGTGAAGCTGTGACCGCGCCACTTGTAGATGCCGGTGATGTCGCCGTAGCCCAGGTAATCCTCGATATCCGGGTTGTCGTCCTCGGTCTCTTCCTCCCCGATGCGATACCAGGGCCGTACCAGCAGGACGAAGTTGTCGGTCTCGAAGCCGAAACTGGCGATGACGCGGTTCCAGCTGCGGGACAGGGCATCCGTGCGGCCGTTGGATTGGTGATTCAGGCCGAGATTGAAGAGGCGCCAATGGAAACCGGCGCCCAAGGCCAGGTCGGGGTTGTAGGTGACCATGGCCTCGGGCTCGTAGTTGGTCTCCCGGAAGGGGCTCGACATGGCCTTGTTATAGACCTGCCACTGATTTTGCTGGGTGTAGGCCGCCCAGACACCGAAGCGGCGATCATCCGTGGCCCAGAGCCGGAACTTGAAGCTGAGCTGGAAGCGGGCTTCGACCTGGTCGGATTCCAAATCCCCCGGCGGGAAAAGCGGCTTGAAGGGGTGCTCGTTAGGATTGTCGGAGTAGCGGGCGAAGAGGAGGTAATTGGGACGGTAGAGGTTGATGCCATAGCGCGCGGAATCCGGACTCAGTGCCCAGGCCGTGCCGAGCAGGGAGGTGGCGGGCGGGCTCGACGCGGCCACCGCCGGTGCCGACCCGGACTCGGCCGGGGTTGGGGTCCCGGTCGCGGCCGGAGACGCCGTCATGGGCTGGCTCTTGGCGGTATCGGCGCGGGTGGCGGCCCTTGCCGGGGTCCCCGTGGCGGCGGCGCGGTCATAACAGGCCAGACGCCCCTGATCATTGGCGATGGCCGCGCAGGCGGCGAAATCGGCCGCCTGGGCAGGAGCCACGGTCAGGGCGGCGATGCTCGCCAGGATGGCCAGGAGGGTGCGTGGTCGTGGAGCCAGGAAGTGTCCCATCATCTGATTATCGGTTATCCGTCGGATATATAAATTAAAAGGACCCAAACAGGGTCCCCAGGACGATGACGGCCACCAGGGCCAGCAGGGCGCCAAGTATACCGACCATGACGATATCGAGATAGCTGTCGCGGTGGGTCACGCCGCAGACGGCGAACAGGGTGACCACGGCTCCGTTGTGGGGCAGGCTATCCAGGGTGCCGGAGGCGATGACGGCGACGCGATGCAGGAGGCCGGGGTCCATGCCCATTTCGGTGGCCATTTGCAGATAGGTGGCCCCCAGGGCATCCAGGGCGATGGTCATGCCGCCGGAGGCCGAGCCGGTGAGGGCCGAGAGGATGTTGGTGGAGACGGCGAGGGACACCAGGGGGCCGCCCTCGATCGCCAGCACCCAGTCGCGCACCAGCTCGAAGGCGGGCAGGGCGGCGACCACGGCGCCAAAACCGACCAGGCTGGCGACGCTCAGGGCTGGCAGCACGGAGGCGTTGGCGCCGGCGTCCATCGTCTCGCGGATCTGGGTCAGGCGGCGTGCATTGAGTGCCAGCAAGACCAGGATGGCGGCGAACAGGGCGATGAGCACCGCCCAGATACCCCCAACGGCCTGGAGCGAGGTGGACCCCCAGCGCTCCTCGGCCAGAAAATCCAGGTGCAGCCGGGGCAGGACCACCAGGGACATGAGGAGATTGACCCCGATCACCACCATCAGGGGCAGGAAGGCGACCAGGGCCGAGGGCAGGTCGGGGCTGCGATGGCCATGGTGCATCTCGGGAGGGTCAAAGTTCTGGACGAGGGTCGAGCGCTCCCGGACCAGGGGGTCCTCCGCCGCCGCGTCTGGCGCGGCCAGGTGCAGGGAGTCGTCGCTCGGGCGAGACTCCTGGCGCCGGGCCTTGGCGACCCGCAGACCCAGCCACCAGAGGCCGAAGACCAGCATGATGACGGAGGCGATCAATCCCAGCCCCGGCGCGGCGAAGGGCGTGGAGCCGAAGAAGGGCATGGGGATGGCATTCTGGATGGCGGGGGTGCCTGGCATGGCCGACATGGTGAAGGTCGCGGCCCCCAGCCAGATGGCCCCCGGCGCCAGATGTCCCGGAATCCGGGCATCGCGAAACAGGGCCTGGGCCATGGGCGCCAGGACGAAGAAGGCGACGAAGAGACTGACCCCGCCGTAGGTCACCAGGGCGCCGGCCAGGACCACCGCCAGTACGGCGCGGCGCGGGCCTAGCCGGGCGCTCATGAAGTGGGCGATGGCGGTGACCGAGCCGCTATCGTCCATCAGCTTGCCAAAGAGGGCACCGAGCAGGAAGAGGGGAAAAAACTGAGCGAGGAAGCCGGCCGCGCTGCCCATGAAGGTTTGGGTCCAGTGGGCGAGCAGGGGCTCGCTGGTGAAGAGGGTGGCCACCATGCCGGCGGCCGGAGCGAGCAGGAGCACGCTCCAACCGCGGTAAGCCAGGCCGATCAGGAGGGCAAGGCCGAACAGAATTCCCAGGAGTCCCATGCTTCAGTCCCGTTAAATGTATTGAGGTTAGTCATGATGTTGCGGGTCCCCGAGGTCGATCTGGCCGACCACGGCCGCCGCTTGATGCGGGGTCTCTTCTCTGGATTTACTCCCAGTCGATGAAGGTGTCCAGGTCCAGCGTCGAACGCTGGCCCAGATCGTCGCCATGTTGCCGCAGGAAGAGCTCGGCCTGGCGGCGGCCCTCGTCCCGTAGCAGACACAGAAACTCCCATTCGGCGTTCATCTTGGAGGAATAGCCCAACTCCAGCATCAGGGGGCTGGAAATTCGGTGCATGCGCATCGCCGCCCAGCGTGCCCCCTCGGATTGACCCGGGTCCGCCACCTGGCGCAAGAGGGCTATCATGCGCAACTCCTTGAGCAGGGGAGCGTTGAAGGCGACCTCGTTGAGCCGGTTATGGATCTCGCTGGCGTTGCGCGGCGTGTCCTGGCGCTCCACGGGATTGATCTGCACCAGAATGGTGTCGTGGGCATTGGACTCCCGGACCAGGGGAGTAATGGTCGGGTTACCGGCGTAGCCCCCATCCCAGTAGGCCTCGCCCTCGATCTCGATGGCCTGAAAAAGCGTAGGCAGGCAGGCCGAGGCGAGCAGGACCTCCGGACAGATGTCCGCGTTGCGAAAGACCCGGCCGCGGCCCGTGCTGACCTTGGTGGCCGTGATGAAGAGCTTGATGGGGGAGGCCGCCAGGCGCTTGACGTCGATGCACCGGTCCAGGATGTCGCGCAGGGGGTGATAGGCGGAGGGATTCATGTCGTAGGGCGAGATCATGCGCGCGGCAAGCTCGAAGGCGATGAAGACCGGTGATTGATCCAGGGTCCAGCGCCCCATGAGCCGATCCAGGGGGGTCCGCTGCAGGGGGCTCCAGCGGGCCGCCTCCGCGACCTGCCGCCAGAAGTCCTCCATCGCCGCCCGCGCCCCTTGGGGCCCGGCCCGGACAAAGCCGTCGCAGAGTACCGCCGCGTTCATGGCCCCCGCCGAGGTGCCGGAGATGCCCTCGATCACCAGCCAGTCCTCCTCCAGCAGCCGGTCCAGTACCCCCCAGGTCAGGGCGCCATGGGAGCCACCTCCCTGCAGGGCGAGGTCGATCTGGACCGGGGGGCGGCTGGGTTTGGGTGTTTTCGTGTCCATGGGAGCGGTTTCCGCGGTTAGAGGCTGGGCAGGCTATCCCAGCCGGTGTGGGAGGGCCGAATCGCCGGGGTGGCCGGTGGCGGTGACCAGGCGTTCGAAAGTCGAATTAGTATAAAGGCAACCACCAGGCCACCAGAAACACGGATGTGATGCCGATGATGAGGGTCAGGGGCAAACCGATGCGGACAAAGTCGATAAAGCCATAGTTGCCCTTGCTTTGGACCAGGATGTTGATAGGCGAGATGTGGGTCATGAAGGTGGCGGAGGCGCCTAGGGCCACGATCATGGCGAAGGGGTAGGGCGAGGCGCCCAGGTGGTGGGCGACCGCCAGGGCGATGGGGATGAGCAGGACGGCATTGGCGGTATTGACGATAAAGAGGCCGGTGGTGACGGTGATGGCGAAGAGGGCGCCCAGGATGACGTAGGGGTTCGCCGTGCCCACCAGCCGCACGAGGGCATCCGCCGCCAGATCGACCCCCCCGGTACGTTCGAGGGCCAGGGCGAAGGGCATCATGCCGACGATCATGATGAGGGTCTTCCACTGGATCGCCCGATAGGCCTTGTCAATCTTGATGCAGCCGAAGGCGCCCATGAGGAAGGCACCCAGGAGGGCGGCGTGAACGTTGGGGATGAGGCCCGTGGCCATGAGGGTCACCGTCAGGATGAGGACCAGGATGGCTTGCGGGGCCTTCTTGGCCGCAGGCAGGACTTCGTCGAATTCCTTGGGGAGATTCAGGGCGACCAGGTCGTGCCCCCCCTTCTGGAGTTGGCGGAGCGGCTTCCAGGGGCCGGCCAGGAGCAGGGTGTCGCCACCCTCCAGTATCTCCTCGCGAATCCCATAGGGTGGGTGAGGCTCGCGACCTCGGCGCAGGCCAACCACGGTCAACTGGGCATCGGTCAATTCCATGGCCTCGGCTACCGTCATATCGATGAGTTGCGACTCCTGGGGTACCATGACCTCGATCATGCCGACGCTGTCGGCCTTGTCGATGAAATAGCGCTGGGTGCGGGGCAGTACCTCGACCTGGTACCGGCTGGCAAGGGTCTGGACATCGCCGGCCCGGCCGTTGTCAACATCCAGCAAGAGGATGTCGTCCACCTCCAGGAGAGTCTCCGGCGAGCGGGCGAGTATTCGCCGGGAGGTACCCGTGCCGCGCTCGATGAGTAGCACCCGGACCCCGATTTTTTCCGGCAGATCGAGCTCACCCAGGGGTTGCCTCACCAGGGGGGAGCCCGGTAGGAGCCGCACCCGATATTCCCGATGCGCCAGGTCGTAGCGGTCGATCCAATCCATCATGCCCGGTTGGGGCCGCCCGCTGGCTGCGTCCGACGGGGTCGAGCGCAGCCAGCGCCGCGCCACCAGCATGTAGAGAATAGTCAGGACCAGGATCGGCAGGCCGAAGGGGGTGAAGCTGAAAAAGCCCAGGCCCTCGACCCCGGTGCGCATGAGCTCGTAGTTGATGACCAGGTTGGGCGAGGTGGCCACCAGGGTCAGCATGCCGCTGACCAGGGCGGCATAGGCCATGGGCATGAGAAGCTGGGCGGGGTCGAGCCCGGTCCGGTCGGCAATGCGCAGCACCACCGGGATGAAGATGGCCACCACCCCCGTGCTACTCATGAGGGAGCCGAGCAGGCCCACCGCCAGCATGATGAGCAGGGTCAGTAACCAGGCGCTGCTGCCGCCCCGGTCCGCGAGCCAGTCGCCCACGCCCTTGGCGACACCGGTCCGCGCCAGGGCCTCGCCGACCACGAACATGGCGCCAATGAGCACGATGTTGGAATTGCTGAAGCCGGCGATGGCCTCCCCGATAGTCATGATGCCGGTGAAGGGCAGCACCAGCAGCATCATGAGGGCGACGGCATCCGCCCGGGGCCGGTTGAGGGCGAACATGAGGATAGCCGCGGCGAGGAGGAGGAGGACCAGCATCAGTTCCGGATTCATGGCGATTCCATTGGGCATGGGGGGCGTATCCGGATCCTGATGCGCCGGGATAGGGAAGAGCGAAAAGGCCGGGATCCGACAAGGATCGGTGCGGGCACGACGCTACCGCCGGTAAAGGCGCTCGACCCTTGCATCCCGCCCGGGGGCAGGGCCCTTATTCCGGCAGTCGGGTAAAGGTGGCCGCCAGGGCCCCATCTGCCATGCGCAGCTCCAGCCGATCACCAGTTCGCTCGAAGCGCGCGGCCTGGGGCAGGGCGGCCAGGAAGGCGGTTTCCTGCGCCATGACCCCGGGCGGATCCTGACAGAATTTGCGGGTGCTCTTGGCCTGGCTAATGGTGATCTGGTCGCCGCTGAGGGTAAAGGAGGCGCTGAAATGGTTGCAGCCCGCCGAGCCGTCCAGGGCACCGCCCTCCCCAAAGTCAAGATACAGCTCGGGATCGCCGAGAACCCCCTCCAGGGCGCCCCGGCCATTGTTGACCCCTGTCACCCGCCAGCGGGTGCCGACCAGACCCGGGGCCTGGGGACTGAAGGTCATGGTGCCGCTGTCGAACTTGAGTTCGATGAAGAGGTTGCCGTCCCGGAGAAAATAGCTGTTGGCCCCGCCCAGATTGGCCAGGAAGCGGTCCCCCAGGGAGGCCTCGCCGCAGGCCATGAGGGTCGTGGGCCCCAACTCGATCCGCAGGCGATGTTCTTCAATCTCGTAGCGACCCTGAGCCCGGTTGCAGTCCGCCTGAATGGCGAGGGTGCCATCCCCGAGAAAGCGCAGGTGATAATTCCCCGGCTCGGCCGGGCGAAAGCGGTCGTCGTTGTTCATCTGGGTCTGTTGCCATGACCAGCTCGTCGCGGTCAGGGCGGGCGGGGTCTCCACAGCGAGCGAGGCCTGGCTGGATAAGCCGGCGGCCAGGGCGATCAGGGTAAGAAGAGCGGAAATTTTCGAGGCCATGAGGGTGGGTCTCCAGGGGGGCGTCGGGCTAGGTCAGGTACCAGTCTTCGGGGGGCGGTGAGGCGGCCGGGGCACCGAGGGCCCGGGCCGGGACTGGGGTCTCGGCGGCGAGGAGGCCGAGCAGGCTCGCGGCCAGGGGATCCCGGCGCAGGGCCAGGGACTGGCGCAAGGCGGCGCTCGCGGCGGGGGCGTCACCGGCGGCCAGCCCGCGGATAGCGGCTTGCAACCGCTCCGCCGCCGCCGCCTCGACGGCGAGCAGCAACGTCAGGTCCATGCCGCAGCGGCGACAACTGGGGTCTTCCTGAAGCCGGGCGCGACAGTTGGGGCACCGTTCCATGCCGCCGATGCCCGCTCAGGACTGGAGGTAGAAGATGAGGTCCGAGAGGGCGGCCATGGCCTCCTCCAGGGCCAGGCTGTCGTCGGCGGCGAGGGCATCGCGCACCGCCTCGATGCCATCCACCAGATCCTCGCGATCCTCGGCTCCCGCCGTCTCCAGCAGGCGTTCGGCCTTTTCCATCAGGGCCTGGGCCTTGACCGACTCGCGCTGGCCCTGCTGGGCGTCATCGCCGGCGATGAGGGCATCGATGCGTTGGCGCGCCGCCGTCATCTCCTGCTCCTCGAAGCGGGTGGTGGCGTTGGCGATGGTGATGTGCTTTTCCAGACCACTGCGCTTTTCCCGGGAGGTGACCTCCAGGATGCCGTTGATATCCAGGGAAAAGGTGGTGATGAGGGTATTGCCCGCCGGCACGTCGCTCAGGCCCTCGATGCGGAAGGAGCCGATCTCGATATTGTTGAGGGCGTCCGGGTCCTCGCCCTGATAGACATTGACCTCGATGGCCTGTTGGCCATCGTAGACGGTGTAGAAGGCCTCGCTCTTGGTGACCGGCACCGGGCTGTTCTTGCGGATCAGGGGGATATAGGTGTAGGGGTACATTTCCCCATTGAGCTCGGCGAGGGCGCTGGTACCGAAGGTGTAGGGGGTGATATCGACCAGGACCTGGGAGACCCGCGCCCCGGCGATGACCGCCCCCTGGATGGCTGCCCCGGTGGCCACGCACAGATCCGGGTCCAGTTCGGCGCGGGGCTGGCGGCCCAATTCCCGCTCCAGCCGCCGCTGGATCAGGGGGGTGCGGGTAGCGCCGCCCACCAGCAGGACCTCGTCCAGGTCCGCGACCCGCAGCTTGGCCCCCTCCATGGCGATCTGGACCGCGGCGAGGGTCTCGGCCAGGTAGGGCTCGATCATGGCCTCGTAGTCCTCGCGGCTCAGTTCCAGACTGAGATGCACCGGGCCGTCCTTGCCCTCCAGCAGATACTCCTCCTCGATGCGGGCGAAGGGGGCATCGGAGAGCTGGATCTTGGCGTTCTCGGCGGCGCGGGTGAGACGCGCCATGGCCTGGCGGTTGCCGCTGGGATCGGCATCGCGCTCGCGTTTGAGCCAGTCCACGAGGTGATCCAGGATGCGGGCGTCGAAGTCGTCGCCGCCCAGGCGGTTATTGCCGTGGCTGGCCAGAACCTCCACCACGTCTTTCTCCACCCCGACCACGGAGACATCGAAGGTGCCGCCGCCGAGGTCATAGACCAGGATGTGCTTGCGCTGCGCCTGATCCACCTCGTAGGCGAGGGCGGCGGCGGTGGGTTCGTTGATGATCCGCACCACCTCCAGGCCCGCCAGTTGGCCGGCGTCGCGGGTGGCCTGGCGCTGGGCGTCGGAAAAATAGGCCGGGACCGTGATGACGGCCTTGGTCACGGTGTCGCCCAGGTAATCCTCGGCGGCGCGCTTGAGCCGGCCCAGGATCAGGGCCGAGATCTCCTGGGGGCTGAATTCCTGGTGGCCCAGGGGCACCCGGACGTCCTCGCCCATGCGGCGCTTGATGGACTTGACGGTGCGGTCGGGGTGCAGGACGTACTGGTTGCGGGCGGCCTGACCCACCAGCAGGCTGCCGTCGTCGGCCAGTCCCACCACGGAGGGCAGGAGGCGGGAATCCTCGATGGGGATAACCTCGGGCCGGCCGTCGCGGACCACGGCGACCTCGGAGTTGGTGGTGCCCAGGTCGATGCCAATGATGATGTCGCTCACGAGTCGTAATCCTTCTTGTTGACGATGACATCGGCCGGGCGCAGGACCCGGCCGTCGCGGAGGAAACCGGCGCGCGCCACGCCGACGACGAGGCTGGCGGGGCGGTCGGGGTGATGGGCGGTATCCACGGCCCGCATGGCGTGGGGGTCGAAGGCCTGGCCCAGGGTCGCGATGGCCACCACGCCCCGGCCCGCCAGGAGCTCGTCCAGGTGGCGGAGGTTCATGGCCATGCCGTCGGCCATGCCGGCGACGAAGCGGTCGGCGCCGCCCCGGCGGGCCAGCCAGCCCGGCCGGTAGCGCTCGGCCTGTTCCTGGCCGGCCTGGAGCCGGTCGCGCAGGTCCAGGAGGTCCAGCAGCAGGGGCTGCTCGGCCTCGCGGCGCTCGGCGGCGGCGCGGTCGCGTTGGCGGTCCAGGTCCTCCTGGAGGCGTCGGTAGGCGTCGCGCAGGGTATCGAAGAGGTCGCCGAACTGGTCCAGGGCGGATTTGACCTGGCGTGATTCCAGCTTGACCTCGTTGCGCAGGGCCGCGAGTTCCGCCAGCAGGGTGAAGAGGTCCGGGGCCTCGCCCTCCGGCGGGGTCGCCTCGCCGGCTGCGGGTTCCCGTTCCAGGTAGGCGGCCAGGCGCTCCAGCAGGGCTTGATCCTGGGCCTTCATGGCGCCTCCTCCCGGAGCAGGGCCTGGAACTGGGCCAGGGTCGGCCGGCCGGGCTCCCCGGCGGGCGCGGCGCGGTCCAGGACATCCTGGGGGTGGGGCAGGCTGATGTCGAAGAGCTCCCAGGCGAGGCGGTCGCGCTGGGTGCGGAGGGTCTCGTAGGCCTGGCGCACCGCGGCGAAGCGGCGCGGGTCGCGTTCCGGGGGACAGGCCTTGATGGCCGCCAGGTAGGCGGCATGCACGGCCTCGTCGGTGGCGTCCAGGGGGATGCCGAGGGTCAGGTAGGGATCGCGCATTTAGAGGAGGTCCAGTTGGCCGCCGGGATTATCGTCGTCCGACCCCGGACCGGGCCGGCGCCCCCCGCGCGGCGCCGGCTTGGGCCGGGCCGGGGGCTTGGGGGGCGGCGGGGACGGGGATTTTGGCGGCTGGGTAGGCTGCTGAATCAGAAATTCGATCAAATCCGGCGGCAGGTCGGGCATCTCGCCGCTGGCGACCATCTTGCGGATGCCGCCGAGGACGTCCTTGCCAAAAGTCCTCTCCATTTCCTTGAATTCCGGTCCCATGAATTTCTTGAGCAAATCGATGAAGAAGCTGGGATCCAGGTCGGCCAACCCCGCCGGCAGGGAGGTATCGCCGCCACCCAAACCCAAGTCATCCTCGTCATCCTCGTCATCGAAGTCATCGTATTCGTCGAAGTCATCCTCGACCTTCAGGTGTCCCAGGCCCAGCATCTCCCCGATGCGATGAGCGGTGCGCTGGTCCCCCTCGGCCCGCGCCTGGTCCAGGGCGTCGTACAAGGGGTGGCGAAACAGCCAGCGACCCTGATCCCGATGGCCCAGGGCCTCCTTGGCCTCGTACTGATGAAAGACGAAGAGGGGCTTGGCGGGCCAGCGCTTGAGAGCGGCCTTGGCGAAATCCAGGCGCAGTTGCGTCAGGCCGACCAGGCGCAGCGTCTCGCAGACGGTCTCGAAATCCCCCACCTCCAGCGGCAGTCCGGCCGCCTTGCGCAGACTGGCCTGGAAGGGCTCCCAAGCCATGCGGGGCTTGAAGCCCTCCTGCTCCACCTGGGCGCGCAGCAGGCGGCAATAGGCCAGGAGGTCGTCCCGATCCGGCGGTGGCAGGGGCAGCAGGCCCGCCGCTTTGAGCAGGGTTTGCGGGGAAAAACGCAGTTGTTCCGCCTCCAGGGCCAGGGCGAGGCGGCCGGTGAGACCCCCGCCGAGGGCCGCGCAGGCCTGGCGCATGGCCGCCTGGTCCAGGGTGCCGTGGAGCCAGGCCATGATGCCGCGCAGGAGTTCCACCCGGGCCAGACTGGCGGCGCCTTCCGCCCAGCCAGTGGCCTGCTCCAGCTCCTTGTGAGCCAGGTCGAAGCGGGACTTGTTGATTTGCTTGCGGGCATGGGCCAGGTGGGCCGTGAAGAGACTCTGGCGGGCGCGCCGGTTGATGGGATCCCGGTCGAGGATGCGCTTGGCCAGCCCCGCGGCCTTTTTGAAGGCGTCGCTGGCGAGGGCGAGATCCAGGGCCTCGTTGAGAACCTCGGGGTCCTCCGGCCAGCGCCGCAGGGCCTGGTCCATGATGGGGCGGGCGTGCTGGAGGCGTCGCGTCTTACGGTATTGGCCGATGAGGTGCAGGTACCCCGGCAGATGGTCCGGGTCCAGATCCAGGCTGGCGAGCAGCCCCTGTTCAACCCTGTTACGCCGGGGGCCCTTGATCCGGTCGAGCTCCCGCCCCAGGCGGCGATGGATCAGGGCCAGGCGCAAGGCATCCGGGCTCCCCGGTGCCGGCGCCCGATCCTCGGGGCAGAGGGTGTCGATGGCATCCATCCATAGCCGGTGGGTGGTGCCGGGCGGGCTATGTTTCTCCCCGATAAGGGCCATGCCCGTGGCGGTATCAAAGGGCCCCAGTTCCGCCAGCACGGGGGCGGGTACCTTGCGGGGAAACTCCGCCATGACCAGGGCCCGGACCCGATGGCGGAGCCAGGGCTCGCCGAGGAGGGCCCGATAGCGCCGCAACAGGGTTAACCATTGGCTGATGTTGGGGTGATCCCCGAGTCGCCGCAGCTCCCGCCAGATCTGGCGACGGCGCTCCGGCCAGCCGCGCAGGGTCATGACGAAGTCCCGCGCCGCCTCGCTGGCCTCGCCCAGGGCCGGGTAGAGATCCTCGTCCGGGAGTTGGGCCAGGCGGATGGCCCTGGCCAGGGACGCAAAGGGCGAATCGGCGGGGACCCGCTCCAGTAGTTTGTCGCGGGTCGCCCGCTCCTCCCCGGGCCCGGTCAGGACCTTGAGCAGGGTCGCCAGGTCCCGGTAAGGCGAGCGGAAGGGAATGGCCTTGAGTTGGTCCGCGACCTGGGCGTCATCGCCGGCGCAATAGGCCGCCAGGGCCGCCCGGGCGGCGGGGGTGTCGCGCACCAGGGGATCGGCCGCAAAGTCCGGGTCTTGCGCCAGAATCGCCGGGAGATCCTCGACCAGGAAGAGAACGGCGAAGCGGGCCCGGGTCTCGTTGAGGGCCGGTGATTCGCCGGCGGCCACCAGGTGGCGATAGGCCTCCAGGGCGGGGGCGACACGACCAAGGCGGAGCAGCAGGGCCAGGTGGCGGGGATCCGGCGCCAGACCGGGGCAGGCCTGGGCCCGGTTCTCCCAGATGGTCAGGGCCTCCTTGCCCATGCCCTTGGCCTCCAGTTCCAGGGCGCGGCCGCGATAGGCGGCGGCCAGTCCCGACTGCCAGACGGCGGGGGGCTCGGCGCGGGACAGAGCCTTGAAGGTGTCGATGGCCTTGCGAAACTGGCCAGCGGCTAGCTCCGCCTGGGCCCCTGCCGGGCTGGGTGCCGGGATCGCCGCCGTCGGCTTGCTGGTCGGGCGCGGTTTCGGATGATCGCGTCGGAGGGTCACGGGTAGGGACAAGACCAGCAATGAGGGTTGAGTAAAGGGTCCGGATTGTACCATCGGTTCCGGTTGGCGGGCGGTCACCTTGGCCTGATCGAGCCGACCCTTGGGGCCAGCGCGGCCACCCCGGGCCGGCCGCGCCCCCCCGCCGCTGGCCAAAGGGTTTTTCCGCTCCACTTATTACAGCGTAAGATAGCGCCCTTGGCACCTGGAATGAACCGTGACCCTGGCCCTCGCCGCCAGTGCCCCGCCCCCGCTGTTAGACGAGACCCCCCATGCGCTACGAGACCGACGATCTACGCATCCGCGCCATGAAGCAGTTGATTTCGCCGGAGGATCTGATCCGGCTCTACCCCCTGACGGACACCATCTCGGCCACCGTCCACCATACCCGGCGCGCCATCCGCGACATTCTCCACGACGAGGACGACCGCCTGCTGGTGGTGGTGGGGCCCTGCTCGGTGCATGACGTCAACGCGGCCCGGGATTACGCCGAGCGACTCCTGCCGGTCCGTGAGCGCCTCAATAAAGAGCTGCTGATTGTCATGCGCGTTTATTTCGAGAAGCCGCGTACCACGGTGGGCTGGAAGGGTCTCATCAACGACCCCCACCTGGATGGTAGTTTCGAGATCAACGAGGGCCTCAAACTGGCCCGCTCCCTCCTAGTGGACATCAATGGCCTGGGCGTCCCGGCGGGGACCGAGTTCCTCGACCTCATCAGCCCCCAGTACATCGCCGACCTCATCAGTTGGGGGGCCATCGGTGCCCGCACCACCGAGAGCCAGGGCCATCGCGAGCTGTCGTCGGGATTGTCCTGTCCCGTGGGCTTCAAGAACGCCACCAGCGGCAGCCTGCGCATCGCCCTGGATGCCATGCACGCGGCGGCTCATCCCCATCATTTCCTGTCGGTTACCAAGGAAGGCCGCTCCGCCATCTTCGCCACCGCCGGCAACCCGGATACCCACGTTATTCTGCGCGGGGGTGCCCGGCCGAATTACGACACCGAGAGCGTCAACATGGCGGCGGACGAGATGGAAGACGCCGGGCTGCGCCCGCGCCTCATGATCGACTTCAGCCACGCCAACAGCCGCAAGAAGCCTCAAAAGCAGGTGGACGTGGGCCGGGACGTCGCCGGCCAGGTCGCCCGGGGCGATCGCCGCATCATGGGCGCCATGATCGAGAGCCATCTGATCGGGGGCCGCCAGGACTGGCACCCCGATACCGAATTGACCTATGGTCAGAGCATTACCGATGCTTGCATCGGCTGGGATGACACACAACCCCTGCTGGAAGAACTCGCCGAGGCCGTCCGCCGCCGCCGCGCGGCATCCTGATTTTCCCACGCCCCTAAGCCAAGCCGACCCATGCGACAAGAATACGACCCGCGCGCCATCGAGGCGGCGGCCCAGACCTACTGGGAACAAGCCCAATCCTTCAAGGCCGTGGAAGACCCCAGCCGCGAGAAGTTCTATTGCCTGGCCATGTTCCCCTATCCCTCCGGGAAGCTGCACATGGGCCATGTGCGCAACTACACCATCGGCGACGTCATCGCCCGCTATCAGCGTATGCTCGGCAAGAACGTCCTGCAGCCCATGGGCTGGGACGCCTTTGGGCTGCCGGCGGAAAACGCCGCCATCCAGCACGGCATCCCGCCCTCCCAATGGACCAAGTCCAACATCGCCTACATGAAGGCCCAGCTCAAGAGCCTGGGCTTTGGCTATGACTGGGACCGGGAACTGGCGACCTGCGACCCGGATTACTACCGCTGGGAACAGTGGCTGTTCGGGCGCCTCATGGACAAGGGCCTGGCCTATCGCGCCAAGTCCATGGTGAACTGGGACCCGGTGGACCGGACCGTCCTGGCCAACGAGCAGGTCATCGACGGCAAGGGCTGGCGCTCGGGCGCCCCGGTGGAGAAGCGCGAGATCGAGCAGTGGTTCGTGCGCATCACCGCCTATGCCCAGGAACTGCTGGACGCTCTCGACGGCCTCGACGGCTGGCCGGACCAGGTACGGGCCATGCAGCGCAACTGGATCGGCCGCTCCGAGGGCGTCCACATGGACTTCGGAATCGCCGGTTCGGATGAGAAACTCGGCATCTATACCACCCGTCCGGATACCCTCATGGGCGTGACCTATGTCGCCGTCGCCGCCGAACACCCCCTGGCGCGGCGGGCGGCGGCGACCGATCCCGGTCTGGCGGCCTTCATCGAGGAATGCCGGCAAGGTGGCGTCTCCGAGGCCGAGATCGAGACCATGGAAAAGAAGGGCCATGCCCTCGGCCTGGATGCCCTGCACCCTATCACCGGGGCCCCCGTGCCCATCTTCGCCGCCAACTTTGTCCTCATGGGCTACGGCACCGGGGCCGTCATGGCCGTCCCAGCCCATGACCAGCGCGACTGGGAGTTCGCCGCGAAATACGGTATCCCCCGCCGGCAGGTCATCTTCGCCGCTGATGGCTCGCCCTGTGGTATCGAGGCCGGGGCCTACACCGAGAAGGGGGTGCTGTGCGATTCGGGCCCCTTCGATGGACTCGACTCTGCCCAGGCCTGCACCGCCATCGCCGCCTGGCTGGAGGAGCGGGGCCGGGGCGGTCGTCGCGTCAACTTCCGCCTGCGCGACTGGGGCGTCTCCCGGCAACGCTACTGGGGCTGCCCCCTGCCGGTGATCCATGGGGCGGATGGCCAGGTGCGCGCCGAGACCCACTTGCCGGTGCGATTGCCGGAGGACGTCATCGTCGATGGCTCGGGCTCACCCCTCAAGAAGATGCCAGCCTTCTCCGAGTTGGGCGGAGGCGAGACCCGGGAGACGGATACCTTCGATACCTTCTTCGAGTCCTCCTGGTATTACGCCCGCTACTGTTCTCCCCACTGCGATACCGCCATGCTGGACGAGCGCGCCCGCTACTGGCTGCCGGTCGATCAGTATGTCGGCGGTATCGAGCATGCCGTCCTGCACCTCCTCTATGCCCGTTTCTTCCACAAGCTGATGCGGGACGAGGGCCTGGTGGACTGCGACGAGCCCTTCACCAAGCTGCTCACCCAGGGCATGGTGGTGGCCGAGACCTGGTATCGCGAGGATGGCGAGGGTCGCAAGCAGTGGTTCAATCCCGCGGATGTGGAGGTGGAGCGGGACGAGCGGGGCCGTCTGGTCAGGGGCCGGCTCCAGGCCGATGGCCAGCCCGTGATCTTCGGGGGCATCGAGAAGATGTCCAAATCCAAGAACAACGGTGTCGATCCCCAGGTGCTCACGGATCGCTATGGCGCCGATACCGTGCGTCTCTACACCATGTTCACCTCCCCGCCGGAGCAGTCCCTGGAATGGAACGACGAGGGGGTGGAGGGGGCCTCCCGCTTCCTCAAGCGGGTCTGGGCCCTGGCCCAGGACGAGCAGCGCGAGGGCCGGGAGGTGGGCGATGGCCTGGCGCCCGGGGAGGTGCGCCACGAGATCCATGCCGCCCTCAAGAAGGCCCTCTTTGATTACGAACGTCATCAATTCAATACCGTGGTCTCGGGCTGCATGACCATGGTCAACAGCCTCCAGAAACTCGACCGGGGCGCGGTCGGCATGGCGGTGATGCGCGAGGGGCTTGGCATCGTCCTGCGGCTGCTAGCCCCCATCGCGCCCCATCTGAGTCACCATCTCTGGCGCGAGTTGGGCCTGGGTGACGACATCCTGCGCGCGCCCTGGCCCGTCGTGGACGAGGAGGCCCTGCGGCGGGACACCCTGGAATATGTGATTCAGGTCAACGGCAAGGTGCGCGGCAAGATCCTGGTGCCCGCTGATGCCGATCGCCAGGCCGTGGAGAGGGCCGCCCTGGAGAACGAGAATGTGCGCCGCTTCCTGGGCGAAGCCCAGGTACGAAAGGTGATCCTAGTCCCCAATAAGCTAGTCAATCTGGTGGTTCAGTGATGGTCAGGGGCCTAGTTGATTCGCGCCTGGGGTTGCTGGTGGCCCTGCTGATGGCCTTGTCCCTGGTGACGGCCTGTGGCTTCAAGTTGCGGGGCGCGGTGGCTATACCGCCCAATCTCAGCCCGGTCTTCGTCGAGACCCCCGGCAACTCCCTGGTAGGGGGAATCCTGCGGGAGCGGTTCCAGCTCTCGGCCGTGCCACAGGCCGCCTCGGTCAAGGACGCCCGGGTCCTGGTGCGCATCCTGTCCGAGTCCCGGCGCTCCCGGGTCGGGGCCCTGGATCGCAATGGCAAGATTATCGCCACCGAACTCTTTCTGGAACTGCGTTTCGATGCCCGCGATGCCACGGGCAAGGTCCTGGTCGAACCCCGCGCCCTGGAGATTTCCCGTACCTTCGAGAATGCCGACGTGGAGGTGCTGGGCAAGCAACTGGAGGCGGAGATCCTCTATGCGGAGATGGCCCAGGACGCGGCCACCCAGATCTTGGCGATGCTGCGCGCCGCCCTGCCCGCGAGCTAGTCCCGGACCGACTGGCCCATGCGCATCCAGTTTCCGCAGCTTGCCACCCACCTCAAGCAAGGGCTGCCGCCGGTGGTCATGCTCTGCGGCGACGAGCCCTATCAGCTCGGCGAGGCCGCCAGCCTGGTCCGCCAAGCGGCGCGCGCCCTGGGCTTCGCGGAACGGGAGATCCTGGAGGTGGACGGCCATTTCGACTGGAGTCTGCTCACGGTGGCGGCCCAGTCCCTGTCCCTCTTTTCCAGTCTCAAACTCATCGAGTTGCGGCTGGCCTCCGGCAAGATAGGTCGCGAGGGTGGCGAGGCGGTGCGCCGCTATTGCGCCCAGCCCCGGCCCGAAAACCGGCTCTTGATCCTGGCGCCCAATCTGGAGTATCAGGAACTCCAGGCCAAATGGATTCAGGAGGTCGAGCGCGCCGGGGTGCTGCTCCAGGTCAAGCCCCTGGAAGGCCAACGGCTGGTGGAGTGGATCGGGCAGCGCCTGCGCGAACGCGGCCTGAGACCCGATCCCGAGGTCGCCGCCATGCTCGCCGAGCGGGTGGAGGGTAATCTGCTCGCCGCCGCCCAGGAGGTCGATAAGCTGGTCCTGATCCACGGCGCGGGCCCCCTGACCGCCGAACAGCTCAGCCGCGCCATCTCCGACAGCTCCCGCTATGATCTGTTCGATGTCCCCGACGCCGCCCTAGCGGGGGATCGCGCTCGCATGCACCGCATCCTCGACGGTCTCGCCGCCGAGGGTACCGCCGAGCCTCTGGTGCTCTGGGTTCTGGCCCGCGAGGTCCGGCTCCTTACCCGCGCCGCCTTCGCCGCGCGCTCCGGCCCTCGGGCGCTCGAGGCCTTTCTGAGCGCCGAACGCGTATGGCAAAATCGCCAAGGCCCCATGAAGTCGGCCCTGCGTCGCCTGCCTCCCGCCCGGTTGCGGGCCCTCATGGGGCATTGCGCCCGCGCGGATCGCCAGATCAAGGGCCTGGAAGTTGGCGAGGCCTGGCTGACCCTGGCGGTCATCGGTGATACCTTAGCGGGCGGGGAGGGGGCTTTGCCCCCGAGTTGAGATGAGAAGCTTGACAGTATTAGCGAATGCTAATACATTATTTCCCCAGGACGGCGTGCTAAGACGTCTTCCCTTGCAGCAACCCAGATCCAACTTCGGAGAACACAGATGAAGAAACTTGCTACCGCTGCCGCTATCGCTGCCCTGCTGGGCGTTTCCGCATCCGCCGCTGCCTACTGGGGCGGTGGTCCTTGGGGCGGTGGTCCCGGCTACGGCAACAACAATATGATGAACGACATGTTTGGCGATGGCAGTGGCTACGGCGACTTCAGCATGAACATGAGCGGCGGTGGCAGCGGCCGTGGTTATGGCCGTGGTTACAACCGTTACTATGATAACTATGGCTATGGCTACGCCCCCTATGGTTATGGCGCCCCTTACGGTTATGCCCCTTACGGTGCCCCCTATGGCGCGCCTTATGCTCCGCCCGCGCCCCCGGTTGCCCCCGCCGCTCCCTCCAAGTAAGCCAGGCTAAGGCCGTTTGAGCAAATAATGAGATAACGGCCTCCATCGGCACCGGGAGGTGCCGAGCCGCCCCGGTCCCGCCGGGATGTGTTCTAAACAAGGTCCGCGCCAGATGGCGCGGACCTTGTCGTTTTAGCCCCCCCTTGGCCTTGTTCTGGGCCATCTACCCTGTTCATCCTTGCCGAAAAGTCGATCTGGCATAGCGCCAGACCACACCCAAACCAGCCGAGTGCATGGAGGGCGTGTATAGAAATATACAAGTAAATGCTGATATATTGATCAAAATCAAATAAGTTTGCGCTTTCTATTGATTTCTCGCATTCTTGTAACAATCGATTTTCGCCCTGATCCCCAGGTCCCATTCCGCTGCTGGAGCCTGGTTCGGGGATCGGCATGATCGGCTGGAAAGCCTGGTCTTGCAGCAGGGCAAAAGGAGGTGGTTGGGCCATTAAGGCGCCAATCATGAACACCGAGAAATCGAGGCTCTGGAACCAGACCTCGCCTCGCAAGTACGACAATTACGACGAGAGGGGATTTGGCAGTGAATGTAAAGCGCATCGGGGCCACCACCGCCTCGCTATCCTTATCCTGCTGGGCAGGTCACGCGGCGGCCGAGTTGGGATTCAACTTCCCCGAACCCGCCGCAGGGGTGGCCCAGGAGATCTATGACATCCATATGATGACCACGACCATTGCCGCGGTCCTGCTGGTCGTCATCTTCGGATTCGTCATCTACTCCCTGGTCTATCACCGCAAAAGTCGGGGCTATGCGGCTGATCAGCATTTCCACGAGTCATGGTTTGGGCGCTGGTCCTGGGTGATAGTCCCCGTCCTGGTGCTGGGCGTGGACCTGACCATAGCCAACTCCGCCCATAAGACCCTGGTAAAGGTTTGGGAAATCCCCAAGGGCGAAGACCTCATGGATGTCAAGGTCGTAGGCCACCAATGGTGGTGGGAGTACGAGTACCTGGATCATCTTGTGGAGGTGGAAGGCCAGCCCAAGCACGTCCGCATTGAGAGCCGCTACCTCCCGGAGGACAAGGCCGGTACTGACTACCTACGTGCGGTGGATAATCCCCTGGTCCTGCCGGTGGGCACCAAGATCCGCTTCCTGCACACCTCCGCCGACGTCAACCATGCCTTTTGGGTGCCAGAGTTGGCGGTGAAAAAGGATGCCATCCCCGGCTATGTCACAGAGACCTGGGTTGATCTCAATCGCGAAGGTACCTTCCGCGGCCAGTGCGCCGAACTGTGCGGAACCTGGCACTCGCGCATGCCGATCGTCGTGGAGTCCGTGTCCAAGGAAAAGTTTGACGATTGGATGGCCCAGCAAAAGCAAGTCATGCTGGCCTCCGCCGCCGAGGCGAATGTGGACAAGACCTGGACCAAGGCCGACCTGATGGCGAAGGGCCAGGACCTTTACAACAGCAAATGCAGCGCTTGCCATCAAATCAACGGCCAGGGGCTGGCTCCGGCCTTCCCAGCCCTGGCGGGCAGCAAGATCGCCACCGGCCCCATCGCAGGCCACCTGGATATCGTACTGAACGGTAAGACAGGTACCGCCATGGTGCCCTGGAATACCCTGAATGACCTGGAACTGGCCGCCATCATCACCTATGAGCGCAACGCCTGGGGCAATGACACCGGCGATCTGGTGCAGCCTCGCGACGTGCATGCCGGCCGGTCCCTGGCCGTCAAGTAGGCCCATGCAGGCCCTTCTCCTTCCCCATCCGATCCAGGACGCACCGCCGCGCCGCCCGCATCTGGGTGCGTCGGCGCGCGGACGAACTCTTTCTCCCACGAGGTAGACCGCCATGACCGCAATCACTTTGGATCACGAGCACGAGCATCATGGCCCCCCTCATGGCCTGCGACGCTGGCTGTTCTCGACGAATCACAAAGACATAGGGACCATGTATCTGATTTTCGCCTTGATCATGCTCTTCATGGGCGGGGCGAGCGCCATGCTCATCCGCATGGAGTTATTTATGCCGGGCCTGCAATTGCTGGAGCCGGACCTTTACAACAACCTGGTTACCAACCATGCCCTGCTGATGATCTTCGGGGCCGTGATGCCCGCCGCCGCGGGCATGGCCAACTGGATGATCCCGCTCATGATCGGGGCTCCGGACATGGCCTTGCCGCGCATGAACAACCTGAGCTTCTGGATACTGCCAGCGGCTGGGACCATGTTGGTTCTGTCCTTCGTCGTGCCCTTCTTCCCCGGCGGTGGGACCCAGATCAACACCGGTTGGACCCTCTATCCGCCGTTGTCCATCCAGGTCGGCATGTCCATGGATTTCCTCATTTTCGCCATCCATCTCCTGGGTATTTCCTCGGTGCTGGCCTCCATCAACATCATCGTCACCATCTTCAACATGCGCGCTCCGGGCATGAAGCTGATGCAGATGCCGATCTTCGTCTGGACCTGGCTAGTCACCGCCTTCCTGCTCATCCTGGTGGTGCCGGTGCTGGCTGGCGGCGTCACCATGCTGCTGTTCGACCGCCATTTCGGCACCAGCTTCTTCAATGCCGCCGGCGGCGGCGATCCTGTCCTGTTTCAGCACCTTTTCTGGTTCTTCGGCCATCCCGAGGTCTATATCCTGATCCTGCCGTCCTTCGGCATACTGGCGGCCATAGTCCCGACCTTCTCCCGCAAGCCCTTGTTTGGCTACAACTCCCTGGTGGGCGGCATGATCGCCATCATGGTCATCGGCATGGTGGTCTGGGCTCACCATCAGTACACCATCGGTATGTCACTGGGGGCGGTGAGCTATTTCATGATTGGCACCATCATCATCTCCATCCCGGTTGGGCTCATGGTCTTCAACTACATGGCTACCATGTGGAAGGGCTCCATGACCTTCGAGACGCCCATGCTCTTCGCCGTGGCCATTCTGCTGATGTTCTCCTTCGGTGGTCTGACCGGCATTATGCTGGCGGTGGTCCCGGCGGACATGCAATATCACGACTCCATGTTTGTCGTCGCCCACTTCCACTATGTGCTGCTGCCGGGGGCCGTTTTCGGGTTGTTCGCCGGCGTCTTCTACTGGCTGCCCAAGTGGACCGGCCATATGTACAACGAGCGTCTGGCCAAGATCTTCTTCTGGACGAATGTCATCAGCTTTAACGCGACCTTCTTCCCGCAGCATTTCATTGGTCTGGCGGGAATGCCCCGGCGTATCGTTGATTACAATGTCATGTTTACTGAATTCAATGTCATTTCCAGCCTGGCGGCCTTCGTCTTCGGTCTCAGCCATCTCTTGCTGCTGTACATCATCATCGACACGATACGCCGCGGAAAGCAGGCTAAGGATCGGGTGTGGGAGGGTGCCGAAGGGCTGGAGTGGGAATTGCCATCGCCCCCGCCCTACCATAGCTGGACCACGGCCCCGGTCCTGGCCAGATAACTCCAAACCCCGGGATGGCTGGCCAAGAGGCCGGGTAAGTCCGAGCCAGCCATCCGACTGTAACCCCAACGAGATCATCAATATCTAGATGACTAACGACATGACTAACGAGACGAGTCCCGAACTGCGGCGTCGCAATGTCCGTACCGCCTGGTTGCTGGCGGCCTTTGCCTGCTTCATGCTCCTGAGCTCCGTGCCCTTTTGGAAGGGCCTGGCCAACATGATCGCGGCCAGCGGACTATGAGCGAGACCGCCGACCTCGGGAGGCGGAAGCGGCGGACTATGTGGTGGCTTGCGCTGCTCGCCCTGGGCATGTTCGGCTTCGGTTTCGCCATGGTCCCGCTCTACGGGCTGATATGCAATGTTACGGGGATGCAGTCAGTCGATGGTATGAGCGATCTCGGCAGGCGGCTGGCACCGGCCGGGGAGGGAACGGGTGCCGAGGGGCGGTGGGTGACGGTCAAGTTCGATACGACCATGCACCCGGAATTGCCCTGGAGCATCAACCCGATGGAGGGCAAGGTCCGGGTACGGCTCGGGGAATCGCGGGTGGTGAACTTCGTGGCGGAGAACCACTCAGCCCAGTCGATTACCGGTCAGGCGATTCCGAGCATTGCACCCTGGCAGGCCAACGGCTTCTTCTCCAAGCTGGAGTGCTTCTGTTTTTCCCAACAGACCCTGGCCGGCAATGAGCGCAAGGAAATGCCGGTGCGTTTCGTGGTCTCGCCGGACCTACCGCCGGAGATCGATTCCCTGACGCTCTCCTATAACGTCATGCGGTTGCAGGGCGGGACTCTGGCGGCAGCCCAATAGCCGGGGCATTGCCAGCCCCCGAGCGGTCCCGGGGCCAATTGGCGCCGAGGACCATCATCGACAACAAGATTAAGCGAGGAGTGCGAGGATGAGCGGTTCTATCCACGGGCAGAAAGACTATTTCATCCCGGATTCCAGCCCCTGGCCCATCACGGCCATGCTCGCGGTGTTCCTGATGCTGTCCGGGACAGCCCTGAGCATCAATAGCGTGGGTTTCGGTACCTGGATGCTGGTAGCGGGTTTCGCCCTGTTAACCTTCATGTTTTATGGCTGGTTCGGCGATGTCATCGGCGAAAGCATGGCGGACCGTTACAACGCCCAGGTGGACCGCTCTTTTCGTCAGGGGATGTTCTGGTTCATCGCCTCCGAGGTCTTCTTCTTCCTGAGCTTCTTTGGGGCCCTGTGGTACATCCGCAATGTGGCCATGCTCTGGCTGGGGGGCGAGGGCTATCTGGGCGAGTCCCATGCCCTGCTATGGAGCCAATACAGCGCGGTCTGGCCCTCGGCGGGTCCCGAACAGCTCGGCGGCGAGTTCAAGGCGATGGGCCCCTGGGGCATCCCGGCCATCAATACCCTACTGCTGCTGACCTCTGGGGCCACTATCACCTGGGCCCATTGGGGCCTGAAGGAGCACAACAACACCACCCTGGTCCGCGGCCTGGCACTGACCATCGGCCTGGGTTTTCTCTTCGTCCTGCTTCAGGCCTATGAGTACTACCACGCCTACCACGCGCTGAACCTGACACTAGGCTCCGGGGCCTATGGCTCGACCTTCTATATGCTCACCGGCTTTCACGGCTTCCACGTGACCATGGGTGCGGTGATGCTCACCGTGATCCTGGTCCGCGCCATGAAAGGGCATTTCAGCCCGCATAACCACTTCGCCTTCGAGGCGGTGGCTTGGTATTGGCACTTTGTGGACGTGGTTTGGCTAGGCCTCTTCATTTTTGTGTATTGGCTCTAACCGGGGAGGGGCTCGCCGGAACGGGCTCCCGGCGAACCCTGTGGAGGGGCTTCAGACCCCGTGGGGCTGAAGCAGACCGGTGAAATGGCCGAGCATCAGCAGCCCGAACAGGGTCAGCGAGAGAACGATGCGTACCGTCAAGGCGCGCACCACCCGGGTCTTGTCCTCCTCGCCATCATCCTTGGCAAGGTAAAACATACCCTGGCCCAATGAGAAGACAATGAAGACCAGGATCAGCAGTACCGGTATCTTGAAAATGAGTTCCATGACGACTCCCCCTTATGTTCTTGTTGGTGGTTGCTAATGTCCGCGGCCATCTTTTCGCCCGCGCGACATTCACATGAATATAGCATCCCTATGCAATTTGACGAATCCCTGTTTCAACCCCGCTGGCTACCGACCCTGATCCTGGGACTGGCTTTTGCCTGCTTCGTCACCCTTGGGCTCTGGCAGCTGGGACGAGCGGCGGAGAAGCGGGAACAGGCCCAAGACCTGGCAACCAGGGGTGAACTACCGGCCTTCGTCCTGGGTAGCGAGCCCCTTGAGCCAGAGCCCCTGCGCTATCGACATCTGAGTGCTACCGGAACCTACGAGGCGGAGGGACAGATCCTGCTAGAGGCCCGCCGACACGCCGGCAAGACGGGTTTCCACGTCATCACGCCCCTGCGCATCAGCGGCGGCGAGATGCGGGTCCTGGTGAACCGGGGCTGGATTCCCGCTGACGCCCAGGGCCAGGCCACGTCAGCACCGGTCCCACCGGGCGAGGTCAGGGTGATGGGCCAGACCCACATCCCCGCCGCCCCGGCTTTGGCCCTCGCCGGCCCGGATGCGGCGATGGGATGGGGCGGGCGCTGGCCCTACCTGACGGTGGACCTCTATCGGGCGATGGTCGCCTATCCGCTCCAGCCGGTGGTCATGCTCCTGGACCCGGCCGAGGCGGGTGGCTTTGTCAGGGAGTGGCCTCGGGAACTGCCCAAGGAAGGGATGCACCTGGGCTATGCGATCCAGTGGTTCGCCTTTGCGGTCATTGTCCTGGTCATCTGGCTGCGTCTCAGCCGGACAAAAGGCGGTGGGCTGAGGGTGTCCCCATGAGCTTGGGGGAGGAGGCCGCGCCGGAACGCGGCGAGGGCAGCTACCCGAAGCGGCGCCTGAAGCCCTTGTGGGTGATGATTGCCGTCTTCGCGGCGCCATCCCTGGGGGCCTGGTTTCTGTACTTCAACCCCGAATATCTGCCCAGCGGGCATGCCAACCTGGGCCAGATCATCTCCCCGGTGGTGCCCATCCCCGCCAGTATGGAGCTGATTACCCCCGAGGGGAGCCCCCTGGAGCGGGATGCCCTGATGGGCAAATGGACCCTGGTTTTCCTGACAGGTCGGGACTGCGCCGCTCCGTGTCAGTCACGGCTCAGGGATCTACGGCAGATCCGTCTCGCCCTCGGGGAGGGGAGTCTGAGCACGGAGCGTCTCCTGATCATGGTGGACCCGGATGGGCAGGGGAGGGACGCTGAACTGGCGCGGGAATTTGCGGGCATGCGGGTGGCGCGAACGGATGCGGCGGGCGGGAAGGATTTGCTGGACCTCTTGGGTCAGGGCAATTCCGCCCTCGGTCGAATTTATATCCTTGATCCCATGGGCAATCTGATGATGCGTTATGCCCCGGATGCCCCGGCGAAAGATACCCTTAAAGACATGGGGCGCCTCATCAAGGCCTCCCGAAACTGGATAAAAGGTGCAGGCTATGGCCACAAGTGAGATGACCCTGACCAAGTCCCAGGAACTGGCCTGGAGACGCTACTACGACCTGACCAAGCCCAAGGTGGTGGCACTCATCCTCTTCACCGCCTTGGTGGGGATGCTCCTCTCCACCCCTGGGATGGTCCCAGTGCAGCCCCTGGTCTTCGGACTGCTTGGCATCGGGCTGGCATCGGCTGCCGGCGCGGCCCTGAACCACGTGGTCGATCAGCGTATCGACGGCATCATGGAGCGCACCCGCAACCGGCCACTGCCCAGCGGCGACCTCGACGCCCCCCACGCCCTGGGCTTTGCCCTGGCGCTGGTCGCCTTGTCCATGCTGATCCTGACGACCCTGGTCAATGCCCTGACCGCCGCCCTGACCTTTGCCGCCTTCATCGGTTACGCCGTCATCTATACGAGTTATCTCAAGCGGGCCACGCCCCAGAATATCGTCTGGGGTGGCATCGCGGGGGCGGCCCCGCCCCTGCTCGGTTGGACGGCCGTCACCGGGGAGGTCAGTGGCTTTGGTTTATTGCTCGTCATGATCATCTTCCTCTGGACCCCCCCGCATTTCTGGGCCCTGGCCATCAAACGCCGCGCCGAGTATGCCAAGGCCGGCATCCCCATGCTCCCCGTGACCCACGGCGTGGAGTTCACCAAGCAGCAAATCCTGATCTACACCCTGATGCTCTTGATCGTCTCGCTCATGCCGTTTCTAGGGCATATGGCGGGGCTCATCTATTTGGGTGGGGCCCTGGTACTTGGTACGCGCTTCGTCTATTTCGCCCTGCGTCTCTGGATCAGCGAAGGCGATGGCATGGCAATGCCCACCTTCCTCTATTCCATCCGGTACCTGATGTGGCTTTTCGGGGTGCTGCTGGTGGATCATTATGTAATGGCGCTGATTTAGGTCCCTGGGCGCAGCGGCCGGGGGCGGGCGATAAAGGCCTTAATGACCACCAGGACAAAGAGGATGCCCCCGACGACCGCCAGCAGGCCTCCGATCCCCATGACCCCCATGGCGGCCTTGGCCGACAAGGTGTCGAGGCCTTGGGCGGCACCGGCGGTTTTGCGCTGGATGCCCATGGCCCCGGATACGGCCAGCCCCCCGATGTGCAGCAACTGCCCGCTGCCATAGATCCAGGGTTGTACCCTCGCCATCCAGCCGTCGGGGCGGGCCAGGCCGAGGGTGGGTAGCAGCTGGTAGGTCAGGCCCATCAGGGCCAGGGTCACCCCAACGATGGACCCATGGTAATGGGCCGGGATGATGGTGTTCACCCCGGAAATGGCCACCGCCAGCACGCCGCCAGCGGCGAACAGGGTCAGGGAGGCGGCGAGCGCCCGGGACTCTGGGCGCCGGGCTGGGTCCCGGGTTGAGCCCCGGGGTCGGATCTGGGCCATCACCAGCAAGAGGCCCAGGGGGATCACGGCCAGACCATTGCCAAACTGCATCAGGCTGGTAAAGGCGATCCGGGCGTCCCCGGTACCGGGGGGATAGAAGGTGTGAATCAGGGGTACGGCCAGGAGGGGCAGGACGCCCAGGATCAGGACACCCGAAAGCCAGCGGTCGGGCAAGGCCAGGGGGTACCCCAGGTCGCGGGCGAGCCAGAGCCAGGCAACCAGCATTATCTGGGTATAGACGAATTGGAGGACATGGCCCGGCCCCCAGAACAGGAGCTCGTAAGAGATGCCAGCACCCGTCTGGGCCAGGTAGATCCAGGACCAGATCAGGGAAATCGCGGCCATCAGGGCCGCGAAGGCAGCGGTTGCGCCACCCACGGCAAGGGGGTCGCTGAGTCTGATCCTTGGCACGGCCCCCAAGAGATAGGCGGAGACCTGCAGCAGGCTGCCCAGGGCGAAAAGGCCGAGGCCCCAGAAGAAGACGGGGGCATCCAGGACGGGGACATAGTTGTTGAGCTGGCGTGCGCTGGCCCCCAGAAAGGGCGAGGCCGCGACTAGGAGGCAGCCGAGGGTTGCTCCCGCCAAGCCGAGCCGCGACAGTTCGAGACGGATACCGGGGGCAAGACCCCAGATCACCCCGGCAAAGGCGAGGAACCAGATCAGGATCGACTGATCGACGTGCACCACCAAGGCCGTGCGGAAGAAATCCTGGGTGGGGAAGAGCCACCCCAGCCCTGGGGTGCGCGCCAGGACCAGCAGGATGGCAAAGATCCCGGCCAGCGCCAGCGCCAGGACCCCAAGCCCCAGCCAGCCTCGCGCCAAGGGGAGGGCAGGGTGCCACGCCACCGCCTCGGTATTCGCGCCCAAGGCCGTTTTCAGATCCGCCATGACATTTACCCCTGATATTGTTGAACGAATCATTTTAGGAGATGGCCCCACGTGAAGCGAAGCAGATTTGCCGCCCTGGCCGCCTTGGCGGCGGTATTAGCCTTAGCCGTCATCATGCTGGGAGCTTATGTACGCCTATCCCACGCCGGGCTGGGTTGCCCGGACTGGCCCGGCTGTTATGGCCGTCTGGCCGCACCCAGCCATCCCGAGGCGCTGGCCGAGGCCAACGCCGCCTTCCCCGAACGCCCGGTTCATACCGCCAAGGCCTGGAAGGAGATGGTCCACCGCTATCTGGCCAGTGGTTTGGGGCTGGTCATCCTGCTCCTGGCGGGGTTTGCCTGGGCCGGGCGGCGCGCGGGTCTTCCCGTCGTCCTGCCGACCCTGCTGGTGGGCTTGGTCGTCTTCCAGGGCTTGCTGGGGATGTGGACCGTCACCCTGCTCGTCAACCCGACGATTGTCACCCTGCACCTGGCGGGAGGTCTGGCCACCCTGGCCTTGCTGTGGTGGTTGACCCTGCGCCAGGGGCGATTCTTCTCTGCGGTCGTACCCCCTGAATGGGTAGCCTTGCGGCCCTGGGCCTGGCTGGGGTTGGGACTGATCAGCGTTCAAGTCTTGCTTGGCGGCTGGACGAGCACTCACTACGCCGCCCTTGCTTGCCCGGATTTTCCTAGCTGCCATGGCGGCGAATGGTGGCCCAGGGCCGATTTCGCGGCAGGCTTCAGCCTGTTGCGCCCCGTCGGTGTGGACTACGAGGGCGGGGTTCTGGATGGCCCGGCGCGAACGGCGATCCACCTGACCCACCGTGCCGGGGCCCTGATCGTCTTTTTGTATCTCGGCAGCCTCGCCCTGCTCCTGTTGCGTCGGGCCCGCTACCCCGTGCAACGCCACCTGGTCCAGGCCCTGATCCTTGCCTTGGTATTGCAGGTGGGTCTCGGCATTGCCAACATCATCACAAAGTTGCCCCTGGAGCTGGCGGTAGCCCACAACGGCGGCGCCGCCTTGCTCCTGCTCACCCTACTGACCTTGATACACGCCTTGTACCCCTTAGGTGGGTCCGGACCGGACCACAGCCACCGGGATCGGCTGGCCAGTGTGCGGGGCGCCTCATGAGCCCGACATCCCCCCGGTTCGGCTTCACTACACCAGTTGTCGTCGTGGCGGTGGCTTTACTCGCGGCGCTGGTAGGGCTTTGGTTGGGTGCCGATTGGTATGGGCATCGCCGTGCTGGGCCGATCCCCGTGGCCGCCCAACTTCAGGCCGGGACCGCGCTGCCTCGGCCCAAGTCGCTGACTCCTTTCGTCATGACCGACCAAGACGGCCGCGAGATGACCGAGGCGGCACTGCGTGGCAAATGGACTTTCGCGGCTATCGGCTATACCACCTGTCCCGATATCTGTCCCATGACCATGGCCACCTTCGTTGCACTCCATGAGCGGATAGGCATGAAGGCGGGCGGACAGGGGCCGCAATTCCTCTTGATCTCCGTGGACCCCGAGCGCGATACCCCCGCAAGGTTTGCCCAATACGTGCATCATTTCCACCCTGATTTCCTGGGAGCCACCGGTTCCGAGGAGGTCCTTAAGGGGGTGACCCGTGACCTTGGCGCCCTCTATATGCGGGTCAACGACCCGAACAGCGCTCTTGGATATACCATGGACCATTCCGCCGCCATCTACTTGATCGATCCACAGGGCCAGTTGGCCGCGATCTTCAGCGTACCTCACGACCCGACCCTGATGGTGCAAGACTTCATGACACTCGCCAACGCCGCCAGACACCAAACCCAAACCCAAAGCTTAGAAAAATAATGGAGGATACCCTCATGTCATTAGCCACAATCGCCCATCGGGACACCCGCCCCCGGGTCAATACCATCACCTTCGACAACCCCTGGGCATGGCTTGCCAAAGGTTGGAATGATTTGATTCGCGCTCCGCGTTTCAGCCTCATCTACGGCGCCTTTTTTGTCTTGGTAAGCTATCTGCTGACGCTCGGCCTGATGGCGGAGAAGATGTTCTTCATCATCCCATTCCTGGCTGCGGGGTTTTTCCTAGTCGCGCCCCTACTGGGTATTGGCCTCTATCAGATCAGCAAGAATCTGGAGCAGGGTAACGCGCTGAAGTTCTGCCAGGCCATCGAGGCCTGGCGGCGCAACGAGGTGCAACTCAGCGCCATGGCCCTGATACTCCTCATGGTCTTGCTGTTGTGGATGTTGGCCGGCCTGCTGGTGTTCGCCCTGCTCTACAATCTGCCCGTGCCGACCCTGGAAAACTTCATTCCCGTGGTATTCCTGTCCGGCGACAGCCCCGTCTTCGTCTTCACCGGCATCCTGGTCGGTGCTGTCATTGCCGGCTTTACCTTCACGATTAGCGCCATCACGGTCCCCATGCTCATGGATCGCGACGTCAACGTCCTGACGGCCATGCAAACCAGTATCGAGGCGGTACGCGACAACTGGCAGGCGATGACCCTCTGGGCCTGTCTGATCGTGATGTTCGTTGGGATTGGGATTATGACCTTCTACATCGGTCTGCTGGTGACCATGCCCTTGGTGGGTCATGCCACCTGGCATGCCTACCGGGATCTGGTGCCCGCGGACTGAAGCGGTCAACCCTATGTCACACTCAACCAAAGATCATGGAGCCCACCCAGAGGTCCCCATCCCAGAGCAAGCCTCCCTGGGCACCGATAAGGGTTCCAAGGTACTGATGTGGATCTCCGGCGTGGGTTTGGTGGCCCTGCTGCTCGCGGTCGTCCTTATCCTGTGGCAGGAAAAACCCACCTCCCAGACCCCTGGAGATGCGGAAACCAACCCCGCCATCAGCCAGCCCATCCCCCGATAGCTTAACTGGCGGAAGGGCCGAGCGGGAGGGTCGGGTGAGGGGTGGCGGGGGTGTCGACAGCAGGGATGCTGTCGCCAAGCCTACAGGGATGTATTCTTGGCGCCCCCCCGCCAGCGCTTACCCGGCCCTCCCCCCACACGATAAACCACAAACTCAGGCTCAGAGGCGAGGCACCAGGCCCTTCATCACCAGGTCGGTGAGGCTCACCACCCCCAGCACCTCCCGGTCCTGGACCACCGGCGCCCGGGTCAGATCGAAGCGATCGAAGAGGCGGGCGCAATAGCGGATATCCATGTCGGGATGCACGGTGAGGGCCGGCTTGACCATGATCTCGTAGATGTTGACCCGGTCCGGGGCTCGGTCCTTGGCCAGCACCTCCCGGGCGATATCGGACAGGACCACGATGCCCAATTCATCGTTCTCGCTGCGCCGCTTGACGATGAGGGTCTTGGTATCGATGTGGCGCATGGCCTCCAGGGCGGCGGCCACCGTCGCCATGCCATCGACCAGGTCAAAATGGGGCTTCATGACCTCGCGGACGCGAATCAGGGGTCGGTTATTCATCGTGAGGTTTTCCTCCGCGAGGTTGCCGTGAGTTTAGGGACCAGGTAACGGATTTAGTCGGAACTTAGGTGTGGGGCGCCGCCAGGGGCGCGGTTTGAAATTCGCGCTGAAAACGCTCCAGATCCTGGATGGTTCCGCAGACGAGGAGCACGTCGTCCGTACTGATCTGGAAATCCTTGGCGAATTCCATCAGCGCCTCCCCGCCTCGTTCAATGGCGATGATGTTCGCGCCTGACCTTTCACGTACCTCGGTACGCCAGGGATGCCAGCCTTCCAGGTTACCGACGCCGAGGCGGGTGATTCTGATACCGTTCTCAACGGGAACTAATTGCTCGTCGAGCAGATGGTAGGCCAGAATCTTGCCGGCCACCTCGCCTTCCGAGATGGCGAAGTCGGCGCCGGAACGGTACATCCGCTCGGTGTTATGGGTGCGGCTGACGCGGACGATCAAGGGCACCTCCGGGGCATAGTCGCGCACCGCGGCGGTGGCAAAGAGGGCCTCGCTGTCATCACTCAGGGCCAGGATGATGGCGCTGGCCTCGCGCACCCGCGCCTGTTTGAGCGTGGCGAATTCGAGGACGTTCCCCACCACATCAACCCCGGCGGCTAGCCGGATGTCGATGACGGTGCAGTTCTCCCCGACATCTTTCAGCATCTGCGCGACTTTAAAGCCGACGGCGCCGTAACCCGCGACGACGATCGGCCCGGAGCGCCGGATCGGCATGGCCATCCGTTCGACTTTCTCCAGATTGGCGAGGGGACCCACCACGATCAGAATGGCCCCGGCCCTGAGCAGTGTTTCTGGGCCTTGAGTCGTAGTGAAGGCGCCGCCATGCCACTGTCCAATGACGGATACGCCGTGTTCGTGGCGGAGATGCAGTTCTCCAAGCCTTTTCTCGGCCAGGGGGCTGTCGGGGCGAATACGAAACTCGGTGAGCCCGATTGTGGTGCCCAGGAGATGCATGCCCTCGGCGGGAGGGCTGATGCGCAGGCTGGCCCGGGAGGCAAGGGCACCGCCCAGCACGTGGGCGGGCGTGAAGACGTCGGTGGCGCCGAGCCTCAGCATGGGGGCTCGATAGAGGGGTTCCCGGGCCAGCGCGAAGATCTGTCCCTTGAAGCCCGCCTCACGCGCCAGAATGGTACAGGTGGCGTTGGCGTGATCATTACCCAGGGTCACGACCGCCCGGGCGTCCTTGACGGTGGCCAGCACCGAGGGGTCCTGACCCAGCTTGCCAAAAACCACGCTAAATTTGCGATCCCGCAGGGTTTGCGCCAATTGCATGTCTTCTTCGTAGATGACGAAGGGCGTTCCGGAGCGCTGGAATTCCACCAGCAGGGATTCGATGGCCGGACCATGACGGTAAAACAGGACCTTGCCCGCCATGGCCGGTAAGAAGCGTGGCAGACGAGTCTGGAACCGCTCCTCCAGGTAGGGCAACAAGAAGATGGGGAAAATCAGGAAGACCAGGAACTGGCCCATGATTTGGCCCAGGATGACGAAGAGGGCGAAGACCGGGTGTTGCCAATGGCTATCGTTGCCATAGCCGGTGGTGGTCAGGGTCTCCGATGCCCATTGCAGGCTTTCCAGAAAGGTGCGGGGCGAGCCCTCGAAGTATTCCATGCCCGTCATATAAATCAGGGCCATGATGACGAGCGTGGCGGGCAGGGCGGCCACGAAGAGGAGCAGACGCTGAGTCGATCGCGAGATTTTTCTGGTCATGGGTCGATTAAGTGCCGCAAGTTCTGGAGGTGGGTGGTTTCAGGCGTGGCCGGGATGCTTGGCGGGTGGGACTGACGATCGTCAGACCGCCAACCGGTAGCCGATGCCCTGGACCGTCAGGATGAAGCGCGGATGCATGGGGTCGTCGCCCAGTTTTTGCCGCAGATGACCGACGAGGACCCGCAGGTAATGGGTGTCCTCCTGGTGGCCGCTGCCCCAGACCTCGCGGAGGATTTGCTCATGGGTCAGGACCTGGCCCTGGCTGGCCACGAGAAGGGCGAGGAGGGCGAATTCCTTGCGCGACAGGGATACCGGGGCGCCATCGACCATGACCTCGCGCCGCCCCAGATCCACCCGCAATCCGGGTGACTCGAAGAGGGCCGAGGCCGCCGCCTGGCGCTCCTCCTTGCGCAGCAGCACCCGGACCCGCGCCATGAGTTCGCCGATGCCAAAGGGCTTGGTGACATAATCGTTGGCGCCCGCGTCCAGGGCCTGAATCTTCTCGGTCTCCGAGGCCCGCACCGACAGGACCAGGATAGGAATGGCCGACCAGGCCCGCAGGCGACGAATGAAATCCAGGCCATCGACGTCGGGCAGACCCAGATCAAGGATCACCAGGTGGGGGGGCGTGGCCGCGCAGAGGTTGAGGCCTTCCTCGCCGAGGCGGGCCTCCCACACCCGGTAGCCCTGAGCCTCAAGGCTGATGCGCACGAATTTGCGGATCTGGGCCTCGTCCTCGACGATCAGCAGGGTCTCTACCCCATTCTTGGTGGTGGTCATGGCTTGATCTCCGGACTGGCAAGGGGCAGGCTGAGCCGCATCCGGGTTCCCCATCCCGCCGCGCCCGGCAGTGCCCGGACCTGGCCACCGTGGGCGCCGATCATGCCCCGGCAGATGGCCAGGCCCAGGCCGCTGCCGACGCGGTTGTCACGATCGCCGCGCCGTACCGAATAGAACATGTCAAACACCGTTTCTCGTTCGCTTTCCGGGATGCCAGGGCCCTGATCAGCCACCTCGATCCAGACCTCGTCCCCGGCCCGCTCGGCCTGGATACCAATAAGTCCCTGTTCGGGGGAAAATCGCGCGGCGTTGTCCAATAGATTGATCAAGGCTTGCTCGATCAGGGAACCGTGGACCCAGAGCAGGGGCAGGTCATCCGGGATCTGGACCTCCACCCGCAGACCCCCGAGGACGTCCGTGAGCCGGGCGAAGGCGCTGGCGATGATGTCGTGCAGGTCCACCCAATCCCGGTGCAGGCTTAGCTTGCCCTGACCCAGGCGGGTCATGTCCAGCAGGTTTTGGATATGGCGATCCAGGCGCTGGGCCTCGGCGGCGACCGTGGCCAGGAGCTCCCGGCGATCCCCGGGACTGAAGGCCTCGCCATACTCCAGCAGGCTGGTGGCCGAGCCGATGATGGATGCCAGGGGGGTGCGCAGATCGTGGGAGACGGAAGAGAGCAGGGCCGAGCGCAACTGCTCGGTCTCCGAGATCAGCTTGGCCTGTTCCAGATCCGCCGCCAGCCGGATACGGTCCAGGGCCATGGCCGCCTGGTCGCACAGGCTGCGCAGCGATTCGAACCGATCCGGATCGGGCGCTCCCGTCAGGGCCACCAGACCGATTCTGCCCCGGTCGGTCGCCAGGGGGTGGAAGACCCATTCGCCTCTCACAACAGGGTTACGTCCCACCTGATTCCAGACGGCCATCAGGTCCTCCGGGGCCAGCAGCCGGTCGTCACCCCGCCGCCGGCGCTCCTTGGGGGGGTCCTGGCCCTCGGCGATCAGGATGCGCAGGGCGCCCCCCGTCTCCGGTCGCACCAGGGCCAGTTGATCGGCCAGGGCATCCAACACCTCCTCCGTGCCCATGGCGGAGGCCAGCCGGCGGCTGAAATCGTAGAGATTCGAGATGCGCGCCAGGGAGGCCCGGCGCTCGGCCATCTCCTGGCGCATGCGGGAGGCCAGATTGCCGGAGATGGCCGACACCAGTAGAAAGAAGACCAAGGTGGTCACGTCCCCATCATCCGCCACCTTGAAGGTGTGATAGGGCTCGGTGAAGAAGAAGTTGAAGGCGAGAAAGCTCAGAAAACTAGCCAGCAGGGAGGGGCCAAGGCTAGACCGGGCCGAGACCACCAGCACCCCGGTCAGAAAGAGGAGTGACCGGCTAGCATGGGGGAAAAGCCAGGGCAGAAGGAAGGCGAGGGCGACCGTAACCGCCACCACCATGACGGCGAAGAGATAGGGCATCAGGGGTGCCCGCGCGGGGGGGCGAGGCTCGAAGCGTGAGATGGCCGGAGATGAAAAGACGATTGAGGCAAGGATCGCACCGGCATAAGTGGCGGGGATAATTTTTATATAATGTTTATATATTGCCCTGCTTACCAAACTCTAGGAGTAAAAATTTCATTAAAATTTTACATAATTTTTATATGACCCCCCTGGGTAGTGCCTCGATAATCCTGCCCTCTTGCTTGAGCTAGGGGACCCGGTATAGGTTTTAGGCCGGTCCTGGCTGCCGCCACGAAGGCGGATACGCACCCCTGGAACAAACTCTCCTCGGTCCTCGACCTTCATGCATTGGCGCGCCATCATTCGGCTATTCGGCATCTTGTTGGTGCTTTATAGTCTCAACTTCCTGCCCTCGATCGGCATTGCCTATTACTATGGCGATAGCCAGCAAGGGATCTTCTATATTTCCTTTCTCCTGACCTTGGCGGCGGGAGTTCTCCTCTGGCTACCAAATTGGCATGCGCACCAAGAGCTGTCGGTGCGAGATGGCTTCCTGGTGGTCACCCTCTTCTGGGTGCTCCTGGGCGTGGTCGGTGCCCTGCCGTTCATGATCGGACTGCATTGGAGCCTGACGGACGCGGTTTTCGAGTCCATCTCCGGTTTCACCACCACGGGCGCCACGGTCATCGCCAGTGGTATCGACCAACTGCCCCCCTCTATCCAATACCACCGTCAGCAACTCAATTTCCTGGGCGGCATGGGCATCGTGGTCCTGGCTGTCGCCGTGCTGCCCATGCTGGGCGTCGGCGGTATGCAGCTCTATCGGGCGGAGACCTCGGGGGTCACCAAGAACGAAAAGTTGACGCCACGCATCGCCGAAACGGCCCGCTCCCTCTGGCTGGTCTACTTCGCCCTTACCCTCGCCTGCACCCTGGCCTTTTGGGCTGCGGGCATGAGCCTGTTCGACGCCATCGGCCATTCCTACGCGGCAGTCGGGACCGGCGGCTTCTCCACCCATGACGCCAGCTTTGGCTATTGGAACAGCCCCCTCATCGACGGCATCGGCATCTTTTTCATGCTCGCCGGGGGTGCCAATTTCGCCGTCCATTTTCTTGCCTGGCAACGGCGGTCGCTCTGGCCTTTGGTCCGGGATTCGGAGGTACGGGCCTTTGGTCTCATCTTCCTGTTTTCGTCCCTCTTCGTCGCCGCCACTCTGGCCCTGACCGGGACTTACGACAATGGCTGGCAGGCCCTGCGCCATGGCGCCTTCCAGGTGGCCTCCATCTTGACCAGCACCGGCTTTACGACCGCAGTCTTCGCCGACTGGCCCCTCTTTCTACCCCTGGTCTTGGTGACCCTGTCCTTTATTGGCGGCTGCGCCGGCTCGACGGCGGGGGGGATCAAGGTCGTGCGCATCCAGTTGTTGGGCAAACTCGGCCTGCGACAACTCTTTCTGCTCGCCCATCCCCAGGCCATAAGCCACATCAAGCTGGGCCGGCGGCCGGTCTCGGATCAGATCCTATTCTCGGTGTGGGGCTTCTATGTCCTCTATATCTCCAGCACCCTGCTGTTGACGATGGCCATGATGGGGGCGGGTCTAGACTTCGTCTCGGCCTTTGGCGCCGTGCAGGCCACCATCAACCTATGCGGGCCGGGTCTGGGCAAGGTCGCCGTCACCTTCGCCGAAGTGAATGACACGGTCAAATGGCTGGGCTCCTTCGCCATGCTGCTGGGCCGGCTGGAGATCTTCACCCTGCTGATCCTCTTCCTGCCGGCCTACTGGCGGCATTGATACCCGCTTTGCCGCGGAATCGGGGCTAACAGACCATGAAAATCGTCATCCTCGGGGCCGGCCAGGTTGGCCGCACGGTCGCCCATAGCCTCGCCAGCGAGGATAACGACATCACGGTCGTCGATCGCGACCCTCAACTGTTGCAGCTCCTCCAGGAACGTCTCGACCTGCGCACGGTCACGGGTTATGCCGCCCACCCGGAGGTGCTGATCGAGGCGGGTATCCAGAACGCCGATCTCATCCTGGCCGTCACCAACAGTGACGAGACCAATATGATCGCCTGCCATCTCGCCTATACCCTGTTTCGCACTCCCACGCGGCTGGCGCGGGTAAGGGACCCCAACTATCTCGCCTACCCCGAACTCTTTTCGGCCAAGGCCATCCCGATCGACTATATCGTTAGCCCCGAACGGCTGGTCACCATTTTCATTTTTCACCTCATCGAGCAGCCGGGGTGCCTGCAGATCCTCGATTTTCTTGACGGCCGGGCGCAACTGGTAGCGGTGCGGGCGCAACTGGGCAGCCCCATGGTGGGACGGTCACTCCTCGTCCTGCCAAGCCGGGTCCCGGATGCTGAGTGCCGAGTGGTAGCCATTTTCCGGCGTGGCCAGGTCATCATGCCGGAGGGCGCGACCCTCATCGAGGTCAATGACGAGATCTTCTTCCTGGCCGCCAGCCTCGACATTCCTCGCTTCGTCGGCGCCTTCCATCAATCCCAGGCACCTTATCGCCAGGTCATCATCGCCGGTGGCGGCAATATCGGCACCCAATTGGCGGAGCGCATCGCGGCGAATCACCAGGTGACCATCATTGAGCGGGATGCCGCTCGCTATCATTATCTGGCCGAGACCCTGACGAAGGGCATCGTCGTCCTGCGCGGCGACGCCGGCGACGCCGACCTGCTGCACCGACAGGACATCGCCAACACCGATGTCTTCTGCGCCCTGACTAACGACGAAGAGGCCAATATTTTGTCCGCGACCCTGGCCAAGCGGCTGGGAGTGCGCAAGACCATCGCCATCGTCAACAGCCCCAGCTACGTGGATTTGGTGCAGGACACAACCATCGATATTGCCGTCTCGCCGGCCCAGGTCACCATCGGTGCTCTGCTCACCCATATTCGCCGTGGCGACGTGGAGGCGGTTTATTCCCTCCGGCGTGGCGCCGCCGAGGCCATCGAACTCACGGTCCATGGCGACAGCAAGTCCTCCCGCGTCATTGGCCGCCCCATCGGCAAATTGGCGCTGCCCCCCGGGGTCAGCATTGGTGTCATCGCGCGCCAGAGCCAGATCATCTTTCCGCACCACGACAGCCACATCGAGCCGGAGGACCGGGTGGTCCTCTTCCTGGCCGACAAACGCCAGATCACGGCTGTGGAGCGCCTCTTTGATGTCAGCTTTTCTTTCCTCTGATCGCCCGCCATGAATCCGGAAAAGGTGGTCTTCGCCTTCTTCATCATTCTGTCCCTGACTCTCAATTTTGGCTTCTTTATCGGCGATGTGGAGAACCCAGCGCACCACGATGCCTGGCAACTCTTCGCCACCCTGGTGGTGAACGCCATCGCCACCGTGCTCAAGTTTGGCGACCGCACCCAGATGGGGGCCGTGCTCCTGGCCACCAGCCTGGCGGCCATGCTGCAACTCATCGCAGCCGTGATCGTCTGGACGGGGGCGGCCCATATCGCGCAAACCGGGCTGACGCCCGGGGTGACCGCCAGCATCGTCTCCCTGAGCGGCGGCGCCCTGATCGCCAATGTCATCTCGGTGGTGCTGTTGATCATCGAGACCCTCAAGCTGCGGCGCTGATAGCTATTGTTCCCGGTGCCGGGCTAAGGCGTTAGCAGCGCCTCGCGCTTTTCGTCGCGATTCCCACCGCCGATTCCCTCCGGCGGGCCTAAATAGCGGCTATTCCTTAGCCTTGTTCGCTCCCAGCCAGCCCGGGGCGGCGTTTCTGTTAGAATCCGCACTCGCTTTAGCCTCCGGGGCTTGCCATACCCTCGTACCCCTCAGCCTTACGGGATTTCATCCATGTCCGAGACACAGATCAGCGATGTCGCCGCCTACGTGCGGCAGGTCGGCGAGCGGGCCCGGGCCGCCTCGCGGCTTCTGGCCAGGGCCGAGACGGCCGCCAAGAATGACGCCCTGCTGGCGATCGCCACGGACCTGGACGCCCGCCGGGCCGACCTCATGATCGCCAACCGGCAGGATCTGGAAGCGGGGGCGGCCCAGGGCCTGGACGCGGCCCTGCTCGATCGCCTGGAGCTGACCCCGGGGCGGATCGACGCCATGATCGCGGGGTTGCGGGAGGTCGCGGCCCTGGCGGACCCGGTGGGGGCTATCTCCGATCTCAACTACCGGCCATCTGGGATTCAGGTGGGGCGGATGCGGGTCCCTTTAGGCGTGGTCGGCATCATTTACGAATCCCGGCCCAATGTGACGGCGGACGCGGCGGCCCTCTGCCTCAAGTCCGGCAACGCCACCGTCCTCAGGGGCGGTTCCGAGGCCTTTCATTCCAATCAGGCGATTGCGGCTTGCATCCACCGCGGCCTGGCGGCGGCGGGGCTGCCGGCGGATGGGGTCCAGGTGCTCGCCACCACCGACCGCGCCGCCGTGGGCGCCCTCATCACCCTGCCGGAGTACGTGGACGTCATCATCCCCCGGGGCGGTAAGGGCCTCATCGAACGCATCAGCCGCGAGGCGCGGGTGCCGGTCATCAAGCACCTGGATGGCATCTGCCATGTCTATATCGACGATAAGGCCGATCCGGCCAAGGCCCTGCCCATCGTCATGAACGCCAAGACCCAACGCTACGGCACCTGCAATACCCTGGAGACCCTGCTGGTCGCCGAAGGGGTTGCGGCGGCCCTGCTGCCCGGCCTGGCGGCACCCTTGCTGGCCAAGGGTGTCGAGCTGCGGGGCTGCCCGCGGACTTGTGGCCTCATCCCCCAGGCCATCCCGGCGACGGAGGAGGACTGGGATACCGAATACCTGGCGCCCATCCTGTCGATCCGGGTGGTGGCGGACCTGGACGCGGCCATGGACCATATCGCCCGCCATGGTTCCCAGCACACGGACGCCATCGTCACCGAGGACTACAGCCGGGCCCGGCGATTCCTGCGCGAGGTGGACAGCAGCTCCGTCATGGTCAACGCCTCCACCCGCTTCGCGGATGGCTTCGAGTACGGCCTGGGCGCCGAGATCGGCATCAGCACCGACAAATTCCATGCCCGGGGCCCCGTCGGCCTGGAGGGCCTGACCTCGGTCAAGTTCATCGTCCTGGGCAATGGCGAGGTGCGGGCTTGATAGGGCCCCAGCCGGCATGATGGGAGTCCTTGGCGGCACTTTCGACCCCGTGCATTTCGGCCATCTGCGGCCAGCCCTGGAGGTATGCCAGGAGTTGGGCCTCCGGGAGGTACGCCTCGTTCCCCTGCGTCAGGCCGTGCATCGCCATCAGCCCCTGGCCAGCCCGGACCAGCGGTTAGCCATGCTGCAATTGGCCGTGGCGGGTGAGCCGGGCTTGGCTATCGACGACCGGGAGTTGCGGCGGGTGGGCCCTTCCTATAGCTACGACACCCTGGTGGAGTTACGCGCGGAACTCGGGGCGGAGGAGGGGATTTGCCTCTTGCTGGGCGCCGATGCCTTCGCCGGCTTTCTCACCTGGCACCGGCCGGATGACATCCTGGGGCTGGCCCATCTGGTGGTCATGCGGCGCCCCGGCGATATTCCCGGCGAACCAGCGGCCATGGACGAGGAGTTGAGAAGCTGGGCCACGCCACGCCTCTGCTCGTCGGCATCCACTTTGGTGGAGGCGCCCGCCGGGCGCATCTGGTTCCAGGATGTGACCTCGCTGGCCATCTCCGCGACCCAGATCCGCCGCCTGGTCGCCCTAGGCCGGAGCCCGCGCTATTTGCTTCCCGACGCCGTGATCGCCCTTATCCTGGGCGACGGTCTCTACCGGTGACCCCTGACTACCTCGACTGGCGGTCCGAGGGTCCCCCTCGCAAGAATCCCATCACTTAGGAGAATCCCTTGGATCTCGATCAACTCAAGCAACTGGTCCTGGACACCCTGGATGACATGAAGGCCCTGGATGTGCAGGTGCTGGATGTGCGCGGCAAGACCGCGATAACAGATCTCATGATCGTCGCCTCGGGCACCTCCGAACGGCACGTCAAGGCGATCGCCGAGACCGTTGCCTTTCGCGCCAAGGAGGCCGGTGAGCCCCCCCTGGGCAGCGAGGGGCTGAGCGAGGGCGAATGGGCCTTGGTGGACCTCAATATCGTGCTGGTGCACGTCATGCTGCCCAAGGTACGTGATTTCTATGCCCTGGAGCGTCTCTGGTCCGCCACCGAGGCCACCCGCAAGGCGGCGCTCCTCGGCAACTAGAGGGCGTGGCATGGTCAGCGAGTTGCCCCGGGTCGCCCTGATCGCCGCCCTTTCCCAGAATTATGTTATCGGCAGGGCCAACCGCCTGCCCTGGCACCTGCCGGCGGATCTGGCCCACTTCAAGCGCAACACCCTGGACAAGACCCTCATCATGGGCCGCCGTACCTGGGAGTCCCTGCCGGGCTTGCTGCCCCGGCGGCGCCATATTGTCGTGACCCGCGACCTGGACTATCAGGCTCCGGGCTGCCTACTCACCCCCACGCCGGAAGCGGCGCTGGCGCTGGCGGGTGGCGAGGAAGAGGTCATGGTCATTGGGGGCGAGGCCCTTTATCGCGCTCTGCTGCCCAGGGCGGGGCGGCTCTATCTGACGCTGGTGGAGACCTGGATCGAGGATGGGGATGCCTTCTTCCCGCCCTGGGTCGCCGCGGAATGGCGGGAAATTGAGCGCGAGGAGAGGTCCAGGGATGAGGCGAATCCCTTCAACCTCAGCTTTGTCAGTCTCGAACGGGTGGGGGTCTAATCGCGCAAGGCTCCGATTGGGCAATCCAGGGAGATGGGCTCAATGTCCTTCTTCTTGCGGATCGGGATGGCCGTGAGCGAGCGGCCCCAGAGGCAGCCGGTATCCAGGGCCCAGATGTTGTCCTTGGCCATGTAGCCGAGGGTTGACCAGTGTCCGATGACGAGACGGAAGTCACTGCTGGCGCGCCAGGGAATGTCGAACCAGGGGATGTAGGGCTTGGTTTGACTACCCACCGGGCCTTTCTCCTTGAGCCCCAGGGTGCCATCCGGCAGGCAGTAGCGCATCCTCGTCATGCAATTGGTGATGAAGCGCAACCGGTCCATGCCTTTCAGGGATGGCGACCAGCGATCCGGTAGGTTCCCATACATAGCATGGAGGAAGTCCCGGTAGTCGGGTCCTCGCAGGACGTCCTCCACCTCGCGGGCGCAGGCCAGGGCCTGGAGCAGGTCCCACTGGGGAGCCAGGCCGGCATGGACCATGGCAAAGTCCTTGCTGGCGTCATAGTGCATGAGGGGCTGGTGGCGCAGCCAGTGCAGCAGATCCTCGCGATCGGGGGCCATGAGGACGTCGTGGAGGCTGCTCATGGAGGCGGTCTTGTCATTACCCGCGCCCAGGGCAAGTAGGTGGAGATCGTGATTGCCCAGCACAATCACAGCGGACTCACCGAGGCTCCGGACGTAACGTAGTACGCCCAAGGAATCCGGGCCGCGATTGACGAGATCGCCAACCAGCCAGATCTGATCCTGACCAGGATTGAATTCAAGCTTGTCGAGAAGCCGGCGGAAGGGGTCGTAACAACCCTGGATGTCACCTATGGCGTAAGTGGTCATTAGTCCTGTCGGTCATGAAGGGCGGCCGCCGGGAAGCCAGCGGGCCTGTCAATGTAGACGCATCGGCGTGGAAAGGGAAAAGGGCTCGATAGGGGCGGCGAAGCGGGTGCCATCGTCGGCAATCATGCCATAGCTGCCATGCATGGAGCCCAAGGGCGTTTCCAGCAGGGTGCCGCTGGTGTAGCGGAAACTCTCCCCGGGTTCCAGGTGGGGCTGCTCGCCGACCACCCCTTCGCCCCGGACTTCCTGAACCCGGCCATTGGCGTCGGTGATGACCCAATGTCGGTCCAGGAGGCGGGCGGCCGTCTGGCCGGTATTCTGGAGGGTGATGGTGTAGGCGAAGGCGTACCGGTCCTTATCCGGTTGGGATTGCTCCAGGATATATACGCTCTGGGCCCGGACGGAAATGCGGTAGCGAGGGTCTTGATCGGCTGGCATGGCAAGGAATCCTGAAAACATGATTGCAGAATAAGGGGCTCGTGCAGGAAATACAATGGCCGTCAAGGCTTGGCGTTCTGTCTTGAGACTGGCGCTGGGCCTGTGAGGATAACGGCAAATGCGTGGGGCGCAAGGGCGGGAAATGGGGGATAATTGCGCCCCGCTGGTTTGGCCGTCATGTCCGCTCGTCAGCGGCCTCGCGAGCCCAACCTCTTGTTTTCAAAATCCTACCCTGGTTGTCCCCCGCCGTCTCATGAGTCTTAGCCCCCGCCGTCGCAAGCGCGACCCCTTGAACATGCTGATCCTGGCCGTTGTGATCGGCATGGCCGTGACCCTCTTCTACCAGGTCCAGGTCTATTATGGCGCGGATCGCATTCCCTTCGCCCGGCAGGCCCCGATCGATCGCGCCTTTGGGGGCTAGGGGTATGCGCTTCACCATTTCTTCCAGAAGGACACAGCATGGCTGACAAACTGCGTTTCGCCGTCATTGGGGTTGGTTATCTGGGCCGCTTTCATGCCCTCATCTACTCCCGCCTGCCCGATGTGGCCTTGGTGGGTGTCGTGGATACCGATTCAGAGCGGGCCCGGGCCGTGGCCGAGGAAGCGGGTTGCGCGGTCTTCGCAAGCCTGGAGGATATTGCCGACCAGGTCGATGCCGTTTCCGTCGTGGTACCGACGACCGCCCATCTGGCCGTGGCCGAGCCCCTGCTCCGGCGGGGCATCCATATGTTGCTGGAGAAACCCATCGCGGCGACTCGGGAGGAGGGCAAGCGTATCGTCGATCTGGCGGATCAAGGCGGGGCCATTCTGCAGATTGGCCATCTGGAACGCTTCAACGCCGGCGTCATGGCCCTGGCGGAGCACATCGATCATCCCCGCTTCGTCGAGATCCAGCGCATGGGTGAGTTTGTGGAGCGGGCCACGGATGTGGACGTGGTCTCGGACCTCATGATCCATGACATCGATATCATCCTGTCCCTCATGGGCTCGGAGTTGCAGTCCGTGTCGGCGGTCGGCACGCCCGTCCTCACGAATCGCGTGGATATCGCCAATGCGCGCCTGGAGTTCGCCAACGGCGCCGTCGCCAATGTCGTGGCGAGTCGGGTTTCGGATCGCAAAACCCGGCGTATCCGGGTCTTTCAGGAACGCAAATACCTGTCCCTCGATTTCATCGAGCAGACCATCGACATCGCCTATCCCCACCTGGCGAAGGGCGCGACCCGGCCCGAGATCGTCCGCGAGCGTATCCAGGTCGTACCGGTCAAGCCCCTCGATCGCGAGATCGAGGCCTTCGTCGCCTGTATCCGCGAGCATCGCCGGCCCCTGGTGGATGGGCGCGTTGGCCTCGAGGCCTTGGACGTGGCGCTCAAGGTCCGGGATTGCATGGGGCACTAACGGGCTTATTCCTTTGAGCAGCGGTAGAGAATTTCGATATTATCCTCATGTGCCTGGCGCTTGGTCACCTTAAGCACATCCAACTCCAACGATCTGCAATGTGCCTTCGCCTTTCTGGCGGCCTCGATATAATTCGGGGCCAGGATTTGCCATTGGTCGGCTTCAACCCGAGTTGGGCCGCTGCTGGTGGCACAGGCACTCAACACCAGGCTGATGGCCAGACTCGCGAACAGGGTATTTTTTGGAATTTGCATGGAGGCTCCGGCTATTAGTCTTTGATTCAGAGGCGCTAGGGTACCCAATATCCGCTCAAAAAGCGTCAGGAATGGGCGAGAAACCGATGTGGTGGTTTCGAGCGCCCGGCATCGGGATCTACTCATGACAACCCCCAGGGCAGGATATAGCCTGCCAAAAACCCACCTCACTCACTATCGAGAATAACGACATGCGCTTGCCAACTGAACTCAAGGTTTCCATCGCGGCCCTGGCTGCCTTTCTGACCATCCCCGTCAGCGCTGCCGAGACGAGCCCACCCAACCCTGCGGTCGCGACGCCCGCCGTCACCGTTACCGCCCCAACCCCCGCCCCGACCACCAACGAGGTAGTCGCGACGGTCAATGGAGTGGTCATTAGCCGCGCCGAAGTCGATCAGGCCGCGCAAATGCTGCTTGCCAAGAGCCGAACTCCCGCCCCGACCGATCCCCAGCAGCAGCGGCAAGTCCAGGATGCCGCACTGAATCTACTGATAGATCAGGAATTACTCTACCAGGCAGCTAAAGGTCTCCCGGTAGCTGACCTGGATAAGCGGGTCGAGGAGAAGTTCAATGCCGCCCAAGCGCGGTTCGCCACCCCCGAGGCCTTCGAGCAAGCCCTCGGCCAGGCAGGGTTGACCGGGCAGGAATTCAGGGATCGCCTGGCGCGTGATCTGCTCATTGCCACCTACATCGACCAGGAGGTCACCGCCAAGATCACCCTTACGACCGAGCAGGCCAAGCAGTTTTATGACGCGAACCCGGAAAAGTTCAAACAGCCGGAATCGGTCAAGGCCAGCCACATTCTGATTGGCGCCGATGCCAAGGCGACCCCCGAGGAGAAGCAGGCCGCCCAACAAAAGGCGAATGACATCCTCGCCAAGATCAAGGGTGGCGCCGATTTTGCCGAACTCGCCAAGGCGGAGTCCACCTGTCCGAGCGCTAAGAAGGGTGGCGATCTGGGTACCTTCGGGCGAGGGCAGATGGTCAAGCCCTTCGAGGATGTGGCCTTTAGCCTCCAGGATGGCGCGGTGAGCGAAGTGGTGGAAACCCCCTTCGGCTATCACATCATCAAGTCACAGGGGAAGACCGCGAGTGAAACGGTGCCCTTCGCTCAAGTCGAGGAGAAGATCAAGAGCCTGCTGAAGAATGAGGAGGTAAAGAAACAGTTAATAGCGAGAATCGAGGCGTTGAAGCAGGCGGCAAAAATCGAAAAGACATCCTCCCGCAATTCGTGAGCAAGGCCGTATGATTCTGGGGTGACAAGATGAGGAATGAGGAATCAATGATTATCCATCTTGTCACTCCAGGGACGGCAAAGCTCTGCGGCGATTAAATCATGGATTTACGCATTCATAAATATAGTTCGCGGAAAGATTACTTTTGTCGGCTTCCTGCATGAGGTAACTGGTTTTATTGTATTTAGCACATTCTCTATCGGCTATGGCTTTTGCCTCCGCTGGCCGATTCAAATTGGCATCCACCACCACATTCTGGCCATCCGAGAGGAGAATCTCAGGGGTGCATCCCGACAAGAAAAATGGAACAAACAGCGTAAGGGGCTTAATCGGATTTTTCATTTTTAATCTCTCTGGAATTCTCTTGGGGCCCTATGCAAAAAAAGTAAGAGGCGGCCCAGGGGCTTTTCGCATCCGCTTCACGCACCAACCTGGCAGTTTTATTGGATTTGGCGCACTCCTTGTCCGCTAGCACCTGTGACGCCTCTGCCGCCACGGAAGGCGGGGCATAAATGACAACATTATCCTCCGAAGAACTGATGATTTCAGGCGAGGCCGCACAGCCCGCGAGGAAGGCCGCCATGACGGGCATAAGAATTTTCATTAAGATACTCCTGTTATTTCAAGGGGTCGGTATGTTGCGGCGCCTGAATCACGAGGCTGACACCAGGGCCCCCAACAACCAGTCGTCGTTTCGGTGGATTCATGTGCTCGCATTCGGATTCTAGTCCAAAATTCCCCACCCTTATATCGCGGAGACAAGGGGCTGAAGGATGAGTGTGTGACGAAGTTAATAGGATGTAACGTCTCTCCCTGGCCCGGGGGCTGGCAGGCCCTGGAACCTCGGCTGGGCATGGGCCCAGAGCATCCCCGGCATCTCATGCCGGCTTTAAATGCAATAGGACCGCTTGGAGTTTTTGGGGAGATCCCGACAAGCATCGGGTGTTATGCACCGAAAATGGAAGGTGGACAAGGTATTAGTATCCACTGTTTGCCGCATTAATTTAGCCATCCTCTGCCCTTGCGCGCATTCCTGATCGGCCATGGCCTTCGCCTCTTGCGACCGGTCGGTTCTGGCACTCACCACGACCAGATTATTGCTGGATCTGATGAGTTCAGTCGCGCAACCCGCTAGCAGCAAAGGAACCACAAGAAGTCGGATTTTCATAATCTGGCCCGCATGGGATGGGTAGTAGTGGCTTGGTTCGAGCGTGAATCGGAAATAAGAACCGAGGATTGGTGCAGCGTCAGGCGCATCTGGCGCCGGAGCACTTGTCGGCGCACGCCGATCGCATCGCCACCGAGCCGCTAGTGGTGGCGGACCTGACAGGATATATAGGGGGAAACGTATGCACAAATTCCGGCACACCGGAAAAAGAAAAAGCCGCTTAAAGCGGCTAAGTCCTTGATTAATTGGCGCGCCCGGAGAGATTCGAACTCCCGACCCTCTGGTTCGTAGCCAGATACTCTATCCAACTGAGCTACGGGCGCTTGTTTAAGCGGCTTATTATCCCGAAGGGGCCGAAGCCCGTCAAGAGCGACATGGGCTTCCCTCCGAACCGGGAATGGACCCTGATCTCCCGCTTCGCTACCATGGTCTCATCCTGAACAACAGACCCAGCGGTGTTAGCGTGCAGATGCCTCTTACAGCTTCCCAGCATTGTGTGGTGATCCTGGGGGCCAGCCCGAAGCCGGCCCGTTATGCCCATCAGGCCTTGCGATTGCTGGATGACATGGGTTACCGGGTCGTGCCGGTGCATCCCAATTTTGACCAGATCGACGGAATTCCGGTAACGGCGAGCCTGAGCGCCATCCAGGAGCCGGTCCACACCCTGACCCTGTATGTCGGGCCAGAACGCAGTCGCGACCTGATCGCGGACATCGTCGCCCTGGCGCCCGGTCGGGTAATCCTCAACCCCGGCACCGAATCGCCGGAGCTTGAAGAGGCCCTGGGCCTGGCGGGCATCCCCAGCGAGCGGGCCTGCACCCTGGTCTTGCTGCGCACCGGGCAGTTCTAGGCTAGCGGTGGCCGCGGGCGAAACCTATGGCCTGGATGACCTGCTAGGCATCCTGGCGCGGTTGCGTGACCCTGACGGCGGCTGTCCTTGGGACCGGCAACAGGATTTTCGTAGCCTGCTGCCCTATGTCCTGGAGGAGGCCTACGAGGTGGCGGAGGCCATCGACCAGGGGGATATGCTGGCCCTGCGCGATGAATTAGGTGATCTCTTGTTCCAGATCGCCTTTCAAGCGCGGCTGGGACAAGAGGGCGGTCATTTCGATTTCCCTGAGATTGTGGATGCCATCTGCGCCAAGATGATCCGGCGCCATCCTCATGTTTTTGGCGAACTTGAACTGGGGGATGCGGCGGCGGTAAATGCCCATTGGGAGAGGATCAAGGCTGGCGAACGGGCGCAAATGCCGGCTGCGACCCCACTGGGTCTGCTCGGCGGCGTGGCCCAGGCCCTGCCGGCCCTGATCCGGGCCGAAAAGCTACAGCGTCGCGCCGCACGGGGCGGCTTTGACTGGGATCTGGCACCGGAGGTGCTTGATAAGGTACGGGAGGAGGTCGCTGAGTGCGCCGAGACCCTGGCCGAGGACGCCAGCCATCAGGCCCGCGTTCACGAGGTCGGGGATCTGCTCTTCGCTACCGTCAACCTGGCCCGCCATCTCGGCGTGGATGCCGAGCAGGCACTGCGCGCCGCCAATCAGCGCTTCGAAAACCGCTTTAGTTATATCGAGCAGGCCCTGCGAGACCAAGGTCGAAGGCCAAGTGTCGAGGTCAGGGCGGAAATGGAGCGCCTCTGGACGGCCGCTAAGGCGACGGAATAGGGGTATCCCTGGGGCTTCCTGGTTGTTTGCGGATATGGTTATCTAAGTTCGTACAGCCGCTTAGACCGGTTTCATTATTTCCATTCTCCAGGGATAGGTTCCCATGAGCTACCTCGACCACATCCGCGCCTGCAACCGCTGGGACCCCAGCCAATTCGTCCCCTTCCGGGTCGAGGGAGAACAAGTCGGTCTGATCCGCCGCGACTTCGTCCCCCATCTGCGTGGCTACCCGGACGTCCTGAGGGCCGGGGAGGAGGGCGTGGCCTGGGTTCATGCGGCGACGGATTTGGAAGAGCGATCCCGGTTGCTGCATGAACTCCTCCTGGACCTGCATGCCCAGGGCATCATTGGCCATATCCACGGGGAGCGCTACCCGGTCGCCGCCAAGACTCGCCTCCAGCCGGGGTTGCTGATCGACCGCTCCGCCGCACCCTATTTTGGCGTAAGGGCTTATGGGCAACATCTCAATGGCTTTGTGCGATCCCGGGATGGTCTCAAGTTATGGGTCGCGCGCCGCGCCGCCGACCGCCGCGTTTTTCCCAATCATCTGGATAATCTGGCCGCGGGTGGTCTGCCCTGGGGCCTGGGCCTGACCGAGAATATCCGCAAGGAATGCCAGGAAGAGGCGGGGATGCCCGAGTCCCTTTCGTCCCAAGCGGTGGCGGTCGGGGCCGTGACCTATTGCGTGGAGGGGCAGCATGGCCTCAAGCCGGATGTCATGTATTGCTATGACCTGGAGTTGCCGGCGGATTTCCGGCCCGTCAACACGGATGGCGAGGTGGCGGGGTTCGAGTTGCAACCCATCGAGGTGGTGATGGCCAGGGTCCGGGACACCAGCGACTTCAAGATCAACTGCAATCTGGTCATCATCGATTTCCTGATCCGCCATGGGCTCATCGGCCCGGACGAACCAGATTACCTGGATCTGATCCAGGGGCTTAGATCGCCCTTACCCTGAACCGGGGGGCTAACTCCCCACTTGCCGCCCGGCTCGAAAAAACAAACTCAACCTCTTGTCAGGTAAGCCATGTTCCCACATCGCCATCCCACTACCGCCGTCCAGGTCGGCCCCATCAAGATCGGGGGCGGCGCGCCCCTGGTGGTCCAGTCCATGACCAATACGGATACCGCCGATGTCGCCGCCAGTGTGCGCCAGGTCGCGGAACTGGCCCGCGCCGGGTCGGAACTGGTGCGCCTCACGGTCAACAATGAAGAGGCCGCCCGCGCCGTCCCGGCCATTCGCGAGGCCCTGGACGCCCTGGGGCTGGCTGTCCCTCTGATTGGGGATTTCCACTTCAATGGCCACCGGCTGCTGGCCGATTACCCCGAATGCGCCCAGGCCTTGGCCAAGTACCGCATCAACCCCGGCAATGTGGGCCGGGGCGAGAAGCGGGACAGCCAGTTCGCGACTCTGATCGAGCTGGCCATTCACCATGACCGGCCGGTACGGATCGGCGTCAACTGGGGCAGCCTTGACCCGGAACTGGTGGCTCGCCTCATGGACGCCAATGCCCGTTTGGCCCAGCCGGCTTCGGTACGGGAAGTGACCTACGAAGCCATGGTCACCTCCGCCCTGGAGAGCGCCCGTCAGGCCGAAGCCATCGGGCTGGGGCGCGATCGCATCGTCCTCTCCTGCAAGATGAGCGGGGTCCAGGATCTGATTACCGTTTATCGCCGCCTGGCGGAGCGGGGTGATTATGCCCTGCATCTAGGCCTGACCGAGGCGGGCATGGGCGCCAAGGGTATCGTGGCCTCCACCGCTGCGCTGGCCGTCCTGCTCCAGGAGGGTATCGGAGATACCATTCGCGTCTCCCTGACCCCGGAGCCTGGGGCGCCGCGCAGCCGCGAGGTGGAGGTCGCCCAGGAGATCCTCCAGGCCCTGGAGTTGCGGGCTTTCGCCCCCCAGGTCACCGCCTGCCCTGGCTGTGGGCGCACCACCAGCACCGCCTTTCAGCAGCTTGCCCTGGATATCCAGAATCATCTGCGGCAACGCCTGCCGGAATGGCGCCAGGCTTATCCCGGCGTGGTCGCCATGCGGGTGGCCGTCATGGGCTGTGTCGTCAACGGTCCGGGCGAGAGCAAGCACGCCAACATTGGCATCAGCCTGCCGGGCAATGGCGAGCGGCCCGCCGCCCCGGTCTATATCGATGGTGAGAAGGTCGCCACCCTGAAGGGGGAGGGCATCGCCGAGGACTTCATTCGCCTGGTGGATAAGTATGTGGTGGAGCATTACGCCACCCCCTGAGATAGGCTTAGGTTAGGGCGCCAAACCATTGGCCCCGCAGTGAAAAAGCTGTCACCACCTCAAGCCGGCAAAATTGACACCACCCGATGGTGAAAGCGCGGGGAATCCGGCGCGACCTGCAGACCCTCGGCATCGGCATACTGGGTAATGCCGATGATGAAGGGCGTCATCTGGGCGACACTGACCCGGCAGTGGGTGCCGTCTGGGTCGATCGCAGGGTGGCGCAGGGCATCGGCCATTTGCGCGGCTGCGCGGGCGGGGCCATCGTGCCGATAGAGGGCCTCGTTCAGCAGGATGGCGGTCCGTGAGTCCACGCGCAGGACGCAGCGGGTATCCGCCTCCGCCAGTTTCACCATGCCGCCATAGGAGCGGGTCTTGCCGGTGGTGGAACCCCATTGGGGGGCCAGATCGCGGAGAAAGGCGATCAGCCCCCGATCCACGATCAGGGCATTGGCCACGGCCAGCAGGCAGCGAGTGTTGGCCGCTGCCAGTCTTGCGCTATCCATGGGTCTTCCTCGTCGTTGTGGATTATTTCTTGCTCTTCTTCTCTTTCCCTGACTTTACCTTGACCGGATTTTCCTGCTCCAGGATGCGTTTGCCGCAGGCGACATAACCGCTGTTGCTCATGAAGCCGCCATCCTCCAGGGCCGTGCGCAGGGCGCCGCGGAGCGTGGTCAGGATCTTAATGCGGGCAAAGGGCTTGTCGTCGCCCTCGACCAGGGTCCAGGAGGCGGATTCCGTGCTGGTATAGACCACCATGTCGTTGATGGCGGTGCGGTACTGGGGCGCCTTGTCCCGGTTGCGCCAGTCCTCGGCGGTGATCTTGTATTTCTTATAAGCTACGGCCTCTCGTTCCTTGAAGCGTCGCAATTGTTCCTCATCGCTGACCTGGAGCCAGAATTTGACCAAGACCACGCCGTTCTCGACCAATTGTTCCTCGAACTGATTGATTTCGTCGTAGGCGCGGCGCCATTCGGCGTCGGTCGCGAAGCCTTCGACGCGCTCCACCAGCACCCGGCCATACCAGGAGCGGTCAAAAATGGTGATGTAGCCATTGCGGGGGATATGGCGCCAGAAGCGCCAGAGATAATGGTGGGCCTTCTCCTCGTCGGTGGGGGCGGCGATGGGAATGGCACGGTAGAGTCGGGCATCGATCGCGGTGGTGAAACGACGGATGGCGCCCCCCTTGCCGCCCGCGTCCGCGCCCTCGAAGACAATCACCAGGGAACGACGCTTTTTGTAGGCCTCCCAACAGAGGCCATTGAGTTCGCTTTGTAGCTTGGCCAATTCGGTACGGTAAATGTCACAGGCCAGCTTTTGCTCCAGATCGAGATGATCCAGGACCGTGATCCGGGCCTCGGGGCTGGCCGGCAGTTCCAGTTGGCCCGAGGTGGCGGGGGGCTCAATGGGCGGCACTTCGCTCAACCGCTGCTTGATGGCATGGAGCAGGGTCTTGCCCATGGTTAGATCACGATAACGGGTGTCCCCGGCCTCGATCAGATACCAGGGCGATATGCCCCGATCGGTATGCCGAATCATGCGCTCCGCCACATACTCGAAGTGGGCATAGTGTTCCCGTTCTTTGCCCTTCTGCGGCAGCATCTTCCAGCGGCTGCGGTCGTCGCGTTCCAACTCCTTGAGGCGATCCTGCTGTTCCCGCTCGGAGAGGTGAAACCAGAACTTGATGATGAGGGCCCCGTCCTGGATCAGCATGCGCTCGAATTCGACGATACGGTTGAGTTCGCCGTCCAGCTCGGCATCGCTGCAGAGGTTATGGATCCGATGTTCCAGGGGCGCCAGGTACCAGCCGCCAAAGAGGATGGCCATTTCGCCGCGGGGCGGCATGGAGCGCCAGAATCGCCAGTAGCGCGGGCGCTGACGTTCCTCGTCCGTTTCGTCCCAATAGGCGAAGGACTGGAGGCCGCGGGCATCAAGCCATTCGTGCAGCCGGTTGACCACCCCGCCCTTGCCAGCCCCCTCCACCCCGGCGACCAGGATGATGACCGGCATGTCTGTCTGCAATAGCTCGCGCTGGACCAGGAGCAACTGGGTACGCAGTTCTTCCTGTTCGGTGTTGAAGGTCTCCTTATCGACCTTGCGGCCAAGCTTGATGGCTTCAAACATAGCGTTATCCTCTTATAGTATTGATTTTATTGCTACTTGGTCTTGCAGGATTCGGCGATGGGCCTGGGCCGCCCATCGGCACCCACGGCGACGTAGGTAATATTGGCGACGGCCACGTGATGGCGGCTCTCGGGGTCCATCTCACGGCGGGCCCAGGCCCGAATCTCGACGCTGACCGAGGTGGTACCCAGACGCTGCACCCGGGCATAGATGTCCACCAGATCGCCCACGGCCACGGGGGAGACGAAGCGGAACTCATTGACCGCAATCGTGACCACCCGACCCGCCGCCGCCTGGACGGCCACCGTGGCCCCGGCGATGTCGGCCTGGGACATCAGCCAGCCGCCAAAGATATCCCCCGCGGCATTGGTATCGGCGGGCATGGCCAGGACCCGGATGGCCAGGCGCCATTGGCTGGGATCACCTTCGTCAAAGAGATTGGGATCGGGCATGGGAGTTCCGGTTGATCAGGGCTACCAGTGCAGAAGTCCGTGCTGGCGGCGGTTGGGTTTCGCGACTGGGCCAACATCTTAACCTCAATAATCCTGGATGGGGTTGGATTCTGGCGCCACCCGCGTTCGTGGGAAACATTCTGTTAGAATTTATCGCGGTGGCTTCAGGGTGGCAGGTTAATGGTCGCCAGGAAACCGAAAGGTTAGAAGACGTTAGATCGCCCAACACCCGCGGCGCAGCAGGAGACCCCCCATGACGCCCCCCACCTCGCCCGGCCAAACCCCGTCCCCCCCGGTGGCGCTTCCCTACGATCCCTTCGATATTGCTGGGTCCATGCTGGCGATACAGGAGGCCTGGCTGCGGCATCCCGAACGCTTGACCGCCAGCCTGCAAGACCTGGTCCTTGGGTCGGCTCAGATTCGAGATCACTTTTTTCAAACCGCCCTCAATATCCCCAGCGAGCCCGCCCTGGATGCCCATGCGCGCGACGATCGTTTCCAGAGTCCCGCCTGGACCGAGTTGCCAGCTTTCTGCTTTCTCAAGGATATGTATCTGCTTAACTGTCGCTGGTTGCAGGATGCCATCTATGCCACCGAGGGCGTGGACCCCCAACAGCGGGAGCGGGCGGCCTTCTGGCTGAGACAATGGCTGGATGCCATGGCCCCCAGCAATTTTTTCTGGACCAACCCGGAAGCCCTGCGGCGCGCCATCGCCAGCCAGGGGCTCAGCTTGGTTTATGGCCTCAATCATTGGCTGCGCGAAGCGGCGGCGGGCGAGGTGCGGATGGTAGAGCCGGATGCCTTCAAGGTCGGCAAGGACCTGGCGGTCACGCCCGGTCAGGTGGTCTTGCGGAACGAGCTGCTGGAGTTGATCCAATACGCCCCGGCGACTGCGGCGGTCCACGCTATCCCGGTGGTGCTGGTGGCGCCCTGGATCAATAAGTATTACATCATGGACCTGACCCCTGGCAACAGCCTGGTCCGCTATCTGGTCGGCCAGGGATTTACCGTCTTTGTCACCAGTTGGCGGAATCCGGGCCCAGAGGCCAAGGAGACAACCCTGGAAAACTATGTGCTGGGTGGTGTGCTGCCGGCGCTGGCGGCGGCTCGCGCCATCTGTGGCGTACCCCAGGTCCACGCGGCGGGTTATTGTCTGGGTGGCACCGCCCTGGCCATGCTGCTGGCCTGGCTGGCGGCCGACCCCGAGGGCCAGGACGTAAGTCATAATCCCGTCGCCCATTGGTCCAGCCTGACCACCCTGGTGGACTTCAGCGATCCCGGCGCCATCGGGGCCTTCCTGAGCGAGGGCAGCCTGGATTTCCTGCAAGAGCGCATGGCCGTCAGGGGCTACCTGGATGGGGCCGACATGGCCAGCGCCTTTCGGTTGCTGAGACCCAATAGCCTTATCTGGCACTATGTGGTGCATCGCTATCTATATGGCGAGGCCCTGGCCCCCAACGAGGTGCTCTTCTGGAATTGCGATGCCACCCGCATGCCCGCGGCCATGCACGACTTCTACCTGCGGGAGTTGTATATGAAGAACCGGCTGGCACGGCCGGGAGACCTGGAGATGGGCGGGCGCCCCCTGGACCTGGGGGCCATCCAACAACCGCTCTACGCCGTCGGCGCCGAGCAGGACCATATCGCTCCCTGGCGACACACCTTCCGGCTCTGTGGTCTGATCGGCGGGCCTGCCCGCTATGTGCTGGCTACCTCTGGCCATATCCTCGGGGTCATCAATCCCCCCGTGACGCCCCCCAAACGCCGCTACTGGGTGGGCGATGCCACCGGTCAGCAAGACCCGGATAACTGGCTGGACCGCATTGATAAGCGCCCGGGGTCCTGGTGGGAGGACTGGGTCCAGTGGCTGGGCGAACGCTGCGGTCCCCTAGGGCCGCCACCGACCTTGGGCAATGACGAGTATCCACCCCAGGAGGCCGCGCCGGGGCAGTACGTCCTGCAGAGCTAGCCAGCCCAAGGGCCCGCGCCGGCAACCATGATTCGATCCTTTCGCTGCAAGGACACCGAGAGGCTGTTCAGTGGTCGCTGTCCACCCCGTTTGCGAGCCATTCAGATGGTAGCCGAGCGCAAGTTGACCCAATTGCATAACGCCGCCACACTGGAATTTCTGCGCAGTCCGCCCGGGAACCGGCTGGAGGCCTTGAGGGGTGACCTAACCGGCCACTACAGCATCCGCGTCAATGCCCAATGGCGACTCTGTTTTGTGTGGCGGGATGGGCATGCGGAAGACGTCGAAATCCTGGATTATCATTAGAATAGGTTAACCTCATGACCCCGATTGACGGTATGCGACCCGTCCATCCCGGTGAAATCCTCCGGGAAGACTATCTGATCCCTTTGCATCTGAGCGTCAATGCCTTGGCCCAGGCCCTGCGGGTGCCGGCCACCCGCCTGCATGGGATCCTGAAGGAAAGACGTGCCGTGACACCGGATACTGCCCTGCGGCTGGCTCGCTTTTTCGGCGGCGATGCCCAGTCCTGGCTGAACCTCCAGGCCTGCTATGACTTGAAGGTAGTCTCACGGGAAGTGGGTGAGATCATCGCCAACGAGGTTAGGCCCCGCGCGGCTTGAGGCTCGCCAGAAAGGCGTCGCGGAGACCTCTTTGCTTGCTTAATGGTAACTATTCAGCTCACTTGTCCTGACTCAATCCAGGCGCGGCATCGGCGGCTGTCCTTGGAAGGTTAAGACCAAGGCTTGGTAGACATCGATGGATTGCTTCTGCAAGGTCGAGAGGTAGGAACGGATGGTGGCAAAGGCCTGGGCACCCGCCACGGCGCGGAAGCCACCGGAGACCTTGTGCTTGAGCTTCGGCATGCGGATATCGCGCTCGGCGAGATTGTTGTCGAAGGGGACCTGGAGGTCGGTGATGAAGCGCAGCACCTCATCGCGGTGCGCTTGCAGGCGGGTGATCAGGTTATAGGCGGGGGTCTGTTTGACGCGGCGTCGTTGGCCTGGCGGGCGGACGGCGCGCGGATGCTGGCTGGCAGCGGTGGTAAGAAGCTCGTCATAGCGAGTGAAGAAGTCCTCGATCATGAGGCGAGGTAAGGCGGCGAAGCCCGCCGCCCGGGCCAGTTTGGTCGCCGCGTTGGCCTCACAGAGCAGGTCGATCAGGGCTTGCGGCCAGCGGCGGCGCGGGTAGGTCTCCGCCATGGCGATGAGCTCGCGCAGATGATGCGCGTTGCAATAGGCATGGGTGCAGTCATAGCCGGCATAGGCTGACCAATGATCATGGACGAGAATGCCGCGGAAGCGGGCGAGGAGCCCGATGGCCGCCAGGGCCTGGCGTCCGCGCTGGGCATGGACGGTAAAAAAAGTGAGACAGGTGGCGCTCAGGACATGCAGCCAATGGAGTTTGCCGGCGATGCGCACGCCGGTCTCGTCGGCATGGGCGACCGTCTGCTTGATCAGGGCCTCGCCAATGGCCGCCACCGGGGCGGTCAAACGCGCCGCCGCCTCCTGCACCAGGGTATAAATCGTCCCGGGCGACAGGGCAAGGCCCGCCACGCTGGCGAGCAGGTCCGCCGTGCGCTGATAGGGCAGGTGATGAAACTGGGTCAGGAAGACGGCGAAGGCGGCCACCCCGGCGCCATACTGTACCGGCGCGCGCACCGCGTCTGGAAAGGGGCTGCGATGGATACGCCCACAGGGACAGATCCCGGTCACGGTGCGATATTCGGTGACCTCGCGGCGGATCACGAGTTCGGTGACCTGGGGACGCTCGGGCAGGGGCGTCGCGGCAAGTTGACTCAAGTCCTGGCCGCACGCACAGGCTCCCGACAAGGGCAGGGTCACGCGCTGATCCGGGTGATCAACCCAATCCAGGGTGGCACCCGGATGCCGCAGTTGGCCGCCGGGCTTACGGCCCCGGTTCTGGCGCAGGGACTGCGGGGCGGGTTTCTTGAAGGGCGGATCGGAGGACGGCGGCTTGCTGGAGTTGTGGCTATCCTTGGCTAAGCGCGCTTCCAGTTCCTGGGGGCGTTGTCGCAGTTGCTCAATCAGGGCCGCTTGGTCGATAACCAAGGCACGCAACTCCGCGTTCTCCCGGCGCAGACGGACTAATTCGTCATCAGGTGACTCGGGTGGCGAGGTTGAGGCCGGCTGCTGAGACATGAGGCAAATTTACTTGCTTAGTTACCTGTTAAGCAAGTAGAACCTGAATAGTTACGCTTAATGATCATGACCGACCCTAAGACCACCCACGACTCCTGGCGGGCGACCTTGCGTCCCTTTCTCGATAGCCGCGTCATCGCCATGTGTTTTCTCGGCTTTTCCGCCGGGATTCCACTGCTGCTGATCTTTTCCTCCCTGTCGCTCTGGCTGCGGGAGGCCGGGGTAGATCGCGGGGCCGTGACCTTCTTCAGTTGGGCGGCCCTCGGCTACTCCTTCAAGTTCGTCTGGGCGCCGCTCATCGACCGCCTGCCGCTGCCCCTGCTGACGCGCTGGCTGGGGCGCCGCCGTTCCTGGCTGCTGGTCGCCCAACTAGCCATCGCCAGCGCCATCCTCCTGATGGCGGCCATAGACCCGGCGCAAGGGGGCAGCAGCCTGACCCACATGGCCCTAGCGGCGGTGCTACTCGGCTTCTCGGCGGCGACCCAGGACATCGTGATCGATGCCTACCGGATCGAGGCGGCGGAGACCAGCCTCCAGGCCATGATGTCGGCGACCTATATTGCCGGTTATCGCGTCGGCATGGTGGTTTCGGGGGCCGGCGCCCTCTACCTGGCCGCCGCCCTGGGTTCGACCGCGGAGCACTACGTCTTCGCGGCCTGGCGCTGGACCTACATCGCAATGGCCGGGACCACGCTGGTGGGCATGGCCACCACCCTCTTGATACCCGAGCCGGTTTCCGGGCGGTTGGCTACCCGACGCTACGGGGCCTGGGATTACTTCCGGCTGGTGATCGTCTTCGCCAGCGCGGCAATGGCCTTCGTGGCGACCTTCTTCCTCAGCGGCAACGGCTTCGCCGCGCTCCAGGGATCGCTAGGGGAGGGACCCTTGGCCGGCTTCCTGCTGGAGACCCTGCATTTCCTGCTGGCGATCCTGACGGCGGGCGTGACTGGCTGGTTGCTGGTGCGTTTGGGGGTGGTGGATCAGGCCATGGCCCGGGAGACCTGGGTCGCCCCCGTACTGGATTTCTTCGACCGCTATGGCACCCGCACGGCTCTGCTGCTGCTAGCCCTGATCGGCCTGTACCGCATCTCGGACATTGTTCTGGGGGTGATCTCCAATGTCTTCTATCAGGACATGGGCTTCACCAAGACCCAGATCGCCACGGCGGTCAAGACCTTTGGTGTCATTGTCAGCATCGCCGGCGGCCTCCTCGGCGGCCTCATGGCCACCCGCTTTGGGGTCATGCGCATCCTCATGCTCGGCGCCATCCTCTCGGCGGCGACCAATCTGATCTACGTCTGGCTGGCCTGGGTGGGCAATGATGCCGCCGTCCTCTATCTGGCCGTGGCGGCGGATAATCTGGCGGCGGGACTGGCCAGCGCCGCCTTCGTCGCCTTTTTGTCCAGCCTCACCAGCGTCGCCTTCACCGCGGTCCAGTACGCCATCTTCAGCTCCCTCATGACCTTGCTGCCTAAGGTCCTGGGCGGCTACTCAGGCACCATGGTCGAGGCCATCGGCTATCCGGCCTTCTTCGTCTTCACCACCCTGATCGGTGTTCCCGTGCTATTGCTGGTCTGGTTGGCGGGACGACACCTGCAGGCCAGGCCAGTGCCCTGACAGGCTGGCGCGAGCCTGGCTAGGCGCATCTCCCGAGGCCAGATGAATATTTCCGAGATTAAATCGCGATTGCTGCGGCGCACCAGATATGCGATTGTTACAAACGGTAAGGGCAGGCGGCGATAGGTCAGGCCAAGGAGCCCCCTGGACATTCTCTGCTCCCTTCGACTCGCGCCAGATGGCTGCAAACAGCGCGCGGCGCGGATCGTCAGCGGCACCTGGGGTGCCGCTTGCGGCTTGGGGTTGGACCAGTAAGGACGGGCCCCGAGATTTGGTCAAAAAAACCGGAACGTAACGATGATTACCACCCAAAAACGACCTGTCTTTCTAGATTTGCTGGTGATCCGGCTCCCGGTGGCGGGGGTCATGTCAATTGGTCACCGCATCAGCGGCGTGGCCATGGTCCTCACCCTGCCTTATTTCATCCATATCCTGGCTCTCTCGGTGTCCAACCCGGCGGGCTTCGAGGCGGCGGCCCAACTGGTGGCCAGTTGGCCCTTCAAGGCCTTTCTCTTCCTCTTCCTTTGGGCGCTGATGCACCATTTCCTGGCGGGTATCCGCTATTTGATGCTGGATATCGACGTGGGTATCGAGAAGCCCCTTTACCGGCAAACGGCCTGGGGCGTGCTGGCGGGTGGCCCCGTCCTGGCCCTGATTCTGTTGGGAGCACTGTCATGAGCCGTCAAGCCTCGGGACTGCGGGCCTGGATTTTCCAGCGCGTGACCGCCATCGCCCTGCTGCTGTATCTTCCCTATCTCATCCTCTCCCTCGCCTTTGGCCCACCCGCGACTCATGCCGAATGGGTGGCCTGGCTGAGCCAGCCTCTGGTCGGCATCGGCTTCCTGATCTTTGTCGGCGTACTCCTGCTCCATGCCTGGGTAGGCGTACGTGACGCCATCATCGACTATGTGCACCCTACCGCCATCCGCGTCACGGCCCTGAGTCTGCTGGCGCTGGGACTGATTGGCTGCGGCCTCTGGGCCCTCAAAGTCATCGTCCTGGTGGCCTAGGACCAGGCGAGAATCGAATGCGAGAATGATATGTCATTAAACAAGCGAAACTTCGACGCCCTGATCGTGGGCGCGGGCGGGGCCGGGCTCAACGCGGCGATCCAACTGGCCAACGCGGATCTGCGCGTGGCGGTGGTCTCCAAGGTGTTCCCGACCCGGTCCCATACCGTCGCCGCCCAGGGTGGGGTCAACGCGGCCCTGGCCAACGTCCTGCCGGACAACTGGCATTGGCACATGTTCGATACCGTCAAGGGTTCGGACTACCTGGGCGACCAGGATGCCATCGAGTTCATGTGCCGGGAGGCCATCCCCACCGTCTATGAACTGGAACATGCGGGGGTGCCCTTTTCCCGCACGGACAATGGCAAGATCTACCAGCGTCCCTTTGGCGGCATGACCCAGAACTTCGGCGGCGACCAGGCCGCCCGCACCTGCGCCGCGGCGGACCGTACCGGTCACGCCATCCTCCACACCCTTTATCAGCAGAACCTCCGCGCCAAGACCCACTTCTTCGACGAGTTCTTCGCTCTTGATCTGGTCAAGGACGCCGAGGGCGTGATTTGCGGCGCCCTGGTCCTGGAGATCGAGACCGGCGAGCCCCTGCTGATCGAGGCCAAGACCACCTTGCTGGCCACCGGCGGTTGCGGTCAGGTGTTTCGTACCACCTCTAACGCCCACATCAATACGGGCGATGGCATGGCCATGGCCCTGCGGGCCGGCGTGCCCCTGATGGACATGGAGTTTTTCCAGTTCCATCCCACCGGCATCGCGGGCAAGGGCATGCTGATCACCGAGGGTGTGCGTGGGGAGGGCGGTTATCTCCTCAATGGACGCGGGGAGCGCTTCATGGAGCGTTATGCCCCCAAGGCCAAGGACCTGGCCAGCCGCGACGTGGTCTCCCGCTCCATTGTCACCGAGATCAAGGAGGGGCGGGGCGCTGGGCCCAAGGCCGACCACGTCCTCCTCAAGCTCGATCATTTGGGCGAGAGCGTCATCGCCAAGCGTCTGCCGGGCATCCGCGAGAGCAGCCGTATCTTTGCCGGCGTCGATCCCGTGGTCGAGCCCATTCCGGTCTTCCCCACCGCCCACTACCTCATGGGGGGTATCCCCACCGACCGCTTTGGCCGCGTCATGACGCCGGCCGGTGGCGGCGAGGATGCGGTGCCGGGGCTCTATGCCGCCGGTGAATGCGCCTGCGCCTCGGTCCATGGCGCTAACCGCCTGGGTGGCAACTCCCTGCTCGACATCCTGGTCTTTGGCCGCCTGGCGGGCAAGAACATCATCGATTACGTCAAGGAAAACCCCTTCCATCGCACCATCGACCCGGCCAGCCTGGAGGCGGCCATGGGGCGGCTGACACGTTGGGAACAGCGGAGCCATGGCCCGAGTGTCCACGAGACCCGCGAGAAGCTGACCCGCTGCATGGAGGATCACGCCGGCGTCTTCCGCACCGAGGAGATCATGTCCGAGGGCCTGGACAAGATGAAGGAGATCCGGGACGCCTTCGGCGAGGTTCGGCTCACCGACCACTCCAAGGTCTTCAATACCGCCCGTATCGAGGCCCTGGAGCTGGAGAATCTGCTCGACGTAGGCATGGCCATCGCTGCCTCCGCCCTCACGCGTCAGGAGAGCCGCGGCGCCCATTCGCGTCCGGACTTCCCCAAGCGCGACGATGTCAACTGGATGAAACACACCCTCTACTTCCAGGAGGGCGACCGGCTGGACTACAAGCCGGTGCGGACCAAGCCCCTGACGGTGGAGAGTTTCCCGCCGAAAGAGCGCGTCTATTGAGCCAGGTGGAGGGAATATCATGAAATTTCGTGTCTATCGCTATGATCCCGAGCTGGGCCAGAAGCCCCGCATGCAGGAATTCGAGGTCGAGACCCATCGCGGCATGATGCTGCGCGATGCCCTCAAGGCCATCAAGGCCCAGGACGAGACCTTCGCCTTCCGCCACTCCTGCGGCGAGGGCGTCTGCGGTTCCGATGGCGTCAACGTTAATGGCACCAACAAGCTCGCCTGTGTCACCGCCATCGCCGATCTGAAGGAACCGATCGAGGTGCGGCCCTTCCCGGGGCGGCCCGTCGTCCGCGACCTGGTCGTGGACATGACCCAGTTCTATGAGCAATACAAGGCTGTGGAACCCTGGCTCAAGCGCAAGGAGCCCACGCCCGAGCAGGAGATCCTCCAGTCCCCCGCGGACCGCGACAAGATTGATGGCCTCTACGAGTGCATCATGTGCGGCTGCTGTTCCACCTTCTGCCCCTCCTTCTGGTGGAATCCAGACAAGTTTCTCGGCCCCCAAGCCCTGCTCACGGCCTATCGGTTCCTCGCCGACAGCCGCGACCAGGCCAGCGCCGAGCGCATGGACTTCCTGGAGGGCCCCTATAAGCTCTTCCGTTGCCACAGCATCATGAACTGCGTCGAGGTCTGTCCCAAGGGCCTCAATCCCACCAAGGCCATTGGTCACATCAAGGAAATGATGTTGAAAGACTCGGTCTGACCCCGCCGCTGACGATGCCCGCCGATCGCCACCGGAGACTTGACCCGATGCCGAGTGCCAGGCAAACCGCCATCCCCGACTCTCTTTACGACCGGCTAATGGCCCTGCCCGAGGGCCTGACCGGCGAAATCCTCAATGGCCGCCTCCATACCCAACCACGGCCATCAGGCGCCCACATGGGGGTTGAATCCGCCCTGCAGATCGAGCTTGGCGGCCCTTTTGACCGTGGCCGCGGCGGTCCGGGCGGATGGCGAATCCTGGTCGAGCTGGAGATTCATTTCCTGCGCGATCAGGAGGTTTCGGTTCCGGATCTTGCTGGCTGGCGGCGGGAACGACTGCCGAGATTACCCAGCGATCAACGCTTCGAAGTAGTACCCGATTGGGTTTGCGAGATTCTCTCGCCCTCTACCGAGCGCCGGGACCGGCATGTCAAGATGCCCCTCTATGCTCGTCATGGCGTGCCTCATGTCTGGTTGATCGATCCCCTGAAACACCGCATCGAGGTGTTTGTGCTGGAGGCCGGCGCCTGGCGACATCCCATCGTTGCCTTTGGCGATACCCAGATTGCCGTGCCCCCCTTTGAGGCCGTGCCGCTCTCCCTGGGCGATCTCTCTGGGCCTGATTACCCCGGGCCCGTTCCTTCTTCTGCCCCCCAAGGCCACTGGTCACATAAAGGAAATTACGTTGAAAGACTCGGTCTAGGATCTGGACCGCGCGGGGTACTCCGGGCCGTTCGCCCGGGGTCCCTGATCATCCGTGGGTCCCCTGGTTGATCGGGGGCTACGCTTGTTCCGGGTCGGGTGACGTCTGGCGGGGGACGCCGTGAATACATCCCTGTAGGCTTGGCGACAGCATCCCTGCGGTCGACACCCCCACCAGACGCCACCCGACCCTCCCTCGACCTCGCCCGCCGGATAACCGAAATACTTCTGGTACAACTCCGACCCGGTGACCGGGCAGGCGGCCTGGTTTGATGTGGGGGTGCGGGTGATTAAGGCCGATCCTTGAGTTGGTAGTGCCCTCATCAATAGGATTCAAGAAATCTCTGACGCTAAATCTTGATCAATATTTAGCGAGTCATTATAGTGATGGATAAAATACCAAATTGCCCCGATGTGATTATCGATTATTTTGGAGAATGATAGCGCCTTTCTGACAAGTCTAGAAATACGCTGTCGGATGGTGCAATTGAGCCTTTCTATATGATTGGTTTTTCCGCTTTCTTTGCCAACAGCATCATGAGCATCAGGAGGAAAGATCGCTCCATAAGCCGCCCAAAAGTCCGTATAAAAAAACCCACACTCACGGTAATCGGTAGGCAATGAATCCCACAACCCTTGAGCGGATGCTTCACTCCGATCGCCAACGACAGCACCGATAATATACCTGCTTTCGCGATCGAGTGCGAGCCAAAACCATTGTTTATTCGAACGTTTCCCGACAAACGACCACATTTCGTCACACTCGACGATGAGCGATCCGCTATAATTTCTTTTGACTTGAACCTCTCGTGGCACTTCCGCATATTTTTTATTAACATATCGCTGAAGCCAGGATTCCGATACCCCAACCACTCTTGCAATTCCAGCTAAGAGGCTGTCCAAAAACAACTTCTAGGCTGAAAATTCACAATTACTTAATTTGTATTGGATTTGGTTATCCGTGATC
>JBGAUK010000029.1:0-34998 GCA_044228695.1 Chromatiaceae bacterium | reverse complement strand
GGCCCTGGGCTTCCTCACCCTCCCACTGGCCACCCGTTTCTGGGAGACCCTGACCGAACTGCTGCACACCGCGGGTGATCTGGGGCGACGCCTTTACACTGGCAACGGCCAGACCTATGCCTTTCACTTTCTGGCCTTCGCCGTCATCGTCCTGCTGTGGGGCCTGGGGGTCCAGCCATGAACCTTGACTGGATGAAGATCCCCTATTCCCTCTTGACGCTCTTTATCGTCTTCAACTACGGCCTGCTGCTGAATGCCCTGATCGCCAAGATCGCCGCCCGGGTCGGGCGCCGCCACGGCATCCCCATCTGGCAGAACTACGTGGATCTGATCAAGAACTACGGGCTGCGCACCTCCATCAGCCACGGCGTCCACTTCTACCTGGGGCCTGTCTTCCGGCTGACGGGGGGCATCGGCCTGGTTCTCTTCGTGCCGACCCTGTACGGCAACGAGATGTTCGCCAACCTGTCCTTCGCCGGCGACCTCATCCTGGCCCTCTATTTCGTCTTCTTCGGCACCCTGGGCATGGCCCTGGGCGCCGGCGAGAGCGGCCACCCCTATGCCGCCATCGGGGTCAGTCGCGGTCTGTCCCAGGTCACAGCCTCCGAACTGCCCTTCGGCCTAGCGGTTTTCGCCGTGGCCTTGCAATACCAGACCCTGTCGGTGACCGAGATCGTCGCCGCCCAGCAGGGCGGCTTCCTGCACTGGACCCTCTTCTCCAATCCCCTGGCGGTGGCGGCGGCCATGCTGTCCTTCCTCGGCTCCATGATGCGCCCGCCCTTCGACCTGGTGTTGGCGCCCCAGGAGATCCCCATCGGTCCGCCGACGGAGTACCACTCCTCCTACCTGGCCCTGATGCAGACCAACCGGGCCATCTTCCCCATCGCCAAGATCATCATTTATATGAACTTGTTCTTCGGTGGGGCGACGAGCTGGCCGGTCTTCTTCCTCAAGGTCTTTTTGATTTACATGGTCTCGGTCCTGGTCGGGGTGGTCTTCCCCCGCTTCCGGGTCGAGCAGTCGATCCGCTGGTTCCTGGTCTGGGCGGTGCCGCTGGGCGTGTTGGGGGTGTTGTGGGTATGAAGGAGATGACGTCATTGAAGCCGGAACTGCAAAAGCGCCTGGTCAAGGGTCCGGACGGGGTCGAATTCGAGGTCGAGCCCCTGCGGGACTACTATTGCGAGGCCCTGCCCGAGGTCCAGCGCCCGGCCTACCTCCAGATCATCGAGGACCTCTTCAACTGGGCCAGATCCGAATCCATCTGGATCCTCGGCTTCGGCACCGGCTGTGGGGCCATCGAGATGCGCCCCCTCATGACGCCGCGCTTCGACGCCTACCGCTATGGCATCCAGTGGCGGCCCACCCCGCGCCAGGCCAACCTCTTCGTCATCTCCGGCTACCTGTCGGTCAAGACCCTCAAGCGCGTCATCCGCTCCTACGAGCAGATGCAGAACCCCAAGTACGTGGTGGGCCTGGGCTCCTGCACCATCAACGGCGGCATGTACTTCGATTCCTACAACACCATCAAGCGGCTGGACCAGTATCTGCCGGTGGACCTCTACATCACCGGTTGCATGCCCAGGCCCGAGGCCCTGCTCGCCGGCTTCCTGGACCTCAAACGGCTCATCCGCGCTGGCAAGGCCGAGGGCGCTAACCAGTACGCGGAAAATTTTGCCTGGTACAAGGCCAATCAGAAGCAGGTCATCCAGGATTGGGACATGCCGGACTACAACTGGTAAGCATGATGCGGAATGGTTTTACCGAGATTCACGGGCACCTGAGCGCCCTTTTCGCCACCGGCGACCTGATCGCTCAGCGGCCGGACCTGGCCTTTATCGAGCTAGGGCCCACGCATCTGCGTCCGGCCCTTTTGCACCTGCGCGACCGGGAAGGCTTCAGCCACCTGGTCCTGCTGACCGCCGTGGACTGGCTGGAGGCGGGTCAGTTCCAGCTCACCTACCTGCTCTGCAACCGCGCCGCGCGCCTGGACCTGGGCCTGCGGGTGCGCATCCCCCGGGACCCGGCCAGCATGGAAAGCATCCACGACCTCTGGCCCACCGCCGCCACCTATCAGCGGGAACTGCGAGAGATGTTCGGCATCGACTTCCCCGGCAGCCCCCGTCTCCACGAGGACTTCATCCTAGAGGGCTGGCACGAAATTCCGCCCTACCGGCGTGATTTCGACACCCTGGAATACGCCCGAAAGGCCTTTGCCCAGCGCCCCGGCCGCGAGACACGGGACCCGGCGACCCACATGCAACAGCAACTCTACCCGCCGGTGCCTCCCCGCGCCGAGCCGCCAGCCACGGGAGGCAAAGGCTGATATGGGCCTGCTCACTCCCGACCGTAGCCAGTACCCCGCCACCCGCCCCGATGGCAGCCTCGACATCGACCTGAGCTCGGGCAAATACCTCAAGCTCTGGCAGGGCCCCCAGCATCCCGGCATCACCGGCAACATGGCGGTGGAGCTAACCGTCTGCGGTGACGAGGTCGTGGAGGGCCGGGTCCACGTGGGCTACCTGCACCGCGGCTTCGAGAAGCTGATGGAGCGGCGCACCTTCATCCAGTGCTTTCCCATCGTCTGCCGCATCTGCGTCCCCGAGCCGGACTTCAACGAATACTGCTATGCCGCCGCCGTGGAGGAACTGGCCGGCATCCAGGTCCCGGAACCGGCCAACTGGATCCGCACCCTCATCCTGGAGATGGGCCGCATCAACAGCTACCTCATGTACCTGGGCGGCCAGGCCGGCGCCCTGGGCCTGGGGGTCATCGGCCAGTGGACCACCTATGGCCGCGACCTCATGCTGGACCGCTTCGAGGAACTGACCGGCGCCCGCATCTACCACATGTTCATCCTCCCCGGCGGGGTCCGCGATGGCCTGCCGGAGGGTTTCGAGACGCGCATGGCGGAGACCCTGCGGGAGATCGAAGGCATCCTCCAGGACGTCCAGGAGACGATGTTCCACAACGCCGTCTTCAAACGGCGCACCGTCGGCCAAGGGATCATCGACCCCGCCTGGCTGGACCCCTACGGCGTCACCGGCCCCAACGCCCGCGCCGCCGGCGTCCCCCGGGACGTGCGCATGGACTTCCCCTACCTGGTCTATCCCCAACTGGATTTCGAGCCGGTGACGGGTCGGGATTCGGACATCTACAGCCGTGCCGAGGTGCGCCGCCGGGACCTGCTGCTGTCCATCGACCTGATCCGCCAGATCCTGGCCCACATGCCCCGCCAGGGCCCCTTCATGGCCAGCATCCCCAACGTCCTGCACTGGAAGATCGCCCCCGGTGAGACCTATATCCGTGGCGAGTGCTCCCGGGGGGAATACGGCTATTACCTGGTCACCGACGGCAGCGGCTACCCGCGCCGGGTGAACGTGCGTGGCCCCTCTTATACCCACGCCATGGCCCTGCTGGAGCGCATGATCGTCAACTGCAATATCGCCGACGTGGCGGCCCTCATGGTGTCCCTGCACACCTATCCGCCCGAGATCGAGCGATAACTAGGGTAACCCCGCCACCCGGCCCACCCTGCCATGAGCCGAAACATTTCGTGCGCCAGGAATAGCCCCCAGAGATAGCCATGAGCGTGTCCGACGTCATCTCCCCCTTCACCGCCTGGAAAAACCTCTTCCGCGATCCGGTGACCATCCGCGACCCGCTCCGGGACCGCCCCGGAGCCCCCCGTTATCGCGGTTTCCACCAGAATGACCTGGAGAAATGCATCGGTTGCGGGACCTGCGAGGCCATTTGCCAGAACGCCGCCATCGACATGGTGCCGGTGGCGGGTATCGAGACCCGCTTAGGCGACTCGGGCCTGCGGCCTCGTATCGACTATGGCCGCTGCTGCTGGTGTGCCCTCTGTGTCGATGTCTGCATGACCCAATCCCTGTCCATGTCCAACAGCTACACCTGGGTGGATGGGGATCCGGACGCCTTCCGCTTCACCCCGGGCCTGGACAACCAGTCCTGGGACCATGAGACCCTGGGCTATCACCGCCCCGCCGGCCACCGGCTGACCGCCGCGGCCCGTATCCCGATGGCGGAGCTGGCACCGGAGGCGCGGATTGAATCCTTCGCCGAGATCGTCGCCGGCTACGACCGCGAAGCGGCGCGCCAGGAGGCTGATCGCTGCGTCTCCTGCGGCCTCTGCATCGCCACCTGCCCCACCCACATGGCCATCCCCGACTATATCGCCGCCGTGCGTGATGGGGACTACGAGCGGGGGGTGCGCTTGCTTTACGAGACCAATCCCTTCTCGGCGGTCTGCGGCCGGGTCTGCACCCACAAGTGCGAGACGAGTTGCGCCGCCCGCCATGAGGGCGACCCCATCGCGATCCGCTGGCTCAAGCGCCACCTCCTGGACCAGGTGACCCCGGATCGGGTGCGCGCCATCGTCGGCGGCCCGGGCCAGGCCACCGGCCACCGGATCGCCATCATCGGCGCCGGTCCGGCGGGACTCACCGCCGCCTTCGACCTGGCCCGCCAGGGCCATGGGGTCACCGTCTTCGAGGCCCAGGATCAACCTGGCGGCATGACCCGCTGGGGCATCCCCGAGTACCGCCTGCCCTACGCCGCCATCGACCGCGACATCGACATCATCCGCTCGGTGGGGGTGGATATCCGCTGCAATTGCCCCGTCGGCGGGGATCTCACCCTGGCGGACCTGCGCGGCCAGCACGATGTCGTGCTGCTGGCCCTGGGCCTGCACCTGGGCCGCGCCACCCGTATCCCCGGCAGCGACCACCCGGACGTGCGCAAGGCCGTGGACCTGCTGCGCCAGGCCACCGCCGGCGAGGACTTCGGCACCCCGCGACAGGCCCTGGTCATCGGCGGCGGCAACGTCGCCATGGACATTGCCCGCACCCTGGCGCGCCTGCAGCGGCGGACCTACGGCGAGGTCCGGGTCATCGTCACCGCCCTGGAGGACCTGAAGCACTTCCTGGCGGACCCGGAGGAGATCCGCGAGGCAGGCGAGGAAGGCATCCAGATCCTGGCCGCCCGCGGTCCCCGGGAGGTCATGATCCAGGACGGCCGGGTAACGGGCCTCAAGACCTGGCGGGTCAAGGCCATCTTTGACGACCAGGGCCGCTTCGCCCCCACCTACGATGCGTCCGACGAGCAGTGCCATCCCGCCGAGATGCTAGTGGAGGCCATCGGCCAGATGACCGATACTAGCCTGCTAGGCGAGGAACTCACCGAACAGCTCGCCTGGCAGCGCGGCCGCCTCCAGATCGATGACGGCGGCCGCACCAGCGAAAACTGGCTCTGGGCCACCGGTGACATGGTGCGCGGTCCGGACGTGGTCACCGCCGTGGCCGACGGCCACCGGGTCGCCGCCAGCATCCATTCCGCCCTCTGTGAACGGGAGACCCGCCGATGAATGAAGGCACCCACGGTATCGATCTGTTGCTCGGCAAGACCAACCTGGGCGAAATCCTGGCGGTCGCGACCTCATTCGAGGCCTCGGCCCGTGACTTTTACACCGACCTCATCCCCAAGGTCAGCAAGCGCATCCGCTACCTGGTCGAGGAGTTGGCCGCCGAGGAAGAGGATCACCACCGCCTGTTTCGCAACCTGGCCGCGCGCGACGACCTGGTCCAGCAGATCCAGGCCGAGGTCCAGCGCACCGCCAACGATAGCCGGTTCTCCGACTGTATCCACCTCCCCGAGCTGGGCGACGAGCCCGACGATCAGGCGGTACTGCAATACGCCCTGGGCCGCGAGCACGCCGCCATGCTGCACTATGCCGAACTCGCCGAGACTACCCCCGAGGGCCCCATCCGCGACCTCTTCAGCTACCTCGCCAGCGAAGAGACCAAGCACAAACTCGCCCTGGAGAAGCTCTACTACGAGACCATCCATCGCGGCGGCGGGGTCTGATACCGACCGCCAATAGCTCCCGGTCTCGCAGCCGGGCCGCGATTGATAATTATCATCCTTATCGGGAATTAATCTGACCTGGCGCAAGAAAATCCCGGCTTGAGCGCAAGCGTCCTCGATGAACGCCTAATATAATTCATTGCTAATTATTCCTCGGGAGGCGCCACCTTGGACGACACCCTGAAACGACTTCTGGAAGCCGAGATGCGTGCCGAGGGCTTGGCGCAGCAGGCGGAGGAAGAGGCGGAGCGCCTGGTTCAGGCGGCGGTGGCCGAGGCCAAGGCCCAGGAAGAACGGTTCCGTGCCCGCATTCCGGACTTACACCGGGGCTACATCCAGAAATCCGAGGAGCGCGCCGAGCAGACGATCGCCGAACTCAAGCGCCGCTATGACGAGCGCCATGTCCAGCTCCGCAATATGGCGGAGGAACGGGAGGAGGATGCCCTGGTGGCGGCCTTCGACCTCCTCCTGGCGGCGGACTGAAGGTGGACTGAAGCCGGATTCGCCCCGACGGGTCTCCTGAATCAGCCACGCAGCAGCCATGCAACACTCGGCGCACCAGGCCTATCTCAACACCCGCGTCTCGGCGATGGCGACGCGTCTCTTCGCGCCTGGCACCCTCGCGACCCTGGCCCATCGCCCACTGGAAGAACTGGCAAAGACCTTCGGGCTGACGGCAGCCCTGGACAGCCAGCTCCCGGTCAAGACCCGCAGCCGGGCGGTGGAGCAGGCCTTGATCAAGACCCTGCTCTCGGAATTGCGCATCCTGATCCTGCCCATGTCGGCCATCGAGCGCACCCTGGTCCTCGACTGGGGTCGTCACTATGCCTTGTCCAATCTCAAGACCCTCATCCGCGGCAAACTCTTCGACCTGGATCGCAAGGAGATCGCCGCCAACCTCTACGAACTCCCGCCTAACCTGCGGCTACCCCAGCAGGACCAGCTGTTCCAGGCCGAGAATGTGCTCGAACTGCTGCGCCAGTTGGAGGGCGGCCCCTACAGCATCATTGCCCGCCAGGCCCGGGAGGTCTATGAGCGCAAGCACGAACCCTTTGCCCTGGAGGCGGCCATCGACCAGCGTTATCTGACCGGTCTGGTGCGCGAGATCGCCCCCTTCGAGGCTACGGGTGCCCATTCCCTGCGTCATCTGATCGGGGCCGTCCTCGACCGAGTGGATATCCTCTGGCTGCTGCGCTTTCGTTTCTCCTACAAGCTCTCGCCCAGTGAGACCTTCTTCCAGTTGGTCCCCTCCCTGGGGCGGATGCACCGCGACCGCCTGCTGGCCCTGGTCAACCTGGGGACCTTCGCCCAGGTGCTGGCGGCCCTGCCGGCGCCCCTGGATGCCAAGCTCGCCGGGAGCCTGGATCTGGTGGATGTCCAACGGCGGCTGAACGCCCATGTCCGCGAGGAGGCCCGGCAGGTCATCAGCCGCGGTCATTCCGGAGTGGCCCGCGCCCTGGCCTATCTGATCCAGCGGGAACAGGACCTGCTCGCCCTCTTCTCCCTCTTCCAGGGACGGCTGCTCGAACTCCCCACGGAGCTGGTGGAGATCGCCATCGAGGTAGCGAATCCCCGTTGCCCCATGAACACCGGCAGGGCGGCCCGAGCCATGGACAACGTCACCCTGTCCCCCACCCGGCACCCAAGCCAGGGGTAATAGCGGATGTTGCGGCCAACCCCCATGAAGCACGTCCGCATCCTGGTACTGGGCGAGGATCTGCCCCAGGCCTCCCTGACCCTGGCGGAACTGGAGAGCTTCCACGCCGACGCCCGCGCGCCGGAACATGACGACCTCGATGGCCAGCCCGGCCTCCCCTATCGCGACACCTGGCGGCAAGCCAGTTCCCGCCTGGAAAAGATCACCAAACTGATCCCTCTCCCGACCGAGGGCGCGCCGCTCAACCCCCGCGTCATCCCCGAGGAGGAGTTGGTGGAGACCAATAACTGGCTGGGCGGTGTCTGGGAGGAGACCTCCCACTACGAAGAGCGATTCCGCGCCATCGATGACGAGGATCGTCTGATCCGGGAACAACAGTCGGCCCTGAGCAATTTCGAGGATCTCAATATCGACCTTGGGATGCTGCGCAGTAAGACGCGCTTCCTGGATTTCTATGTGGGTGTCGTCCCCTACGCCAACGTGCGCCAACTCGAAGGGGCGGTGGGCCTGGCGGATCACCTGCTCTTTCAGTACATGGTGACCGGCGATGATGCCCATGTCGTCATCGTCGGCCCCAGCGGGGACAAGGAGGCCCAACTCGAATCCGTGCTGCGCAGCGCCGGCTTCCGCCACCTGCCCATCCCACCGGAGCTGGACCACGAGCCCCAGGTGATGCGCGCCGAACTGACCCGCCGCCGCGAGGCCACCACCGCCCAACGCCAGGCCCTGAGCCAAGGGCTGGCGGACTGGTCCGCCGGTCTCCTGGAGCGCCTGCTCGCCAGCCGCGAGATCCTGCGTCTGGCGGAGCCCCTGGTCCAGCTGGATGCCGCCATCCGCGGACGCGGCGCCCTGGCCCATCTCACCGGTTGGGTCCCGGCGGCCGCGGTGAAGAAACTGGAGACGCGTCTGCGCGAGACCCTGAGCCTGCCCTTTGCCCTCACCAGCCGCGATCCCCTGCCGGAGGAAAGGTCCCTGGTGCCGACGGTGCCGACCCGCAAACGCCTCCTGGCCCCCTTTGCCCTGCTGGTCCATCAATATGGCATCCCGCGTTACGGCGAGGTCGATCCCACCCCCCTGTTCGCGGCCACCTTCCTGCTCATGTTCGGTACCATGTTCGGCGATGTGGGCCAGGGCGCCGTCATCGCCGGGCTGGCCTGGTATTTCCGCGCCCGCCTGGGGCGCTTCTACCTCTTTGGGCTCATGGCGGGTGCCTCGTCCATGATCTTCGGCCTCCTGTTCGGCAGCGTCTTCGGCTTCGAGCACTGGCTGCCGGCCCTTTGGATGTCACCCCTGCACGACCCCTTGCTCATGCTGCGGCTGGCCTTGGGCTGGGGCGTCCTCTTCATCGCCCTGGCCTGCGTCCTGGCCATCTACAATCGCGCCGTGATCGGCAACTGGCTGGGGGCCCTCTTCGGCCAGCACGGCCTGGTCAACCTCATCTTCTACCTGGCCCTGGCCTGGGGCGGTTTGAGCGTCGGCCAGGGTCAGGGCTTCGGTCCCGGCCCCACCCTGCTGATCCTCCTCTCCCTCGGGGCCCTGGCCTGGCACGGCTGGGGGCACCTGGAGGCACCCGTCTCGGAAAAGGTGCTGGTGGTCTTCATCGAGACCCTGGAGACTATCGTCGGCTATGTCTCCAATACCCTCTCCTTCCTGCGCGTGGCAGCCTTCAGCCTCAACCACGCGGCCCTGGCCCTGGCCGTCTTCACCCTCGCTGGCATGATGGGGCCTTTTGGCCATGGCGTGACCCTGGTCTTGGGCAATACCTTCATGATCGTCCTGGAGGGGGGCATCGTCCTGATTCAGGTGCTGCGTCTGGAGTTCTACGAAGGGTTCGCGCGCTATTTCTCCGGCGATGGCCACGCCTTCACCCCGCTGCGGCTGGGCCCTGCCCCGGGGGAAAAGCCATGAAGAGAGCCCCGGCACCCCTATCCCCTATTTGCCCTAACCCGCTCTAACAAGACAGGAGTTCATCATGTACTGGCTCGTCGGCCTCATGTCCTTCGCCATTCTCGGCCTCATCATTGGCGGCCTGGTCCTCGAGTTGCGCCCGGCCCTCGCCGGCCGCATGCGACCCTGGTACGCACCGGCCATGGGCACCCAACTCGTGACCTTCGTGCTTGCCCAACTGGGCCTGCTGGTCCTGGGCGTCAACGACGCCTTCGCCCAGACCGGCGAGGTAGTGACAGTGGTCAACGAGATCTCCACGGGCATGGGCCTGGCCATCATCGGCGCCGGCATCCCCACCGCCCTCTCGACCATCGGCGCCGGCATCGCGGTGGGACCCATCGGTGCTGCCTCCCTGGCCGCCATCACGGAGAAGCCGGAGAATCTGGGGCGGACGCTCATCTACCTGGGCCTGGCGGAGGGTATCGCCATTTACGGCTTGGTGGTCAGCATCCTGCTGCTGAACAAGATCCCTTAGTCGCAGGGAAATCAGGCCCATGGCCAGCGAGACGAACACCGGACAGGTCACCCGCATGCTCTTCCTGGGCGACGAGAGCCTCGCGGACGGCTTCCGCATGATCGGCTTCGAGACCCACCCGGACCCGAGCCACGAGGAGGTGGACCAGCTCTTCCAGGACCTGATCCGCCGCGGCGACAAGGCCTTCGCCATCGTGGAGGAGACCCTGATGCGGGCCAAGATTCCGGGCCTGGAGCGGGTACGCGCCGAGGGCGGACGTATCGTCGTAACCGCCGTGCCGCGCCTGAAGGGACCACACCGCCTGGCCAGCGACGTGGCCGATCGACTCGACGCCATGTTCGGCAAGGCCGCGGGGGCAACGTGACCACCTCCTCCCCGGCGGGTCCGCCGCGACCAGGCCCCATCCTTTTTGGATTTGCACCCCTAGCCAAACTTGCACGGGATTCATCGTGAACCAGGTAGAAGAACTCGAACGGGCCCTCATCGCCCGCGCCGAACGACTCGCCAGCGCTTACCGGGAAATGACCCAGCGCAGCCGCGACACCATCCTGCGCGAGGCGGCGGAGCGCCTGCGGCTGCGCGAGCAACGCGAGGAATCCATCGCCCGCTCCCTGGGGGAACGGGCCTTCCGCCAGCAGGTCCAGGCCAGCGAACTGCGGATGCAGAGCCAGCTCGACCGGGTGCGCTGGAACCTGGTGACGGACGTGGAGGGCCGACTGCGCGAACGGTTGCAAGCCTATATGACGGACGAGGCGGCCTATAACCTGACCCTGGAGCAGTATCTGATTCAGGCCGCCGCGGCCATCGAGGCCGAGGAACTGGTGGTGGAGGTCAATGCCCGGGACCGCCAGCGCCTGGCGCCCCAATGGGAGGCCCTCGCCCACCGCATCGCGCCGGACAAGCTGCTGCGCCTGGCGGAACATCCCATCCCTTGCCTGGGCGGCGCGCGCGTCGCGAGCGCGGACAACCGCATCCGGGTCGACAACACCTTCGAGGGCCGACTGGAACGGCTGCGCGCCAGGATCCAGCAGGTCATCCTGGAGCGGCTGCTGCCTGGCGGCCTCGACACCGGCAACCTCTTCGGCGGCTGACATCATGAGCGAACCCACCCGCACCGGCTATATCCGCGAGATCAATGGCCCCATCGTCACCATCGTCCTGCCCGGCGTCCGTAATGGCGAGCAGGTACGGATCGGCGAACTGGGGCTATTCGGGGAGGTCATCTCCCTGCGCGGCCAGGAGGCCATCGTCCAGACCTACGAATCCACCGACGGGGTGCGCCCCGGCGAACCCGCCACCGGCCTGGGCTGGCCCCTGTCGGTGGAACTGGGCCCCGGACTGCTCGGCGGCATTTTTGACGGTGTCCAACGCCCCCTGGAAAAGATCGCCCTCCAATGTGGCGATTACATCAATCGCGGCCTGAACATAGCGGCCCTGGACCGCGCCCGGATCTGGGAGTTCGAACCCAATCCCAAGCTGGAGCCCGGCCATCAAATTGGCCCCGGCACCGTCCTCGGCACGGTCCAGGAGACCCAGACCATTCTGCACCGCATCCTGGTGCCGCCGACCCTGAGCGGCGAACTGGAAGAGATCGCTCCCGCCGGGGACTATGACCTGGAAAAGACCATCGGCCGGCTGCGCGATGCCCAGGGCCATAGCCATCGCCTCAAGCTTTTCCACCGCTGGCCAGTGCGCAAGCCCCGCCCCTACCTGCGGCGCGATGACGGCATCGCCCCCCTCATCACGGGCCAGCGCGTGATCGACAGCTTCTTCCCCCAACTCAAGGGCGGCAAGGGGGCGGTCCCCGGGCCCTTCGGCGCCGGCAAGACGGTGGTGCAGCAGCAGGTGGCCCGTTGGTCGAACGCCGACATCGTCATCTATGTCGGTTGCGGCGAGCGTGGCAACGAGCTGGTGGACGTGCTGGAGACCTTCCCCCAGCTCGACGACCCCTACTCCGGCCGCAAGCTGATGGAGCGCACCCTGCTGGTGGCCAACACCTCTAACATGCCGGTGGTGGCGCGAGAGGCCTCGGTCTACGTCGGCATCACCATGGCCGAGTATTACCGCGACATGGGCTACGACGTGGTCATGCTGGCGGACTCCACCAGCCGCTGGGCCGAGGCCCTGCGCGAGGTCTCGGGCCGCCTGGGCCAGATGCCGGTGGAGGAAGGCTACCCGGCCTACCTGGCCTCGCGCCTGGCCGCCGTTTACGAGCGGGCCGGCCGGGTCGAGACCCACGGCGCGGGCTCCGGCTCCGTGACCCTGATCGGTGCCGTCTCCCCACCGGGCGGCGACTTCTCCGAGCCGGTCACCAGCCACACCAAGGACATCATCGAGACCTTCTGGGCCCTGTCCAAGGAGCTGGCGGACGCCCGCCACTATCCCAGCATCGATTGGGTGACCAGCTTCTCCGGCCACGTCCACACCGCCGCGGAGTGGTGGCACAAGGAGATCAACCGCGACTGGGAGCGCCGCCGCACCGAGGCCCTGGCCCTGCTGGCCCGGGACGCCGAGCTGTCGCGCATCGTCAACCTGGTGGGCCCCGAGGCCCTGTCCTCCGCCCAGCGCTGGGAGTTGGAGGGGGCGGCCCTCATCAAGGAGGGCGTGCTCCAGCAGAGCGCCCTCGACGAGGTGGACACCTTCTGCTCGCCACGCAAGCAGTTCGCCCTGCTCGACCTGGTGATCTTTATCTTCAAGCGCGGCGCCACCCTGATCGAACTGGGCGTGCCGGTGCAGGAGCTGCAACAACTGCCCCTCATGGCCCGGGCACGGCGCTGCAAGTCCATGTTCAACAGCGAGCAGGTGGACCAGATCGAGGCCCTGCGGGAAGAGGTCGGACGCGTCTTCGAGAAGATGCGCCTGGAATACGCCAAGCCCGACGAGGCCGCCACCAACGCATAGGCTGGGAATTCGCCATGAGCATTAAAGAATACCGCACCGCCGCCGAGGCCCGCGGCGGCCTGCTGGTCATGAAACGCACCCCCGGGGTCGCCTTTGGCGACCGGGTCCTGATCCGGGATCACGCTGGCACCCGGCGCAATGGCCAGGTCATCCGCGCCGCCGACGACGAGACCCTGATCCTGGTCTTCGAGGGCACGGATGACCTGGACCTGGAGTCCACCTGGGTGCGCTTCCTGGACGAGCCGGTGGAGATCGCCCTGTCGCCGGAGCTGCTGGGCCGGGTCTTCAACGGCCTGGGGGAGCCCAAGGATGACCGGCCGCCGATCCTGTCCAATATCCGCCGCCCGGTCACCGGGGCCGCCATCAATCCGGCGGCGCGCACCTATCCGCGCGAGTTCATCCAGACGGGCATCTCCACCATCGACGGCCTCAACAGTCTGGTGCGGGGCCAGAAGCTGCCGATCTTCTCGGGCTCGGGCCTGCCCCACAACCGCCTGGCCGCCCAGATCGTCCGCCAGGCCCGCCTCAAGGACGAGGACACCAGCTTCTCCATCGTCTTCGCGGCCATGGGCGTCTCCTACGCCGACGCCAAGTTCTTCCGCGATGAGTTCGCCAGTTCCGGCGTGCTGCGCAACGTGGTCATGTTCATCAACCTGGCGGACGACCCGCCGGTGGAGCGCCTGACCCTGCCCCGCACCGCCCTCACCGCCGCCGAATACCTGGCCTATGACCTCGACCGCCACGTCCTGGTGGTCATGACCGACATGACCTACTACGCCGAGGCCCTGCGCGAAGTCGCCACCGCCAAGGGTGACGTGCCGGCGCGCAAGGGCTATCCCGGCTATCTCTACTCCGACCTCGCCGAGATCTACGAGCGCTGCGGGCGCATCCACCAGCGCCACGGCTCCATCACCATGATGCCGGTGGTGTCCATGCCCTCGGACGACATCACCCACCCCATCCCGGACCTGACGGGCTACATCACCGAAGGCCAGATCGTGCTGTCCCGGGAGCTGCACAACCAGGGCATCTACCCGCCCGTGCACATCTCCCCGAGCCTGTCGCGCCTCATGAAGGATGGCATCGGCAAGGACGACACCCGCGAGGACCACCCCCGAGTCGCCGCCCAGCTTTACGCCCTCTATGCCCGCGCCCTGGAGACCCGCAACCTTGCCTCCATCATCGGCGCCGATGAACTGTCGGAGCGCGACAAGCGCTTCCTGCGCTTCGCCGACGCCTTTGACCAGCGTTTCGTCGGCCAGGGCGAGGCCGAGGACCGCTCCATCGAGGCCACCCTCAACCTGGCCTGGGAACTCATGTCCAGCTTCCCGCGCGATATGCTGACGCGCCTGAGCGAGACCGACCTGGCCAAGTACCACCAGGGCTCCGATTGATGGCCGAGTGGACGGACTGACGGACTGACGGACTGACATGGCCCAACAACTCATCAAGGTCCCGCCGACCAAGAACACCCTGCTGAAGCTCAAAAAGCAGGTCAGGTTCCTGGAAGAGGGCCACGACCTGCTCGAACGTAAGCGCGAGCTACTGACCCGCCTGGTCTATGAGCGCATCGGCGAGTACCGGCGGCTGCGCCAGGAGGCGGAGGCGGCCGTGGCCGAGGCCTACCGCTGCCTGTCCATCACCCATCTGCGCATGGGCAGTCGCGGCATCAATCAGGCCGCCCTGGGCTCCGAGCTGGCCCTGCGGGTCGATATCCTGCCGCGCCGCAGCCTGGGGGTGGAGTATCCGGCGGTCTCCGCCGAGCGCCTCCCCCTCAAGCCCGTGGGCCTGCTGGGCACCGACGCCAGTTTTGACAACACCCGTTCCAACCTGGCGGACCTGGCCGTCACCCTGGCCCGCCTTGGGGAGGTGGAGATCGCCCTCCACCGCCTGATGGAGGAGCAGCGCAAGGCCCAAAAGCGCGTCAACGCCCTCAAATACAACATCATTCCCCTCTACCGCCGCACCATCCATTTCATCCAGTCCTCCCTGGAAGAGGAGGAACGCAACACCCTGTTTCAGGTCAAGCGGTTGCGGGAGAGGGCTCAGGGTTGAGCCAGACCCCGGGCCTGTACCCCGGGGGACCGGCCTCTCGACACCGGGTTACGTCAGCCCCAGTGCCTTGGACAGCGCCTCAATCGGCGGGATGCGTAGTTATCTTCAACCTTATTATCCCGGGATAATAAGTAAGTTTTAATCTAGCTGGCCTCCTATCGATTGGGGCACTACCCCCGCTCCAGACCCGCCAGAAGCTCGACCACCTCGGTCAGGGTTGCAGCGGCCGCGACAAAATCCAGCCGGTCGAGCTGCTCCGCCAGCCGCTCCACCGCCTCCCCGCCCCCCAGATGCTCCCGGATCGCGGCGAAGCTAGCCTCGGCCGCCATGTCCTGCCGGCGCAGTAATTCGGCTAGTTGGGATAGGTGTCGCGCCAGCGCCTTTCCGTCGAGAAGAGGGATTGCCGCCGGGGACGGTGGCGCGGGCGGCAGCTGCGCCAGCCCGGCCATGACCGGCGCGAGGACCACCGCCAACGCCTCCAGGCCAGCCTGGATGGCATCGTGATCGCCCCCCCTCAGGGCCTGTTCCAGCGCCTCGGCCGCAGTGGCAACGCTGACCATCGAGAGGTTGGCCGCCACCCCCCGCAGGGTGTGGACCCTCAGGCGCGCCTGGGGGAGATCGCCCGCCGTCAGGACGGCGCGGAGACTGTCCACCACTCCGGACCACTCCCCGCCGAAATTCCGCAGCAGTTTCAAGAGCAGTTCGCAACTGCCCGAGAGCCGCTGGAGCGCCGCTGGCAGGTCGATACCGGGGAGAGCGGCGGTGAACCGTTGGGCCGAGGCGATCCCCTTAGGCTGGTCTCCCTCATGACCCTGGGACCCCAGCCAGCGCGTCAGCACCGCCAGCAGGGCCGGCGGGTCGATGGGCTTGGCCACATGATCCTTCATGCCGCAGGCCAGGCAATGGTGGCGCTCGTCCGCCAGGGCATGAGCGGTCATGGCAATGATCGGCAGGTCGGTCAGCCCCAACTCCTCCCGGATGATCCGGGTGGCCTCGAAGCCGTCCATCTCCGGCATTTGCAGGTCCATGAAGACTACGGCGCAACGGGAAGGATCGGCGCGGAGGAGCTCCACAGCGATACGCCCATTGCCGGCGATCTCCACCACCAGGCCAAACCCTTCCAGAATTTCCCGCGCTACCAGCTGGTTGATGTCGTTGTCTTCCACCAGCAGCGCCCGCGCTCCGGACAGGGTGGGCGGCGGTACGGCGGCGATTGCAAAAACGCCGGCGGTCGGCATGACCTCCCGCTCCGCTTCGACAGCAGGGGTATCCAGGATAAAGGGCAGGATAAAAGTAAAGGTGCTCCCGACTCCGGGAGCGCTTTCGACGCTGAGGTCACCCCCCATGAGATCCGCCAGCTTCTTGCTGATGGCCAGCCCCAGTCCGGTACCACCGTAGCGGCGGGTCGTCGAGCCGTCGGCCTGGGAAAACACCTCGAACAGCCGGGCCTGCTGTACTGGCAGGATGCCAATGCCGGTGTCCCGCACCGCGAAGCGGAGCCGGACCTGGGCGCCGGCCCGGGCCTCGGGTGACACGGTCACGACGACTTCGCCCTGTTCCGTGAACTTGACGGCGTTGTTGACCAGGTTGAGGAGAATCTGTCCCAGCCGGAGCGGATCACCCACCAGGCGGCGCGGGGCTGCCGGGTCACTCCGGAAAAGGAGTTTCAGCCCCTTCTCCTCGGCCTTCAGTGTCACCATGGTGGCAATCTTGTCCAAAATCGCTTCCAGGCTGAAGGGGATCTGTTCCAGCTCCAGCCGGTCCGCCTCGATCTTGGACAGGTCGAGGATATCGTTGATGAGCCCCAGCAGCCCCTGGCCCGCACTCTGGATCTTGTGGAGATAATCCTGTTGTTTCGGCGTCAGGTCAGTCTTGAGGGCCAGATGAGTCAGGCCGATGACCGCGTTCATGGGGGTGCGGATCTCGTGGCTCATGTTGGCCAGGAACTCACTCTTGGCGCGGTTGGCCGCCTCGGCAGCGTCCCGGGACCGGGCCAGTTCTTCCTCGACCCGTTTGCGTTCGGTGATGTCGGTGATCGAGCCGGACATCCGCAGCGGCTGTCCCGCTGGGTCCCACTCCGCCTGACCCCGCGACACAAACCATTTGTAGTCCCCTTGTTTCGTGCGCAGGCGTAGTTCGATGTTGTAGGGTTCCCGCCGCACGAGGTGGGCTTGTTGCGCGGCATTGACGCCCGGCAAATCCTCGGGATGCACAATGGCCTCAAAACCATCAGCGGTATCGGGCAGTTCATCGGCGGCGTAACCGAGCAGTTGCCGGTAACGGGGGGAGTGGAAATCCTCGCCGGTGACGACATTCCAGTGCCAGATGCCATCGGTGGTGCCTTTAATCGCCAACTCGTAGCGCCCGATGCTCTCCCTCAGGGCCTCCTCCGCCCTGGTATAGCGGTCCACTGCCTCCTGTTGCGCCTGCGCCAGTTGACTGAGCCGCTGCCGGGTCTCCGCCAACCAGCCGATCACGCTGTGGTCAGCGCCGGGAGGTACCGGGGGGGCTGCGGAGAAATCGCCGTGCCCCAGCTTGATGATCTGGGCGCGCACTTCCTCGGCTGAACCGCCCAGCGTCTCCCGCAAGCTCGCCCAAGTCCGCCACAGCATGACCAACACGCTCAGACCGAAGGCGATGAAAATACCGCGCACCAGCATGGCATCACGCGCTGCCGCATGGACCGCGGCGAGGGTCCGCCGGTCCATCAGCACATTGAATTCATAGAGGTGCTGCATGATGTTGGCCTTGGCCTGATGATAGGCATCGTCATACAGCACCTGCCGTGCCCGGGCCAGGGCCGCCTCCTGGTCGGGGCCGACGGTCTCGGCGAGTTGCATCGCCTCGAATTCAGTGGCGGTCAAGTGGTCGGAATGCGCCTTGGCTGCCGCCAACTGGCGAAACTCCGCGTCCCCGAAGGCCGCCTGACGCATCAATTCGAGGAGCGCGATGGTCTGCCCTTTGGCGGGGGGCGGGGGGAGTCGGCCGGCCACGACCAGGTCCCAGTAGATATTCTGGTACTGCTCCGGCCGTGGTCGCTTGCCGTCACGGATGTCCAGGATGTCCTGATAGTAGTGTTTGTAGACCGGATCGCCGGTCACCACGTAGGTTCGGACCATCCGCGTCAGATCATCGGAAGATTGGCGCAATTCATCCCCAAGGGCCATGGCGGCCTGGCGCTGCTCATTGGCGCGATCGATCGCCTTCTCCGTACGGACGTAGATCCCAAAGATCAGGACCAGTACGGCCAACAGGAAGAGGGTGAATGTCAGTCGATTGATCAAGCGGGATGCAATCGGTGTCAAGTCTCAACCCCCAGAAGTTTGACCACCTCGGTCAGGGTTGAAGCCGCCGCGCTGAAATCCAGCCGGTCGAGCTGTTCCGCCATCCGGTTCAGGGCATCCGACCAGTCACCGCCCACCAGATGCGCCTGCAGCGCGGCGAAGCTGGCCTCGGCCGCCATGTCCTGCTGGCGCAGCAACTCGGCCAGTTGGGACAGGTGCCGCGCCAGCGACTCCCGGTCCAGGGGCACGGTGGCCTCCGGGGGCGGCGGCGCGGGCGGCAGCTGCGCCAGCCCGGCCAGGACCGGCGCCAGGGCCACCGTTAACGCCTCCAGACCAGCCTGGATGGCATCGTGATCGACCCCCTTCAGGGCCTGTTCCAGCACCTCGGCCGCGGCAGCCAGGGTACTCATTGACAGGTTGCCTGCCACTCCGCGCAGCGTGTGCACCGTCATTCGCGCCTGGGCAAGAGCATCCGTCGCCAGGGCGACGCGGATCTTTTCCTCCCCCCCGGACCATTCCTTGCGGAAATTACGCAGCAGTTTCAAAAGCAGTTCGCGGTTGCCCGAGAGCCGACCGAGCGCGGAAGGCAGGTCAACGCCGGGGAGCACGGCAGGTAACTCCGGGGCCACAGTTATCTCTTGCGGAGGTTTTCCCTCATGGACACGGGGAGTAATCCAACGCGTCAGGACCGCCAGCAGGGTCGGTGGGTCGATGGGTTTAGCCACGTGATCCATCATGCCGCAGGCCAGACAGTGATGACGCTCGTCCGCCAGGGCGTGAGCGGTCATGGCGATGATCGGCAGGTCGGTCAGCCCCAACTCCTCCCGGATGATCCGGGTGGCCTCAAAGCCGTCCATCTCCGGCATTTGCAGGTCCATGAAGACTACGGCGTAACGGGAAGGATCGGCGCGGAGCAGCTCCACAGCGATACGCCCATTGCCGGCGATCTCTACCACCAGGCCGAACCCTTCCAGAATTTCCCGCGCTACCAGCCGGTTGATGTCGTTGTCTTCCACCAGCAGCGCCCGTGCTCCGGCCACAGTGGACGGCGCCGCCATGGCGGCGACTTCGGAGGCCGTCATGACCGCAGGCTTCTCCTCGACGGCGGACAGGTCCAGGGTGAACGGCAAGATAAAAGTAAAGGTACTCCCGACACCGGCGGCACTCTCGACACTGATGCCCCCCCCCATGAGGTCCGCCAGCTTCTTGCTGATGGCCAGCCCCAGTCCGGTACCGCCGTAGCGGCGGGTCGTCGAGCCGTCGGCTTGGGAAAATACCTCGAACAGCCGGGCCTGCTGTGCTGGCAAGAGGCCAATGCCGGTGTCATTCACCGTAAAACGGAGCCGGACCTGGGCGCCGGCCCGCGCCTCGGGTGACACTGAAATGACGACTTTGCCCTGTTCCGTAAACTTGACGGCGTTGTTGACCAGGTTGAGGAGAATCTGTCCCAGCCGGAGGGGGTCCCCCAGCAGGCGGCACGGCGTGGCCGGGTCCAGTTGGAAGCAGAATTTCAGTCCCTTCTCCTCGGCCTTCTGGGTCGTCATGGTGGCGATGCGGTCCAGCACCTGTTCCAGGCTGAAGGGGATCTGTTCCAGCTCCAGCCGGTCCGCCTCGATCTTGGACAGGTCGAGGATGTCGTTGATGAGCCCCAACAACCCCTGGCCCGCACTCTGAATCTTGTGGAGATAATCCTGTTGTTTCGGCGTCAGGTCAGTCTTGAGGGCCAGATGAGTCAGGCCGATGACCGCGTTCATGGGGGTGCGGATCTCGTGGCTCATGTTGGCCAGGAACTCACTCTTGGCGCGGTTGGCCGCCTCGGCAGCGTCCCTGGCCCGGGCCAGTTCTTCCTCCATCTGTTTGCGTTCCGTGATGTCGGTAATGTTTCCCAGTAACACCCGCTCATTGTTCAGAGTAAAGGGGCGGGCGGAAAGCAGACCGATCATGATGGCGCCGCTCTTTTTCCGGAATCGATATTCCTGCTGGTCGGCGCGCCCACTCTCGATTATCTGTGACAGGAAACGCTGACGATCCCGGCCATCCTCCCAGAGCGCCAGGTCGAGGGTGGTTTTTCCCAACACTTCGGCCCGGCAGTAACCGACCATGGTCTCGAAGGCTGGATTGACTTCCATGATGGTGCCATCCGTCGCGCGGGTAATGATGATGGCATAGGTCGAGGCGATAAATGCCTGGGAAAACTTCGCCTCGCTGGCTTGCAGCGCCGCTTCCGCCTGTCTACGTTCGGTGACGCTCCAGACGGCATCCATCAACAAGGAGATCTGGAAAATGTCGGTTTCGGCGTAATCGGCTTCCTTGTTGGCCACTCCCACCACGCCGACGATGCGGTCCCCCCGGAAGACGGGGACCGTCAAGAACTTTGACAGGTGAACATGGCCGGGCGGATACCCCTTTTTCAAGGGATGAGCGGCTTGGAAATCGTTGACTACAATCGGACGGCGTTGACGGACGGCTTCGCCCCATAGCCCGGTCTGATCCAGCTCGTAACAGGTTTGAGGATTGACCACTGCGCATTCCGGCATGACTTCCCGAGACCAGGTGTTGAGGACAAACTCCCGGCTATCTTCGTGATAATGGTTAATGAAGCCCAGCTTACTTTCGGTCAGTTGGAGCGCCTGCTCCAGGGCGTAATCAAGAAATTCCTTAATATTTTCAAAAGGATGCTGAAGAATATCCGCCAATCGTTGCAACCGGGTGTTGTTGCGCAAGACCTCCTCTTCCACCCGCTTGCGCTCGGTAATGTCATGCAGGGTCACCAACTGGGCAGATTCGCCTTTCCATGCCAGGTCTGTGGTCCATATTTCCAGAATTATGCTGTTTGCCGCGATTAACACCTCAATCTCATGGGGGACATCGGCTACTACATGACCGAACTCGCGAGAAAGCAACTCATCGACAGTCGTATGCAGTAACTTCGCCGCCGCCGGGTTTACCAGCACCGCTCGCTGCCTGCGATCTAGCACGATCATGCCGTCCTGGTTGTTGTTGATGACGTTTTTGAGAAGTTGCTCGCTCTCCCGCAGGGTTTCTTCCGCCCGCTTGCGTTCGCCGATGTCGCGCCAGGTGATAAAGAAGGCGTCTTTTCCATCCAGGCGGATCGTGGTAAGGGAGACCTCGAGCTGTAAATCCGTGGCGTCCCGGCGGCGGTGGACCCACTCAAAGGTGAGACTACCGCACTGCAAGGCCAGGGCAATCTTTTCCCGAACCGTATCTATCGACTTTTTGCCGTCGGGCTGAAATTCGGGAGAGAGTCCCTCGGGTGCCAGACCGACAATCTCCGCCCGTCCGACCCCCAGCATGGCTTCGGCGGCCCGGTTGCAATCGACAAAAACACCGTCACTGACGATCAGATAGGCATCCGGCGAATCCATGAAGAGGATGCGATATTTTTCTTCCTTCTCCCGGAGCGCCGCCGCGATCTTCTCCCGCTCGTCATTGCCCTTGCGCAAGGCCCCGGAGAGCCGGGCAAAACGGACCGCCGCCAGAACGGCGATCAGCAGCAGGAAGACCACCCCGCCGACCACGCCATAGAGCCAGGTCAGGTCCCGCGGCTGGGGATCGTAGAGGAAACCCTTCAAGTCGAAGTCCCGCCGCAGCATGCCCATTTCGGCATAGACCTCGGCGATATTGCGCCACCGGCCCGGATTCATGTGGCCGACCTCGATCAGCGCCGTCTGGAGCAGCGACTCCATCTGCCGGGCCTCGAACCGAAGGTGCGCCAGGCTGTGCCGCTGGCTGTAACGGTCATGGATGAGCCGCACCATCTCTTCCTGGTGCTGCATGGCGTAGTCCCACCCCTTGAGGCTCGCCTCCCGAAACTTCCTGACCAGCTCGGGCTGCCTCTGGAGCAGATCCTCGGTGGTAAAGAGGTTATCGCCGTAGAAATCGATCCCCACCGCCCGGGGGGAATAGAGCAGGTACTCCCGCCCCGCCTGCTTCAGCGCAAAGGGTTCATCGGTGACATAGACGGACATGGCGTCCACCGCCCCCGAGAGCAGATCCTGGACGTCGAAGGTGTGGGGTACCAGCGTGAACTTGTCGGCGGCGATCCCCTCTCGGCGCAGGTAGGCGTGGAGTTCGGCAGACCCCGGCTCGATCATGACCTTACGGCCAGCCAGGTCATGGATGGTCTGAATGCCATCCTCTTTCAGGGTCATGAGCGCCAGAGGGGAATGCTGGAAGATGGCCGCCAGGACCACCAGCGGCAACCCCTGTTCCCGCAGCAGGAGCAGCTCCGTGGAGCCGACGCCAAACTCGGCCTGGCCCTCGATCACCTGCCGCACCGGGTCTTCTCCCGGTTTGGCGGGAAGGATTTCAACTTCCAGTCCCGCGTTACGGTAGTAGCCCTGTTCCTGGGCCGCGTAATAGCCGGCGAACTGGAACTGGTGCTGCCATTTCAGTTGCAGCCGCACCTTGTCGGCGCCGGCGGCGGAGAGGGACAAAAGCAGCAGGCTCAGCAACGTGAGGCCAGGGCGGATAGACATCATGGTGGGACGATTCCGAGATGAGATGAACAGCGGAGGTCCTCGATCCGGCATAGGTTACCGGGGCAAGGACCATATCACCCCAGGCCTGGCATCGCAATTACACCCTGGTTCGCCGCTGCGCCGCCTGGGAACCCTTTAGCCGGTCGGGGTCGGGTCCCCGCGCCTCTCCCTGGGGTGACCGACCCGAAACTCGCCCTGCCCGGCTTGAACCAACCGCGGATGACCCCAGTTTTGCCCGACAACTTCAAGGCTCAGGAAGCCCTCTTCATGTCCCAATTTTCCCCGCAGAACGACCTGGAACGTCAGCTCATCGCCGCCCAGGAGGGCCAGTTGCCCGCCGAGGATTTCATCGCCACCCTGCTTGGCTCCGAGGTCTTCATGCCTATCTATGAGCGCCATCAGATCGGTGGCCTCCAGACGGATCGGGGCGCGGCCCTGCCTCTCAAGATCCAGACCGATACGGGCGAGGTCCTGGTGCTCTTCACCAGCCCCGAGCGGGCCAAGCACTTCGTGGGCGACTACCCCGGCTATGGCGGCGGCCTGGTCGTGGATTTCACCTGGATCCTGGAGAAGCTCGGCATTGGCTATGCCATCAGCCTCAACCCCGGCGAGAGCTTTGGCATGGACTTCGAGGCCCAGGACCTGGAGCGGATGGCGCGGATGCGGACCCATTGAGGGCAACTATCCTAATGGTCGTCCCCTGGTGAGAGGAGAGGGGGTGACATGACGGCATGGCGTCCGGCGGCTAATATGCCGGGTCATGTGGCTAGCTCCTCCTCTTCACTCCCGCTATTGGCTACTTTGGCTGTGGCTCGCGACCTTGCCCGTGGCGGCATCGGCCCTGCCTGTCCCCGGCAAACTGGACCTAGCCGGACATCTGGAGGTCCTCCTCGATCCCGAGTCCAGGTGGGACATCGCCGAGGTCGCCGATGGGCGGGCCGGTGTCTTTGCCCCCTTGGCCGAAGAAACATTGGGCGGCATCACCCCGGGAGCCGTCTGGCTCCACTTTAGCCTGGAGCCCAGCCCCCGATCGCCCCCGGAGGCCTGGCTCGAGGTCGCCCCCGCCACCCTCGAGGACGTGCGTCTCTACGCCCCCCAGGCGGCTGGCGGCTTCCTGGAACGCCGCTCGGGTCTGGTCTGGCCCTGGGGAGAGCGGGAGGTCGATTACCGTCAGCCCCTCTTCCGTCTGGCCCTGGCGCCGGGACCCAACACCTTTTACCTACGCCTCCAATCCCGCACCCCCCTGACCCCGGAGTTGACCCTCTGGGCGCCCCTCGCCTTTACCGAGGCGGCCATGGCCGAGGCCCGCGTCTGGGGACTCTACTTTGGCATCTATGCCCTCATCGTCCTCTTCCATTCCCTCTTCTGGATGTGGACCCAGGAGCGCCTGCAGTACCTCTATAGCCTTTATGTGTCCATGAACCTGCTCGTGACCCTGCTCGCCAGCGGCTGGCTCCAGCAGGCGCAGCCTGGCTTTTGGATTCCGGGCCTGGCCAACGCCACCATGGGGGCCCTGACCTGCCTGTCTCTGCCGGTGATGCAAGGCTTCATCCTCGTCTATGCGGCCATACCGGCAGGACCCGGCTCCCCGGGACGGGCGCTGGTCGGCGCGGCAAATCTGCTCGCCGCCCTGGGACTGACCCTGGTCCTGACCGGTCATTACGGTCTGGCCATGAGCCTGGCCCAACCGGCCAGCCTGGTCTTCATCCTCCTCTCCATGGCCCTGGCCACCCCCTCCGCCTGGCGGGGCAATGAGCGCACCCGCATCTTTCTGCTGGCCTTCGGCCTCTATGGCCTGGGCCTGGCCGTCAGTCTGGGGCGCAACCAGGGTTGGATCGGCCCCGGACTAGTATGGGATAACAGCTATGCCATCGGCGCCCTGATCCAGGCGCTGGTCATGAGCCTGGCCATCTTCTCCGACCATAAACGGCTGCGGCGGGAGAAGGCGGAGGCCGAGGCCCGGGCGGCGGGGGAGCGCCGGCTGCGGGAGGAGCAGGAGGACTTTCTCGCCCTGGTTTCCCACGAGGTGCGCACCCCCCTGAGCATCATTGACGCGGCGGCCCATAACCTGGTGCTGGACCCGGCCCTGACTGCCAAGGGGCGGGCGCGGGGGGAGAAGATTCGCCGCGCCAGTCAGCGCCTGGCGCGGCTCATGGATGACTATCTCTCGGCGGAGCGGCTGGCCAGCGCCGACCAGCCCCTGCACCGGGTTCCCCACGACCTGGAGCGGATCTGCCGCGCCGCCATGGACGACCTGGAGGAGACCCCGGGGCCTCAAATCATACTGGAGACCTCGCCCCTACCGCCCTGCCCTTGCGATGCCGATCTGATCCGCCTCGCCATTCGTAACCTGCTGCAAAATGCCCGGCGGCATTCGCCCCCGGCCAGCCCGATCCAGCTACGGCTCAAGGAGGCGGGCCAGGGCATCGCCATCCAGGTCCAGGATGCGGGGGCCGGGGTGCCGGCGGCGGATCTGCCGGTGATCTTCAAGCGCTTTCGGCGCGGTCACAACACTGCGGAGCCCGGCGCCGGCCTGGGTCTCTATCTGGTGGACAAGGTGGCGCGCCGCCATGGCGGGGCGGCGCGGGTGGTGAATCTGGAAGGGGGAGGCTGCGAGTTCAGCCTCTGGTTGCCGACAGGGACCCAGGCAGATACACACTGAAACCCGCAGGGAATGCCCCTTCAATCGCCTTCCCGCTGCAACAGACCGACAAGCATGTAACCCAGCCCATGGCGCGTCTGCACGGGCAACTCCAGACCCGAGGCATTCCGCACCTTTTTGCGCAGGCGTTTCAGGAGGGCGTCCAGGTTACGCGAATCATAGCTGCGATAATCCTTGCCCAGTTCCAGGACGAGTTGGCGACGGTCCTGGGGCTGATTGGGGTGAACCCCCAGGACGGCCAGGAAGGCCGCCTCCAGACCCGTAAGGTCAACGCGGATGCCATTCGGGGTGTGCAGGAGACCGAGGGTCAGATTGAGCCGCCAATGGGGCTCCAGGTGCAGACGGCGGGCCAGGGACTTGAGAATGACCGCCAGTTCATCGAGACGCACCGGCTTAGTGAGGTAATGGTCCGCCCCCAACTCATAGCCTTCGATGCGATCCTGGAAGGCATCGCGAGCCGTCATGAGGATGAAGCCGCAACGCCAGGCCGCGATGCGGCCCTCGGCGATCAGATTCATGCCATCGCCATCGGGCAGACGACGGTCCAGGATAGCGATTTCGCAGATCTGCTCGGCGTTGAGATGGCGAAATTCCCGCTTGCTCCCGGCCTCTCGCACCTCATGCCCCTGGCCGCGCAGAAAGTCCGCTACCTCCTCCCGCAGCTCGCGGTCGTCCTCAAGCAGGATAATGTCCGTCATGATCCGCGGAAATCACCCCGACCCAGTTTCATGTTCGCCTCGGCCGCCACCGAGGTCTGCCATCCGTCCAGGTCCCGCTGTCGTCCTGGTTGCATGGATTGGGATCAAGTGATACGGACGGCGGCCGGATCAACCTTTCCAATGCACCACCATGGCGGTAATGTCATCGGATTGGGCAGCCCCGTGGGTAAAGACCCTCAGGTCGGACATGACCCGCTCCAGGGCCACCCTGGCGGCGGGCGGCGGCCCGCCGGCGACCAGGGCCTCTTGCAAGCGATCGACCCCATACATGGTGTCGTTGAGGGCGAAGGCCTCGTTGACCCCATCCGTGTACATAAAGAGGGTGTCACCGCGCGCCAGGGTCAGGGTCTTCTCGCCATAGGGCATATCCGGGAAGGCCGCCAGCGCCAGCCCCGTCGTGGGGACCACCATTTCGACGGCCCCCCCGGCCCGCGCCACGTAGGGCGGATTATGCCCCCCGCTGCAATAGGTGATCACCCCGGTCGCCAGTTCGATCTCGGCATAAAAAACCGTGACGAACATGGTCTGTTCATTTTCCGCCGCCAGCAGGTTGTTCAGCCGCGACAGGGTCTCCGCCGGCCCGCCGCCCGCCACGGCGACGGTGCGCAGCATGGTGCGGCTGATCAGCATGAAGAAGGCGGCGGGAATACCCTTGCCGGACACGTCCGCCACCACCACCCCCAGGACGCCGTCGCGCACCTCGAAGACATCATAGAAGTCACCGCCCACCTCCTTGGCCGGTTCCATGCTGGCAATCATATCCAGCATGGGCAATACCGGAAACTGGCGGGGCAGGATGGACAACTGCATGCTGGCGGCGATTTCCAATTCCTGCTGCAGGCTGATGAGCTTGCGCTTGTCCTCCAGGGCCTCCCGGAGGTCCCGCACCAGTTGGGTAAGTTGCACCTGCTGCACGCTGACCTTGGTCGCCAGGCGTGAAAATCCCAGGGCAATCAGGCCCAATTCGTCACCCACCCCCTTGGACTGGGCCGACTGGGGATCGCTGGCCGCCGTCTCCATCTGTCTTAATTCATCGAGTAGTTCACTGCGAGCCTCGTCTTGCAGGGTCGCGGCCAATTGCTCCATCTGGCGACGGATGAAGCGCTGCTGCCGACGCTGGCGGCGTTCGCGCTGGACGCCCACCCGCGCCACCGCGCCCACCGCCTGGCCAAAGGCCTCGACCGCCTCGGCAATGCGACCGATCTCGTCGGACCCGTGGGGCAGTTCGACATAGCCGCCCCGCTGGCCTCGCGACAAATCGTGCAGCGCCGCCACCGCGTCATCCAGCACCGCGAAGTTGCGCCGCAGATAAAAGAACAGCAACATCATGGCCGCGATGAAGACGATGGCGATCACCCCGCCCAAGACCTTGTCCCAGAGCATCCGGCTTTCCACCGCCTCGGTCACGTCACGCACCAGCAACAGCGTCGCCAGGCGCCCCCCCATCAGATCGGCGATGGGCAACAGCGCTACCTCCTGATACCGATCGTCGTAATTGATCAGGTTCAGGCCCCGCCGGCCGGGGGGCGAGGCATCCCGCGCCCGACGCCACAAACCATCGTCCTTGCCGAAAACCAGTCGGCCCGCGGCATCACTGACATAGAGTCGGCCGCCGGTCCCCTGTTGAAAGACTTCCAGCACCTTGGTCAGGTGAATGGCGGCGGCGAGCCCGCCCACCAGGCGTTCGGTTTCCGGCTCCACGACCGAGACCGCCCCCACGACCCCCAAACCGCCGCCATGCAGGGCCCGGGCGCCACTGAGGGTGTGGCCCTTCTGACGGATCTCCGCCAGACGGCCAGCGCCCAGGAGCGGGGGATATTCCATCCCTTCCCCACTCGCCCACAGCAATTGGCCGCCCTCGCCCAGAATGTCAACGCGTAGGAAGGCGTCGTCCACGAAGGTAGCCTCCGCCAGGCGGGCCAGCCCCTGCTGGTCGCTGTGTTGAATGGCGTCGATCAACCGGGTTTCGGACAGGGCCGCCTGGCTGATGAGTTGCTCCGTGACATCGTCGGCGGCGCTCATTAAGGCAAAATTCCAGGCCTGTTCCAGTTGCTGCAACCGCAATTCGGTGATCCGGTGACCGAGTTCCCCCTCGCGCAGGGCGCCCACCGTAAAAACCAGTCCGGCGACCGCGGAAACCACCAGCAGGACAAAGACAATGATGCGGGTTCTTAGCAGCATGACGGCATCTTCATCCTCTTCGCCCCGGAGCGGTCAGGCCTCCCGCTAATGAAATCATCACCAGCAGGATCGCGCCGACACTAATGATGAGGAGATCGCCGAGGAGGCCCCAGGCGAAGGCCACGCCCGCCAGGGAGCCCGCGATCACCACCCAGATACCGCCCCCCAGGCCGCCGGTGACCCTGGCCGCGCGCCGTTGCCGCCAGGCCACGCCCCAGGCCAGACCCACCACCACGCCCGAGACGCCGTCCATGGCGAGCATAGCCAGGCCTTCCGGCACCGCTAAACCATTAGTCAGGAGGATGGCCAGGAAGAGGGCCGCCACGGTTACCACCAGCCAGCGTCGCCAACCCAGGAGCCAGCCCAGGGCCAGCCCCACCAGCAGGGTTCCAGCCACCACTATCAGGATCGGCAGCGGGGGCAGCCCCACCACCAGCCCATCGATGATGGTCATCAAGGCCGCCGCGGCCAGCGTCAGGGCGAAAAGATCGGCATCGCTGGAGCGTGGATCATGGAACCGCGCCGGCGGGGTAGCCAGCCCCTCCCCCAGATCCGCCAGAGCGGCGTTCTGGGCCACGGCCGCCGCGGCCGCCACCTCGGGATCGAAAACCGCGTGGCGCACGTCCTCCGCCTGGGCGATGACCCCCAGCCGTCGGGCATGAAGACCGGCGACGATGGCGTTGAAGGCCAGCAGGCATTGGCCCACCCCATCGCGGGCGCGACGCACCAGCAGTCGATCAAAACGACCCTCGCCCGCGGCGCGCATGGCCGCCGCCAGCCGGGCCAGGGGCTCCAGCACGCCCCCCCGGGCCGCCACCGCCGCCCAGGCCAGGGCCAACAGTAGACAACCCACCCAGAAGGGCCAGGCCGCCAGAATTTTACGGGTCAGGTTGCGGGTTATCTCCCCCGGCTCCACCGCCGCCCAGACGGCGCCGCTATCCGCCACCAGGGGCACCCGCACCAGGGCGAAGGGTTCGATGTCCAGCCGGGCCAGGCCCTCTTCGTCCCAGCCTTCCGCCAGTAACTCCGGCGTCACCCGGGTCACCAGGTCCTCCACCTGACTGGCGCCGATGCCGGAATGATAGAGCCGCCGGCCATCGGACCCGGTGACCACGAAAAAACGCAGTTCGGACAGACTCTCCAACCGCGTTTCCAGATAGGGCTCCACCCCGGGCAATTCGGTCAGGGGCACGCCATAACCGATGGCGCGGTCGAGGTCGGCGGCGATGGAGCGCGCGGCGGCGGTGGCTCCCGCGACACGCACCCTGGTCAGAGTCTCGCGGGTTTCACCAAAACCCAGGAGCGAAACCACGGCCAGAGCCACCAGGGCCAGCAACACCGCCAGGAAGGGCAAGAGATGGGCCCCGCCCGGCTTGACACGGGGGACCGGGGGCTGAACCTGGGCCTTCACGATGACCACCCGCACGCTTCAGGCCATTTCATCAAGTCGCACCAGTTCTTCTTCAACCTCCGCCATCCGGTGATGACGGTCCGCCGTGGCGGTGGCAAAATCGGCCAGAGGCAAACCCAGGCCGCCGCACACCCCGGTGGCCGCCACCCCCTCCTCCGGGTTCCGTCCCAGCCCCGCCAGCGCCGCCGCCGTCAAAGCCAGCCGTCGATTCAGGCGGTAGGCCAGCCCATAACCCAGCGCTACCGCCAGGAGACACAGGATTCCCAGCGTGGGGGCCGCCCGCACAATCAGGGACAGGGCAAAATCCACCCCCCCCTCGCGGGAAGAGCCAGCGGACAGGCGGACCAGCGAGATACCCGCGAGGGTGCCGTAATCATTGTTCACCGGCACCCAGAAAATTTCGTCGTCGCCATCGACCCACCGGCCACCGCCCGCCCCCAGCCCCGTCTTATCCAGGAGCCGTTCGCCAATTTCCACCGGATTGGTGGAAAACAGCACCCGCCCCTGGTCATCCAGCACCGCCACCGCGCGCAAACCGGTTATTTTCCGGCGCGCCGCCTCCAGGAGCGGGTCCACCTCCGGCAGTTGGGCCAGGGGCAGACCCAGGCTCAACCGCATCTCCAGGGCGGAGGTCAGGTCCTGCAGTACCAGGTGCGCATGGGCCACGAGGGCGGCATCGCGTCGCTCCGCGTGATCGTGGGTCCAGAAACCAATGGCCGCCAGCCAGGCGAACAGGACGGTGCCGACCAGGGCGATGATGAAGCGGGCGGTAATCCCCAGGGATGGCATCAGGACTCAGCCTCCTCGCGCAATGGCCGGGCCAATTCGGCCTGGATACCCTCCGGCTGGCGGAGCCGGCGCCACAACCAGTAACCCCCGTCGAACAGTTCCATCTGGTCCGCCAGCAGGGCCAGGGGAATCACCTGGAGGGACGAGGGGTCCGGCAGGGGCGCGGGCGCCGCCAGATCGCGATGGAGCACCAGGCGCAGCAGCCCCTTCTCTACCCGCGCCAGTTTTTTGCCACGCAGTCCATGGGCCACCAGATGCCCCCAGCTTTGATGGTTGCCCGGCCAAACGGCGGACACTGCATGGCGCCGCCCCAGCGCGCCGGCCAACATCAGCCGCCACTCCACCAGGGCATGATGCAGGCCATGATTTTGCCAGTCGGCCCGCACCATGGCCGAGGCGAGATAAGCGACGAGATGCCTCTGGGCCGCCGAAAGGTCCAGCAGGTCGGCGCGGCTGGCCTCCCCCGGTCGTGGCAGGGTCAGGGCGGCATAGCCGATCAGCACCCTGGCGGGGTCGAACAGGCCGGCGATGACACCCTTTGCCCCCGGACCCGCCTGCCCCAGATGGCTCTCCGGGAAATCGGGACTTTCCGCCTCCAGCCGATAGCAGTTGGGATCGGCAAGCTGCCGACTGACCACTTCCAGCCGCAGCCCGGCCAAGGCCTCGGCGTCGGCGATGGAGAGCAGGCGCCCGCTCACCCCCGCCGGCAGAAAGGCCGCCAGCCGGAAGAGCGCGTCCTGATGCAGTTGCCAGCTCATACCCCTACCACCTCGGCGAAATTCAACAGACTCAAAGGCGGATAGAAGGACAGGGCCTTGGCCGTGGCCATATTGATCACCACCGAAAACCGCCGGAGCGTCTCCACCGGGAGATCGCCGGGTGACCGGCCCTCCAGCAGAATCTGCACCGCCTTGACCCCGGTCAGCCGGCCGATGCCATAAGCGGAACTGGAGAGGGCAAAGAGCCCCTGGTCCGAGCGCACAATCAGTTCGGTGACGGAAAAGCTGGGCAGACGCAGCGCCAGGGCTGTATCGGCCACCAGCTTGCGATGGGTCGTGGCAATAAAGGTGTCGGGGCCGATATAGAGCATTTCCGCACCCTGGTCACGACAGCGGGCGATCGTGGCGGGAATATCCGCCGGATCGGGTTTACCCTCGGTCAGCGGCACCGGGTGCTCGATCAGCGTCAGACCGCGCTTGCCCCACTCCTGGCGCAGCCCCTCGACCGCCAGGAGGGAATTGCGCTCCGCGGGATTAAAGACCACCCCCAGGCGCTTGATGGGACGATAAGCCAGAATCGTGTTCACCTGGGCGACGATCGGGGCTATGTGGATGGTGCCGCTGACATTACCCCCCGGCCGCTCCAGATTCGGCACAATCCTGGCGTCGAGGGGCGCGGCGACAAAGGTGAAAAGGACCGGTATATCGCGAATATAGCGCTCTGGCTCGGGATCGTCCCAGGCCCCGACCACGCCCCGGGTCTGGGGGGTGCCCCAGGTGTAAATCAGATCGGGGCGGGCGGCCTGGAGCTCCTCGACGATGGCGGCAATCCGCTCGGGATCACCCCCCGCCTGATGGATGGTGTATTCGGCTCGCAGCCCGCGCCGGGCGAGGTAATCCTTGAAACCCGCCTCGTTGGCCCCTTCCCCCCGGCCCAGCACCATGTGAATGCGGTAGGTGCGCTCGGGGGTCGCGGCGATGGCGGGCAAACCACCCGTCAGTAACGTCACGCCGGCCGCCCCGCCCCATCGCAGCCACTGTCGGCGAGAAAGAAAGGTCATGAAGGCATCTCCGAAGGGGGGGTCGCGGGCGGGGCCCCGCGATAGAGCAAGCCAAACAGGAGGGCGCTCACGCCACACAGCAAACCGATCCCCAGAACCGCCACATGGTAAGACCAGGCCGCCGCCAGCGCCACCGCTAATAGGGGTCCCAAGGCCCCACCCAACCGCTCCAACATACGAAACCAGCCAATGGCGGTGATCTCCGCCACTCGCACCCGCGACGAGATTTGCGTCACCAGGGTCAGTTGGGGCGCGCTGATCAGGGCTTGGGCGAAGCCAAAGAGACCAATAGCCAAGGCGGCACTCCACCCTTGGTCCCACAAGGCCAGGGGGGCCAGTCCGGCCAAGGTCGCCAGACCCCCGCCAACGATAAAACCGCGTCGCACCTGCCAACGGTCGGAGAGGGTGGCGGCCAAGGGCGAGATGATGATAAAGGCCAGAAAATACACCATTTGTACCCGGCCTATTTCCGCCTTGCCCGCCCCGCTTTCCGCCAGCAGGAGCGGGGTCAGGAAGAAGAGTACACCCGTGGCCGCCACCTTGGCCGGAATGGCAGACAGGGTCATGAGGGCGGCAAAGCGCCCGTCGCCCGCGAGCTTGGCAATCGCGGGCCGGTTGGCATGCCCCCGGGCATGGGGGGCGGAGAACCCCTCCGCCGCGAGTCGCGGATCGCGCCCGAATAACAGCACCAGCGCAACGGCGGCGGCCAGCGCCGCGCAGGCTCCCACCAGGAGGGTGGCGGAGGCCCCGGCCTGGTCGGCGATAATGCCCCCGGCTACCGGACCGCAAACACCGGCGGCCAGGAGGGCACCAATGAAGAGCGCCAGGCCGCTCGCGCGATTCTTACCCGTCGTATGGTCCACGACCACCCCTTGGGCGGTAATCAAGGCGAGGCCGTAACCCAAGGCAGTCACGCAGCGCCAGAGCAAGAAGGTCAGCAGATGGTCGGCCAGGGCGGTCAGGGTCAGCCCCAGCGCCGAGAGGCCCGCCGCGACGAGAAAGGCGGACCGCCGCCCCACCCGTCCCGAAAACCGCGCCCCCGTGGGCTGGGACAGGGCCCAGACCAGCATGAAGAGGGTAATGGGCAGGCTGACCGCCAGATCGACGGGCAGCCAGGGGGCGGTGGGGGCCAGTTGTTGGGCATAGGCCGGCATGAAGGGCCGCGACAGCTCCTCCGACAGGCAGAAGAGGAAAACCGGCAGGCGCAGGAAGACCAGGTTGACCGGCTGTTGCGCGCCGGCCATCCCCGTCGCCCCCAGGCTCCGGGTCTTGACCTTGGCCATGGACAGATTGACGACCATCAAGAGGATCTCGAAGGTCACCAGGACCGAAACGAGGATCACGGAGGCTACTTCCAGCATCAGATCGGTGGAAGCTCGGGTCAGCCAGGCGGGGTCCAGGGCCAGACGCAGTTGGGCCTGGGCCTGGCCATGGCCGACCAGGGGTACGAGGATGTCATAGTCCTGGGAGGCCAGACCCCCGCCCGGCGCGGCCAGGCGGCTGGGCCGGACGCCATAGGACGCCAGCACCTGGCCGTCGGGCGCCTCCACCGCCGCGTAGGCGATATCGGCATGGACCTTGATCTCTCGCCCCAGGGCCTCCGCCAACCCGGGCAATTGCTGGAGCGGGATGTCGTAATCCAGCGCGCGATTGATCTGCCGGGTCAGGACCTCCGCCACCCCCGCCGCCTTCAGCCTCAGCTCGGGGTAAAGCACCCGCTCGAAACTGTGCAAGGCCAGCCAGGAGGCCAGCAGGGACAGAACCAGCAGCACCGCCACCGCGATCGCCGTCAGACGAAAGACCAGGGTGCGGAGCGGGTCGCGATTCCGGGCCGGATTCCCCCTTGTCACGACCATGATTTCTGTTGACCACCCATCTTGTCGCGCACCAGGCGCACCACCAGACGCCCCCCTCCCCCCCGCCCAGGCTGGCCATGACTCAAGGGGGGCCAAGGCCTGGAGTGATCCCGCCCACCATGGGCCCGACCCGACAGCCGCACGGTCAGAAACACCGCCAGCAGGGTCAGCAGCAGGGCGAATACCACCAGCGGCGCCGTGGACGACAGCAGCTCGTGCCGTACCCCCGCCAAGGCCTGGTGCTGGGGGGTCAGATCGGCGTAAACCGCCACGTCGCCCACCATCTGCCCAAAGCCATTGCCCAGCCGCCCCGTGAGCAGCAATTCATGATCCCTGGCCCGCCGGCTAAGACGACCGCCAGCGTCGGCGACCAGCCCCGCCAGATCCGTCTGGGACCCCAGGCGCGCCGGCGCGGAGGAAAAGAGCACCGCGCCCTGGTCATCCAGAATGTCAATGTGCAAGACATCGCGGGCCCTGGCGGCGCGTTGCAGAACCCCGGTCAAATCCTCCAGTTCCACCAACTCCAGACCCAAGGCCAACCCCGTCTCGCTCTGGCGCCGCACCTCCTCGACCACCAGTCCCAGCCGGGCCACCGTGACATCCAACAAGCGCTGATCAAATTTCAGAAAAGCCAGTAGCAAGGCCAGCGCAATCGCCAGCGCCACGGTGGCCGCAATGACCCCCCCGACCCGGGCGCCCAAGGCGCGATGGTCGATCATGGGGAGGCTAACGACCCACCCCTGATTACCCCGTGACCCGGGAGCCTCATGCGCCCTGACTCCTGTAAAAGAGATAACGAAACCAACGGCACACCCGGGACATCAGGTCCAAATTGCCCGAGCCTTGGCTTCCCGGCCTTGAGCTGCCCGGGCGGGGTGGTGGCGGGTGGGGTGGGC
>JBGAUK010000028.1:10330-36221 GCA_044228695.1 Chromatiaceae bacterium | reverse complement strand
GCTCGATGATGTGGGCAGTCCAGCCCGCGGTGCGGGCAATGACGAAGAGGGGCGTGAACATGGGGGTGGGAACGCCCATCAGGTGGTAGCTCACCGCCGAGAACCAGTCCAGGTTGGGGAACATTTTCTTGATGTCCCACATGATGGTCTCCAGCCGCTCGGCGATGTCATACATGAGGTGATCGGTGGTGTCGTCGGCCAGGGCCTTGGCGACACGCTTGATGACCTGATTGCGGGGATCGCCGATGGTATAGACGGGGTGCCCGAAGCCGATGACGATCTCCTTGCGCTCCATGCGGGCGCGGATGTCGGCCTCGGCCTGGTCGGGGCTGTCGTAGCGGCTCTGGATATCGCAGGCCACCTCGTTGGCACCGCCGTGCTTGGGCCCGCGCAGGGCGCCGATGGCGCCGGAGACACAGGAGTAGATGTCCGAACCGGTACCCGCGATAACGCGTGCGGTGAAGGTGGAGGCGTTGAACTCATGCTCGGCATAGAGGTTCAGCGAGGTGTGCATGGCGCGCGTTTGCAGCGCGGTGGGCTCGCGGCCATGGAGCAGGTGCAGGAAGTGGGCGGCGATGGATTCGTCTTCGGTCTCGACGGCGATGCGCTTGCCATGATGGCTGTAGTGGTACCAGTAGAGCAGCATGGAGCCGAAGCTGGCGATGAGGCGATCCCCGATACCGCGGGCCGCCGCCACGGGCTGGGACTCCCGCTCCGGCTCCAGGGTGCCGAGCACGGAGGCGCCGGTGCGCAGCACGTCCATGGGATGGGCGGAGGCCGGAAGCTGCTCCAGGACATTCTTCAGCGCCGAGGGGAGATCGCGCATGGACTGGAGCAGGCGCTTGTATTCCATCAACTGGTGAGCGTTGGGCAGTTCGCCATGGATCAGCAGATAGGCGATCTCCTCGAACTCAGCGATGTCGGCGAATTCCAGGATGTCATAGCCGCGATAGTGCAGATCGTTGCCCGTGCGTCCGACGGTGCAGATGGCGGTATTGCCGGCAGGGGTGCCGGAGAGGGCGACGGACTTCTTCACCTTGGGGGCGTGGGCCGCGTGTTTGTCACTCATCTTCATACTCCAGTGGTTCTCGATCGATGTTATGGGCGCGGGGGCCTTCACCCCACCGCCGGGCCTGGAACCTGGACTCAGTCTTCCCCGCCCGCGGAAAAGAGGGCATCCAGCTTCCGTTCGAAGGCGTGATAGCCCAGGTAGTCGTACAAGTCATTGCGGGTCTGCATGATATCCACCACCCCTTGCTGGGTACCGTCGTGGCGGATCGCCTCATAGACCTTGAGGGCGGCCTGGTTCATGGCGCGGAAGGCGGACAGGGGATAGAGCACCAGGCCCACGCCCACGGCACCCAATTCCTGGGTGGTGAAGAGGGGGGTGGCACCGAACTCGGTGATGTTGGCCAGCACCGGCACCCCCACGGCCTGGGCGAATTGCTGGTACTGCGCCAACTCGGTCATGGCCTCGGGGAAGATCATGTCCGCGCCGGCCTCGACGCAGGCGCAGGCGCGGTCGATGGCTCCCTGCAGGCCTTCCACCGCCAAGGCATCGGTGCGGGCCATGATGACAAAGTCGTCCCGGGCCGCGTCCGCCGCCGCCTTGACCCGGTCCACCATCTCCGCCATGGAGACGATGGCCTTGCCGGGCCGGTGACCACAGCGCTTGGCCTGGACCTGGTCCTCGATGTGACAGCCGGCGGCGCCGGCGCGCATCAGTTCACGCACTGTGCGTTCCATGTTGAAGGCGCTGGGCCCCAGGCCGGTGTCGGCATCCACCAGCAGGGGGGCCTGGGTGACATAGGTGATGCGGCGCACGTCCTCGCAGACGTCGTGCAGATTGCTGATGCCCAGGTCCGGCAGGCCCAGAGAGCCCGCGGCCACGCCGCCGCCGGAGAGGTAGAGGGCGCGGTAGCCGACGCGCTCGGCCATCATGGCGTGGTAGGCATTGATGGCGCCAACGACCTGCAGGGGCTGCTCATCGCGGACGGCCTGGCGCAGCCGGGCGCCGGGGGACTGGGATGGGTTCATGAGGGGGGGTCTCGCTATTCTAAATTAATGGGTCAGGGGGGCCGGTTGTGGCCATTCGCCGCTCAGGCGCCGCTCCACCTGCTGGCGGGAGGCGCGGATGTGACGACGCATCAGGATCTCCGCCAACTCACCATCGCGCTCGGCGATGGCCTCGACGATCTGGCCATGCTCCCGCAAGGCGGTGGGCGCGCGGGGCCCGACCATGCCGAACTGGCAGCGATACATGCGCACCAGGTGGTAGAGGTCATTCTCCAGCAGGTCCTGAAGTCGGGCGTTGTGACTGCCCCGCACGATGCAGAAGTGAAAGTCCAGGTCGCCCTCGCTCTGGTAATAGGCCAGACCGTGGTCCTGAGCGACCTGGCGCTCGTGAAGGGCAATGAGGGCGCGCAATTCGTCGATCTCGGCCGCGCTCATGCGCTCCGCCGCCAGTCGCGCCGCCAGGCCCTCCAGGGCCTCGCGCAGGAAATAGAGATCCAGTAACTGGGCACTGGAAAGGTCAATGACCCGCGCCCCGACGTTGGCCCGGCGCACCACCAGGCTGGAGGACTCCAGCCGCCGCATCGCCTCCCGCAGCGGGCCCCGGCTGATGCCGTAGCGCCGCGCCAGTTCGGGCTCGCTCATCTTGGAGCCCGGCGGGATCTGGCCCTCCACGATCTCCCGGCGCATCCGGGTGTAGATCTGGTCGGCCAGGGTGATGTCCTGATCATCCATCATGGGCCTGGTCGAGATGGGTTGGCGAGACGGCGCGGGGCTGTCCCTAGGCCGTGGCGGGCAGGGCGTAGCCGATGGTCTGGAGCTTGGCCGCGATCTCGTCGAGGATGGCCGGATCATCGATGGTCGCCGGCATGTTGAAGGCCTGGCCGTCGGCGATGCGCTTCATGGTGCCGCGCAGGGTCTTGCCGGAGCGGGTCTTGGGCAGGCGCTCGACCACGACCACCTTCTTGAAGTCCGCCACCGGACCGATCTTCTCGCGCACCAGGGCCACCAGCTCGCGATCGATCTGCTCCTCGGGCTTCTCGACGCCGCTCTTGAGGACCACCAGGCCCAGGGGGATCTCGCCCTTGAGGGTGTCCGCCACGCCGATGACGGCGCATTCGGCGACGTCCGGGTGGGAGGAGAGAACCTCTTCCATGCCGCCGGTGGAGAGGCGGTGGCCGGCGACGTTGATGATGTCGTCGATGCGACTCATGATGAAGAGGTAGCCGTCCTCGTCCTTCATGCCGGCATCGCCGGTCAGGTAGTAACCCGGCTCGGCGCTGAGGTAGGACTCGACATAGCGGTCGTCGTTCTGCCACAGGGTCGGCAGGCAGGCCGGCGGCAGGGGTAGCTTGATCATGATACGGCCGATCTGGCCCGCAGCCTGCTCGTGACCATCGTCGTCGAGGATGCGCACGTCATAGCCGGGCACGGCCTTGGTCGGCGAGCCGGGCTTAACCGGCAGGGGCTCGATGCCCAGGCAGTTGGCGGCGATGCCCCAGCCCGTCTCGGTCTGCCACCAGTGGTCGATGACCGGCACCTTGAGGATGTTCTGGGCCCATTGCAGCGTATCGGGATCGCAGCGCTCCCCGGCCAGGAAGAGGGCGCGGAAGCCGGACATGTCGTAACGCGCCAGGTGTTCCGCCTTGGAATCCACGCGCTTGATGGCGCGGAAGGCGGTGGGGGCCGTGAACATGACGGAGACCCCATGCTCGCTGATGACCCGCCAGAAGGCGCCGGCGTCCGGGGTGCCGACGGGCTTACCCTCGTAGATGAGGGTGGTGCAGCCATAGAGCAGGGGGGCATAGACGATATAGGAGTGACCAACCACCCAGCCGACGTCGGAGGCGGCCCAGAAAACCTCGCCCGGCTCCATGGCATAGAGGTTCTTCATGCTCCAGTGCATGGCCACGGCATGACCGCCATTGTCCCGCACCACGCCCTTGGGCAGGCCCGTGGTGCCGGAGGTGTAGAGGATATAGAGGGGATCGGTGGCGGCGACGGACACGCAGGCATGGGGCTCGGCGGCGGCCATGGCCTCGTCCCAATCGAAGTCTCGGCCGGCGATCATGGTCCCCGGTTCCTGGGGACGCCGCAGCACCAGGCAACTCTGGGGCTTGTGGTTGGACATCTCGATGGCCTGATCCAGCAGTGGCTTGTAGTGAACCACCCGGTTGGGCTCGATGCCGCAGGAACCCGCGACCATCACCTTGGGCTTGGCGTCCTCGATGCGGGTCGAGAGCTCGCGGGCGGAGAAGCCACCGAAGACCACGGAGTGCACGGCGCCGAGGCGGGCGCAGGCCAGCATGGCGATGGCGGCCTCTGGGACCATGGGCATGTAGATGATGACGCGATCGCCCTTGACCACGCCCAGGTTGGCGAGGGCGCCGGCGCAGCGGGAGACCTGGTCCAGCAGCTCGGCGTAGCTGATGGTGCGCTGGGTGCCGGTGACGGGGCTGTCGTAGATGATGGCGGCCTGATCACCACGCCCGGCCTCGACGTGACGGTCCACGGCGTTGTAGCAGGTGTTCAACATGCCGCCGGCGAACCAGCGATAGAAGGGGGGCTTGCTGTCGTCCAGGACCCGATCCCAGGTCTTGTCCCAATGGATCGCCTGGGCGGCCTCCCCCCAAAAACCCTCGGGATCGGACAGGGAACGCTGATAGACCTCTTGATAAGTCATGACCATCTCTCCTCGGTAAACGATGATTGAGTGTTGTTATGATCGCGGACGCATCGGGGCACCCGTCAGCCGCGTCGGATTGTCAACAATCTGTCGCGATATTGGCAAAAATACTCTCTATTTCCGTTATGTCAACCCCCTTTGTCGACAATAAATAGGATGAGCACCCCGCCTGCCAGCCCCAAGGCCCGGTCATGGCGATGCCGGTATGGCCTCCCGCCTCAGCATGCCCCGCAGGCCATACCCGGCCATGACCAGGACCAGGGCGACGGCGGCCAGAAAGGGTAGCCAGCCCAAGTGGCGATAAACCTCCACCGCCAGCCAGGACCCCAAACTTCCGCCCAGGTAGTAGGCGGCGATATAGATACCATTGACCACCCCGCGATGGGGCCCGCCCATCTGGTTGACCTGACCCGATAGGCGGGTGTGAATCAGAAACATACCGCCACAAAAGGCGAACATGGCCAGATAGACCCCGCCCAGGGCGGGCCAGGCGAAAAGCCCGAGACCCAGGCCATAGAGCCCCAGACCCAGGGCATAGAGGGGGCCCTCGGACTGAAACAGGCGGCTCAGTCGTTCCGTATTGAGGGAGACCAGCAGGCCAGACAGGTAACCCAAATAAGCAAAGCCAATGCCTGCGGCCCCCGTGCCAGGATCCTGGTCGGCCATGTGGAAGGGCAGGACGTTGAGCACCGCCGCGAAGACGAAGAAAATTGAAAATACGGTCAGATAGGCCTGAGGGGCGCCGGGCCTCGCCATCACGACCTGGAAGACACGCGGCGTCACCCGCACGAAGCGGCTCTCCTGGCGCCCCGGCAGGCGCAGGGTCCAGAGCCCCATGACCAGCAAGGCTGGCGCCCAGATTCCCAGCGCTACCCGCCAGCCCCAGACCGAGGCCAGGAGACCACTGAGGGCGCGGCCGGCGAAACCGCCGAGGATGGTGGCGGCGATATACCAGGCCAGGGACTGACGCAGGGTCTCGGCGGTGGCCGAGGAGGCCACGAAGGTCATGAGGGCCGTGAAGAGGGCCGGCAGGCAGAGGCCGATCATGAGGCGCAGGACCAGCATCAACCACCAGCTATCCACCAGCGCCAGCCCGAGCTGGCACAGGGCCAACAGCAGAGCCGCCCCCGCCAGCATGGGCCGGGCCGGCACCGACACCAGCAGATAGCCATAAACCAGGGGCGCGCCGGCCAGGGGCAACATGGCCAGGGTAATGAGGAGGGAGGCCTCCGTCGGCCCCTTGCCAAAGGCCTCCGCCAGGACCGGCAACAGGGGTTGCGGGGCATAGAGGGTGCTGAAGCCGAAGACCGTCAGTAGCAGGATGCCAAGGGGAGGGCGAGAAAAGCCGGGGCACCCCCTGCCGTTCCCGCCAGTCAAGCCCGCCAGCCTCAACCCGCGCCGGGAAAGCAACCCTGGCGCTCGATGCCGGCCTCGGCCATGGCGACGGCGCGGAAGATGGCCCGGCCCTTGTTCATGGTCTCCTGCCATTCCAGCGCCGGGACCGAATCAGCGACGATGCCGGCGCCGGCCTGGATGTGGAGTTGGCCGTCCTTGATGACGGCGGTGCGGATGGCGATGGCCGTGTCCATGTTGCCGTTCCAGGACAGGTAGCCGACGGCGCCAGAATAGATGCCGCGTTTGACCGGCTCCAGCTCGTCGATGATCTCCATGGCCCGGATCTTGGGAGCGCCGGAGACGGTGCCGGCGGGAAAGGTGGCGCGCAGCACGTCGATGGCATCGAGACCCTCGCGCAACGCGCCGATAACGTTGGAGACGATGTGCATGACGTGCGAATAGCGCTCTACGATCATGCGCTCGGTGAGGCGCACGGTACCGATGCGGGCGACGCGGCCCACGTCGTTGCGGCCCAGGTCGATGAGCATCAGGTGCTCCGCCAGCTCCTTGGGATCGGCCAGGAGCTCCTCCTCCAGGGCCCGGTCCTCGGCCTCGGTGTGACCCCGGCGACGGGTGCCGGCGATGGGGCGAACGGTGACCACCCCCTCCTCCAGGCGGGTCAGAATCTCGGGAGAGGAGCCGACGATCTGGAAGCCCCCTAGGTCCATGAAGTGCATGTAGGGCGAGGGATTGAGACCGCGCAGGGCACGATAGAGGTCCAGGGGCCGGGCCTGGAAGGGGATGGACAGCCGCTGGGAGAGCACCACCTGCATGCAGTCGCCGGCCAGGATGTAGTCCTTGATGCGCTCCACCGCCCCCTTGAAGCCCTCCTCGGTGAAACCGGAGACGAAGTCGGTCTCGCTGACCTGCCTGGCCAGGCCCGGGGGCGGGCGCGGGGCGCCGCGGCGCATGAGCAGGATGAGGGCGTTGAGCCGGGCCTCGCCATCCGCCAGCGACTCGCCGGCGGCGGGGTCCAGATGGATGATGAGATACAGGCGCCCGCTCAGATTGTCGAAGACGACGATCTCATCGGCGACCATGAGCAGGATGTCCGGGGTGCCCAGGGGGTCCGGGTTGGGGCATTGGGCCAGGCGCGGCTCGATGTAGCGGATGCTGTCGTAACCAAAATAGCCGGCCAGGCCACCGGCAAAGCGCGGCATGCCCTCCGGGGTGGGGGCGACCTTGAAACGGCGCTGGAAGGCCGCGATCCAGGCCAGGGGGTCCGCTGTCTCCTCCTCCTCGATCAGCCGGCCATCGGTCCAGAGGCGCAGGCGGTGGCCGCTGACCTCGAGCCGGGTCCGGCTGGGCAGGATGAGGATGGAATAGCGGCCCCACTTCTCGCCGCCGTGGACGGACTCAAAGAGGCAGGAATAGGGCCCGCCAGCGAGCTTGAGGTAGGCGCTGAGGGGGGTATCCAGGTCGGCGAGGACCTCGCAAACCAGCGGGATACGGTTGTAGCCTTGGGCGGCGAGGCTGGCGAAGCGTTCGGGGGTCATGAGGCGGCCCCCTCCAAGAGCCCCTGGACCTCGACCAGGGAGTCCATGACGGCGTCCGGATGGAAGTCGCGGATATCCTGGCCATGGTTGTAGCCATAAGTCATGCAAAAGATGCGAAAGCCTGCGGCGCGGGCGGCCTTCACATCGCTCACCGAGTCCCCGATCATGAGGGCCTCGGCCGGTTCCACGCCAAAATAGGCGGCGGCATGGAGCAGGGGCAGGGGGTCCGGCTTGTTGCGGGGTAGGGTGTCACCGCTGATGACGATCTCGAAGTCATCCCGGACTCCCAGGTCCCGCAGCAGAGGCTCGGTAAACTGGGCGGCCTTATTGGTGACGCAGCCGAGCCGGTAGTGGTTGCCCTTAAGCCAGTCCAGCCCCTCACGAATGCCGGGGTAGAGACGGGAACGCTGGGAGGTATTGTCCCGATAGAGTTCCAGGAAGATAGGGAAGGCCCGATCGAAATCGGCCGCCTCGGGCTCGCCGTCGAGCTGGCCGACGAGGGCACGACGCACCAGGCGCTCGACGCCGTTGCCAACCCAGTTACGCACCGCCGCCTCCCCATGGGGCGGACGGCCCAGGCGCGCCATCATGGCATCGACGCAGAAGGCCAGATCCGGCACGCTGTCCACCAGGGTGCCGTCCAGGTCGATCAGGATCATCCGGGGTCGCATGATGCCCTGAACCTCAGCCGGCGACGCTGGCGAGGGCCGCCCGCATCTGGCGGACGATAGTGTCATAGCGATGGGGGTCCTCGGCCTTACCGTAACCGAAGAGGCCGGAGCCGGAGACGAAGGTATCGGCCCCGGCGGCCTTGATCTCGGCGATGTTGTCGGCCTTGACGCCACCATCGATCTCCAGGCGTATGTCAAAGCCAGAGGCATTGATCATTTTGCGCGCCTGGCGCAGCTTCTCCAGGGTGGCGGGTATGAAGCTCTGGCCGCCAAAGCCGGGGTTGACCGACATGAGGAGGATGATGTCCACCTTGTCCATCACGTAGTCCAGATAACTCAGAGGCGTGGCGGGATTGAACACCAGCCCAGCCTTGCAGCCCTCGTTGCGGATGAGCTGGAGGGTGCGGTCGACGTGCTCGCTGGCCTCCGGGTGGAAGGTGATGTAGGTAGCTCCGGCCTTGGCGAAGTCCGGGACGATGCGATCCACCGGTTTGACCATGAGATGCACGTCTATGGGGGCGGTAACGCCATGCTTGCGCAGGGCCTCGCACACCAGGGGGCCGATGGTCAGGTTGGGGACATAGTGGTTGTCCATGACATCGAAATGGACGATGTCGGCGCCAGCGGCCAGCACATTATCGACTTCCTCGCCCAACTTGGCGAAGTCGGCGGACAGGATGGAGGGGGCGATGAAATCAGCGGCCATGGCAATGTCTCTCCTCTTGTGCCGGAGTGGCCGGTCAAGGCCCCCGGATCTGTTGTTTTGAAAGGGGGCACTCTACCCCAAGCTGGCTGGATTTTCATCCGGGGCATAGCAGGCCGGCCGTCACACCAGGACGCGGCAACCCGCTTCCAGGGCAATGACAACCGGGGAAACCTGGCGCGTGGTCATGTCCCGGCGAACATGCAATACCAGCAGCGTCAGCGGATCAAAGACGATCACATCCTTGACGCCCTGGGACAGATAGAAGGGGGGGCCAATTTCCAGGTCCTTGGCCTCGAAGCCCTTGCTGACCACCTCGATGACGGCCTCAGGAATCATGGTCAAGGCCGAGTCCTGCTCTTCCTCACTCGGTTCGCGGCAGAAGATCGAGATGTCCGGACGTTTCAGGCCATTGGGGAACTGAATATAGACATCCACGGCATGCACGCATTCACAAGTCGACAGGCTATCCTGACACCGCGTTATCCCGCCAAGGATGCGCTCGATATGCTTTTGATGGCGATAAACCGGCTGAGCCTCCCACAGGGGCAGGCCGTTGACGATTTCCAGGCGGATGCCCAGTTCACTCGCCTGGAGCAGGGTTGGCGATAGATTCATGATGGGGCTGGTACCTCTGCAGCCAAGGTTGATTGAGCATTCCCGTCCGCTGACTTGAAGACTCGTCTCATAATTTTCGCGCCGCGGTGATCATCTCGTAGGCCTGGCGTATCTCGTGGGTCTTCTGGCTGGCGAGCTTCATCATCTCTTCCGGCAGGCCCTTGGAGACGAGCTTGTCGGGATGGTGCTGACTCATGAGGCGGCGGTAAGCTCGCTTGACCTCGGCGTCACTCGCCTGGGGGGTCAGGCCCAGCAGTTCGTAGGCCTGCTCCAGACTCGGGCCCCGCGACGCGGTGGGCCGCCCGCCCGCACCCGCGCCGCCACCGGCGTACTCCCATTGCATGCCCGCCAGTTGTTCCATGCGTCGAAACAGGAACTCGGGGATGCCCAGTTGCTCGCGGATGTGGCCCAGGATGCGCTGCTCGGCGGGGGCGGGGACACCATCGGCATAGGCGGCCTGGATCTGGATCTCCAGGAACATCTGCAAAAGGGTGACGCGACGGTGGCACTCGCGCCGGAACTGAGTCAGGACCCCGTCCAGGTCGAAGTCGTCGGCCTTGCCCCGATTGAACAACTGGATGGCGGTGGCGCGCAGGTCCGGCGACAGGTCCATGCGCTGCATGACCGCCTCCGCCAGGGCAATCTCCCGCGGCGAGACCCGGCCATCGGCCTTGGCCATGTGGCCCAGGACGGAGAAGGTGGCGGTAAAGAAGGCCGTCTGGACCCGCTCCCGATCACCGGGGTCCATTTCCTCCGTACCCTGGAGGGATGCCATCCCCTTATCCAGCTTGTGCCCAAGTACGCCACCCAGCATGGCGCCCAAGGGGCCACCCAACACGAAGCCCAGGGCCCCGCCCACGACCTTGCCCCACCACGCCATGCCGATTTACCCCGCCTTTGGTTTATTTGCCGCGTCCTGACGCTTCCTAGCTAAAAGAGTAAACCCATTAGGGTCGAAAGGCCACGCACACCACCCAGGCGTCCCACGCCCAACCGGATGGCAGCCGGGAGAGACACCGCCAGCCTGCCCCCCGGTTACGTCAGGATGCAGTGGCGGCTATCGCCTTCCTGGGCATCCTGAAAATGTTATACCCTAATAGACACACAGAGCCCGTCAATCCTCGGCAGACAGCAGGAGGGTCGGGGGGAGGCGGTGTGGGGTGACGACAGTTGGGATGCTGTCGTCAAGCCTATCGTGAGGTATTCACGGCGTACCCCAACCTCCGCCAACGGATCCTGATAACCGGAAACCCGGGCGTGTTCGGACGCTCCGCCAGATCGCAATAGCACCCCGGTCGCCGAACTTTCATCCATGACTCCAGGAGCCTTTACAACCATGCGCTACCTTCCGATGTGGCTCGTCCTCCTTTGGCCCCTGGCGAGTCCGGCCGCCCCCCTGGAGGTGTTCGTCAGCGTCCTGCCCCAGGAAACCTTCGTGGCCAGGGTGGGGGGGGAACATGTCAAGGTGAGGGCCCTCACGCGGCCCGGTCAAAACCACGAGACCTTCGAGCCCACGCCCCAACAGGTGGCGGACATTGCCCGTGCCGATCTCTTCATCGGCATCGGCATGCCCTTCGAGCAGGCCTGGCTGCCGCGTCTGCGGGCGGTCAATCCCCGGATGCGAGTCCTGGATGCCCGAACTGGCATTGACCTCCTGCCCCTGGATCATCAAGACCATGATGAGGATCCGGGTCATGCCGGCCCGGTCCCGACGGCGGATGATGCCGGTGATCCCCACCTCTGGACCAGCCCGCTGCTGGCGGCGCGGATGTCCGCCAGCATTCGCGATACCCTGACCGAACTCGACCCGGCCCATGCCGAGGACTATGCCCGCAACCAAGCCCAGTTCGCCGCCGAACTGGCGGCCCTGGACCAGGAAATCCGCCTTCAACTCCAGGATTTGTCCAGTCGAAAATTCCTGGTCTTCCACCCCGCCTGGGGTTACTTTGCCCAGGCCTATGGCCTGACCCAGGTGCCGATCGAGCAGGGGGGCAAGGAGCCAGGGGCGCGGACCCTGGTGGCCTTGATCGAAGAAGCCAAGCGCGACCAGATCCGCGTCGTCTTCATCCAGCCCCAGTCCGACCCCCGCTTCGCCGAGCAGATAGCCCGCGCCATTGGTGGCCAGGTCATCGCCATCGACCCCCTTGCCCCGGACTATGTGGCTAACCTACGCGCGGTAGCGCGCCAGATCGCCGCCGCTGGTATGCCCAACCCATGAGCTCCCAGGCCCCCGCCATCGAGGTGCGGGATCTCGACTTTTCCTACGGCGCCGCCCGGGTCCTGGAGGCCGTCAGCCTGACCGTGGCACCGGGGGAGTTCATCGGCATTGTCGGTCCCAACGCCGGTGGCAAGAGCACCCTGCTGCGGCTCATACTGGGACTGCTCACCCCCCAAGCCGGCCAGATCCGGGTCCTCGGCCGCCCGCCGCGCGAGGCCAGCCGCCAGCTGGGCTATGTGCCCCAATACCCGAGCTTTCCCCGCGATTTCCCGATTACGGTGGAACAGGCGGTGCTGCTGGCGCGGGTCGGTGGCCCAGGTGGGGGGCGGTTCCCCCAGCTCTGGCCCGGCGGCTACGGCCGGGCCGATCGCGCAATCGCCCTCCGCTCCCTCGCCGAGGTAGAGGCCTTGGACCTGGCCCGCCGTCGCATCGGCAGCCTCTCGGGGGGCCAATTGCAGCGGGTCCTGCTCGCCCGCGCCCTGGCTTGCGAGCCCCGCATCCTCATCCTGGACGAGCCCACGGCCAACATCGACCAGCGCATGGAGGGCGACATCTTCGACCTGCTGCGGCAACTCAACGCCCGCCTGACCATCCTGGTCGTGTCCCACGACATCGGCTTCATCTCCAGCTATGTCACCCGTGTCGCCTGCGTCAACCGCACCCTGGCCTGCCACCACACCGACGCCATCGACGGCCCCATCATTCAACAGCTTTACGGGGAAGCGGTGCGCATGGTGGCGCATCGCCACCCGCCCCCGGATACGGATCATGCGTGAATTTCTCGCGGCCCTCGCCTGCCAGGGCTTTCTCCAGTCCGCCCTGGCCGCCGGCCTGCTAGCCAGCATCGGCTGCGGCCTGATGGGGCCCTACGTGGTCGTCAAGCGCATCGCCTTCATCGCCGGGGGCATTGCCCACTCGGTGCTGGGCGGCATGGGGGCCGCCCTCTACTTCGGCTTTTCACCCATGGCGGGGGCTCTGCTGGCGGCGGTGCTCGCGGCGCTATTGATCGGCTGGGTGCGGCTGCGCTGGCGGGCCGAGGAGGACACCCTCATCGGTGCCCTCTGGGCCATCGGCATGGCGGTGGGCTTGCTGTTTATCGCCAAGACGCCGGGCTATCAGACCGACCTCATGAGCTACCTCTTTGGCAATATCCTGCTGGTGCCAACGGAGAGCCTTTGGTTCATGGCCGCCCTGGACGGCCTGCTGCTCCTGCTGGTGCTGGCCTACCATCGCCAATTCCTCGCCGTGGCCTTCGACGAGGAATTCGCCCGCCTGCGGGGCATCCCGGTGACCTTCTTCTACCTGCTGCTGCTGGTAATGGTGGCGGTGACGGTGGTGCTGCTGATCCAGGTCGTCGGCCTCATCCTGGTCCTGGCCCTCCTGACCCTGCCCGCCGCCATCGCCGGGCACTATGTCCACTCCCTGGGACTCATGATGCTGATCGCCACCCTGATCGGCGGCGCCCTCAACCTGGCTGGCCTGGCCCTATCCTATGGTCCCGACCTGCCGGCGGGCCCGACCATCATCCTTGTGGCCGGCGGCCTATACGTTACCTCTGCCTTGGTGTCGCGCTTTCTGGCGAGGCAGCGGGCTCGGCTTGCCGCCAGCGGTGGCCAGGCGGCGGGGAGCCTAGACTCCGGCCACAGCCATTGAATCCGCTGTAACCCCAATAGTTTGAAGTCGGCATTCGCCTAATCCGGCTCGCGCAGGATCAAGGTGCCGTCCCGCTGAATCATTTCGAATCGTTTGAGATAGCTCATGCCCAGCAAAACCTGGTCGCCGGGCATGTTGGGCAGGACGGAGGCTCGCACCCGCTGGGCCACCAATCCACCTAGATCGACCTCGTCTAGCAAGGCGGCCCAGGTCTGGACATCACCATTGGCGGTACGGGAGAGGCGTCCCGGCCCCAGGTGCAAATCCAGGTTTTTTGCCAAATCGAGCGGTAGGGCCACATCCGTTGCCCCCGTATCGATCATAAAGGTGACCGACTTGCCATTGATCCGCCCTGGGGCGACGTAGTGCCCGGCGCGATTGCGCGCCAGTGCCACCTGGGCACGGCCCCCGCCGTCCCGGCTGAGTTCCAGGTCCCAATTCGGATTCTCCCCCTGGTCCATGAAGCGCTGGAAGACCAGGACCAGCAACACCAGGCCCACAATCCAGGCCGCGAACAGCATGGCGCGCCCAATGCGTGAGGGCGTATCCTCGACGCTGGGTCTGTTGTCGGTCATGGCAATAGGTAAGGGTCCCGATAACATCGGTTCAGCCGCTGCGTTGTGGCCTGGCGATAAGGGGCGGTTGGACACCAGGCATGTATTACTGGTTTCTGAATCGTCACCGAGAGGACCAACAATAGATACCCTTGAGACGGGGGGCTGGGATGTGAGTAGTCATAGATGGAGGTTGAACGGCTCGGTCTCAACGGGCTTGACCGCCGAGCCCCTCGCTAGTCGCGGCTTGATCGAAACCCAGGCCCAGTAGCCAGATAGGATTCAGCCCGTGCAAGCCGTCCAATGGCATCGGCTCCTGGACCAGGCCGTGGCACAGCTTCTGCCGCCGACCTGTGTCCTCTGCGGGGCCCCGGGTGCCCTCGGGCTGGATCTCTGCCAGGGTTGCCTGGCGGACTTACCACACAATCGCCACCCCTGTTCTCGCTGCGCCCACCCCTTGCCGTGGGACCTGCAAGCCACGGAGGTTTGCGGTGCTTGCCAACGCCAGCCGCCACCCCAGGACGCCAGCCACATCCCCTTTCTCTACCAGGACGCCATCACGGCCCTGGTGGTCGGGGCCAAATTTCATGGCCGGCTCAACCTGGCGCGATTGCTGGGGCTCTGCCTGGCGCGCTCACTGCGCCAGGAGGGCATCAGTCGACCGGACATCATCATTCCGGTCCCACTGCACCCTCAACGGATGCGGGAGCGGGGCTATAACCAAGCCCTGGAGATAGCCCGGGCCCTGTCCCGGGAGTTGGCCATCCCGGTGGACCCTAGTCTCTGCGCGAGGCTACGCGCCACCCCGCCCCAGGTCGGCCTGGAGAGGGATGAAAGACAGCACAATGTGCTTGGCGCCTTTGGTGTCATTGGCCCCGTCGCCGGCGGACATCTGGCCATTCTGGACGATGTGGTCACGACCGGCGGCACCGCCGGCGAGTTGGCCAGGGTTTTACGTCAGGCCGGCGCCGCGCGCATCGACCTCTGGGCCGTGGCGCGGACGCCCTGAGGCGCCTCTGGTGTAATTGGCCCCGTCGCCGGGGGACATCTAGTCATTCTGGACGACGTGGTTACGACCGGCGGCACCGCCGACGAGTTGGCCAGGGTGTTACGTCAGGCTGGGGCCGCGCGTATCGACCTCTGGGCGGTGGCGCGGACGCCCTGAGGTTCCACTTGGCCCAGGTGACGCCCTGACGTCGCACTTGGCCTGAGTTTAGCCGGTAGGGCTGGTCCCCTCGCCAAAGCCCCCGTCAACACTCGGAAGGCGGGCGGCCCGGCAGCCCCAGATAGTCGCGAGCAGCACGGGCGTCCAGCTCGATCCGCGCCCGCAAGTCGTCAAAGGAGGCGAATTTCCGTTCATCCCGCAGCTTGAGGCGAAATTCCACCTCGGCGTGACGGCCATAGAGATCACCCGCGAAATCGAACAGATGAACCTCCAGCAAATAGCGTGGCTCCTCGCCCAGGGTCGGGCGCAGGCCGATATTGGCCACGCCCGGCCAGGGGCGATCCAGCAGGCCATCAACCATGACGGCATAGACCCCGTGCAAGGGACTGACCCGGCGGTGCAGATTGATGTTGATGGTGGGGAAGCCGATGGTTCGCCCGCGCTGATTGCCGTGGGCGACGCGACCGCAGATGCGATAGGGGCGCCCCAAGAGGTGGCGGGCCAAATCCAGTTCGCCCCGTGCCAGGGTTTCCCGGATCCGGGTGCTGCTCACCCGCTCGGCGCCATGGGTGATGGTGTGCAAATCCTCGACCACAAAGCCATGTTCGGCCCCCAGGGTGCACAGCAGAGCAAAATCGCCCTTGCGCCCACGACCGAAGCGGAAGTCGTCGCCGACAAGCAGATGACGTGCCGCCAGGCCGTCCACCAGCAGCTCCTCCACGAAGGCCTGCGCCTCCAAATGTGCCAGTTTGTGACCAAACTCCAGCAGGACCACCCTTTCGATGCCGCAAGCCTTCAGAGCCGCCAGCTTTTCCCGTAGGCGCGTGAGCCGGGCTGGAGCCGCCTCCGGGGCGAAAAACTCCATGGCCTGGGGCTCGAAGGTAATGACGGTCGCCGGCAGCCCCAAGTCTCGGCCCTTGGCTAGCAACCGCTGAAAGACGGCGCGATGCCCGAGATGCACACCATCGAAATTGCCAATGGTAGCCACACAACCTCGGTGCACGGGCCTGAGATTATGGAGTCCGCGAATGACTCGCATGGGGATCTGGATCCGTCTTATGTCTAGGATTCAAGGATCAAGCATTAAGCCTTGGAAACAAAGCCTTAATGCTCCTGGAACGCAACCGGAGCCGCGCTGGTTGCAGGGAGCTCGCATTCGGCATCACCCCCGTGACGAGGCAGCCCTTGCAGGCGCCGTTCGGTGCTTTCGGCATTCTCGGCAGCCCTCCCGTGGCTAGGCACCGGCCGGAGACGGATTATAGCCCGGGCGGCGGGATTAGCTGGCGAGATCCCAACATCACGCGGCTCCCGCGGGGGGCCCTTCCAGTTGCTTACCTCCCCCTTCACCAAAATCACGTGGCCTCACCCCCAGGGCCAGCAGGGCCAAAAAATACCCAGCCCCGCCCACGAGCATCCAAAAAATCAGCCTTGCCAGCCGCTCACCCGGGGTGGCGGCCAGCCAATCGTCCATCCCGACCAGGCCCAAACTCAGTAAAGCGCCCAGCACCAGGGCCGCCATCAGCCCCTGTGCCAGGAGCTTTCCCCAGCCTCTGGCAGGTCGGTAGTCCCTCGGCCTCACCAGCCCCCCCAGCAGAAGGCCAGCGTTAACGAAGGCGGCCAAGCTGGTTGCCAGCGCCAGACCAGCATGGCCGAATGGCCCCATCCAGGCGAGGCTCAGGACCAGGTTGAAACCCAGGGCCATCAGGGCATAACGCGCCGGAGTGCGCGCGTCCTGGTGGGCGTAATAGCCGGGTGCCAGAACCTTGATCGCGATGAAGCCCGGCAGGCCGGCGGCATAGGCCATGAGACTGAGGGCGGCATTATGGACATCACCGGCACTGAATTCCGCGGACAGGAAGAGGGTCGCCACCAGGGGCTCCGCCAGGACCACCAGCCCCACCGCCGCCGGCAGTCCCAGCAACCACACCCAGCGCAGAGCCCAGTCCAGGGTCCGGGAGAAGGCCTTCGGCGAAACCCCACCCACCGATGTCGATCCCTGGCGAGCTAACCGGGGCAGGATGACTGTCCCCAGGGCCGCGCCCAGTATCCCCAGCGGGAATTCCACCAGCCGGTCCGAATAATAGAGCCAGGAGATGCTGCCCACGGTCAGGAAGGAGGCCAGGAAGGTATCCAGGAGCAGGTTGATTTGGGTCACGGAGACGCCCAAGAGCACGGGCCCCATGCGGCGCAGGACCTTGCGAGTGCCGGGATGACGCCAATCTAGACGGGGTCGCGGCAGCAGGCCGAGCCGGGCCAGGAAGGGGAGTTGAAAGGTGAGTTGCGCCAGACCTCCGATCAGAACGCCCCAGCCGAGGGCCAGAATGGGCTCCTCCAGGCGCGGCGCCAGCCAGAGGGCGCAACCTATGATGGCCAGATTGAGCAACACCGGGGTGAAGGCGGGGATACCGAAGCATTCCTGCAGATTGAGCGCGGCGCCCGCCAGGGCCGCCAGGACGATGAAAAAAACATAGGGCAGCGTCAAGCGCAGCAGTTCCGCAGCCAGGGCCTGTTGCTGGGCCTCGGCCGCGAACCCAGGCGCGAAGGCCAGGATCAGCCAGGAGGCGGCCAGGGTGCCGATGAAGGTCAGGAGCAGGAGTGCCGCGCCCAGGACCCCGCTCAGGCTGGCGAGCAGGCGGCGCAAGGCGACGGGACCACCCTCGCGGCCGGTCTCGTGGAGCACGGGCACCAGGGCGCTGGCGAAGGCGCCCTCCGCAAAGAGGCGGCGGAAAAAATTCGGGATCTTGAAGGCGACGAAAAAGGCGTCCGTGCCCGCGTCCGCCCCGAAGAGGCGCGCCACCATCAGGTCACGGACAAAGCCGAGGAGGCGCGATAGCAGGGTATTGCCGCCGACCTTGGTCAGGGAGGCGGACAGGGAGGTCATGGGGTCCCCGGGCTAGCGCGGTCTGATTGCCGCGCGAGGGTGGTTAGAGTTCGCCCTGATACCGCTCATCCTCGGCCTGCTGGCGCCGGGCCATCTCGGCCTGACGACGCAGGTACCAGACCTCCTGGCGCTGGTTGACGCGCTTGTCCCAGGCCCCCGCCTGTTCCGGGATGCTGAATTCGGCGAACAGCACCTGGCGCAGGAAGCGGTAGCCAAACTTGAGTAGGGCCAGGTCGTCGGTCTCGATATCGGCGTAGAAGGCCTCCGGCAGGTCATAGGTGGCACGAAACTTATCACTGAGGACAAAGCGACGGAAGGTATCCAGGTCGTAGGAGGCCAGGAAGAAAACATTCAGGCTGGTTTGGGGTGGGCGGCCCACCGTTGGCCCGGCGGAACGCTTCTTGAGGATGAGTTGGTACCACTCGCGATTGTGCTGGTCATGGGTATCGCACCCCTGCTCCACTCGGTAATCGCCGATGCTGATGCGGCGGTCCTCCAGATGCCCTTTGCAGTGGTCCTCGCGGACCAGGGAATACTCCTGGAGGGTGTCGGTCTCCCCCGCCACATGGCGATTGAGCAAGGCGACCGGGTAATAGCGGCAGACCGTGGGCCGGTCCTCGTAAACACTACAGCCCTTGTCGCCATCGAGCAGCAGGCAGGCCCCCTCGTCGGTGGTCTTGAGCTTGACTCCGGGGGTGCCGTCGGCATCCATCTGGAAGGGCACCGTGTGCTTGGCCAGGAAGTCGGTGGTGGACAGGCCCAGACGCCCCTTGAGGCGCAGGATGTCGTAGGGGGCCAGCGTCACGTCGGCCATGCGGCAGCAGGCGTTGAAACAGGAGATGCGCGGATAGCAGCGGAAGGGGATCTCGGTCTCCTCGCTCAGCACCTCGGGCAGTACCACGCTCTGGAAGGGAATTTCTGGTTTCTCGTCGCTCATCCTCGGGATCCCCTGGGGAGTTTGAACTCCCCGGTAAAGGCTAATGACGCCAATGGGCTTGTGTCGGATCGGGCCCTGGGGGCTCGGCGGGGTGACTTGGTGGCTCCGCCGTCCGCCAGATCGCTGCGAGATGATACCCGGCACAAGCCAATGGGCGGCACACAAAAAAACCGGGCGCCTCGTGGGCGCCCGGTTCCTCGACTAGCGGCTAGCCACTAGTGCGCGGCGGCCTTGAACAGCTTGGACTTGTCGACCAGATCGACATGGGCGCGCTTGAAGCAGGTCCAGGCCTTGGTCTCCTTGTCGTAGATGGAGTTGACGAAGCAGTGCCAGTTCTCCTCGTCCACGAAGTTCTTGTCCATCCGATAGTAGAAGCCGGGGTAACGGCTCTCCTCGCGGAACTGGATGTGCTTCATGTGGGCCTCGGCGGTCAGGATGCGATGGTAGTTCTCCCAGGCGCGGAGCAACTCGTGCAGGTCCTTGGCACGCATCTTGGCCGCGTCTTCCTTCAGCATCTCCAGCTTCTCTTCCGCCACCGTCAACATGTTGGCGTTGGTGGTGTAGTAGGTGGCGACGCCGGCTACATACTCGTCCATGATCTTCTGCAGACGGAACTGCAGCATCTTGGGGGTGATGTAGTTAGGGTTCACATCAATGGCGGTGCTGTAGTCCTTGAACTCCATGTAGGTACGCACCGGCTTGTAGATCTCCTCGACCAGGACCGCGGGGTCCGTGTCCAGCTCGGGCTTCATGTCCTTATTGTCGATGCAATACTGGACCATGGACTTGGCGGCCATGCGGCCCTCGGCATGGGAGCCGGAGGAGAACTTGTGGCCCGAGGCACCCACGCCGTCACCGGCCGTGAAGAGACCCTTGATGGTGGTCATGCCACGGTAACCCCAGTTCCAGCCCTGCGGCAGGTGAGCGGGGACCTTGTCCTTCTCGGCATGCAGTTCCTCGGTGGGGGCGCCGACATCGACGGGACCGGAGGCCCAGATGCCGCAGCAGCCGGAGTGAGAACCCAGCAGGTAGGGCTCGGTCGGCATCAGTTCGGAGTTCTTCTTCTCCGGTTCGACGTTCTCGCCAACCCAGATACCGCACTGGCCAACGCACATGTCCAGGAAGTCTTCCCAAGCCTCGGCCTCCAGGTGCTTGACCTCGCGGGGCGACAGGGTCTCGCGCAGCTTGGCCAGGGCGGTCACGGTATCCATGTAGATAGGACCGCGGCCTTCCTTCATCTCCTTGAGCATGAGATGGTTACGCAGGCAAGAGGCCGGCACGGCGGCCTGGCCATAGGGAGGATAGTCGTTCAACATCTCCTTGTTCTTGACCATGTAAACTTCGCCGTAGGCGTTGGTGGCCTGGGCCTTGAAGAGCAGGAACCAGGCGCCAACCGGGCCGTAACCGTCCTTGAAGCGGGCGGGCACGAAACGGTTTTCCATCATGGTCAGCTCGGCGCCGGCCTCGGCGGCCATGGCATAGGTCGAGCCCGCGTTCCACACCGGGTACCAGGCACGGCCCGTGCCCTCGCCAACGGAGCGGGGACGGAAGATGTTGACGCAGCCACCGGCGGCCAGGAGGATGGCCTTGGCCTTGTAAACCACGACCTTGTGGTCGCGAACGGAGAACCCGACGGCACCGGCGATGCGGTTCTTATCGTTCTTATCGTTGACCAGCTTGACGATAAAGATGCGCTCCTGAACACGATCGGCGCCCAGAACCTTCTTGGCCGCCTCGGCGACGATCCACTTATAGGACTCGCCATTGATCATGATCTGCCACTTGCCGGAACGGACGGGCTTGCCGCCATCCTTCAGCGGGGTCAGGCCCTTGGAGCCATCGTGACGCTCGCCGTTCTCGTCCAGCTTCCAGATGGGCAGACCCCACTCCTCGAAGAGATGCACGGAGTCATCGACATGACGGCCCAGGTCGTAGGCCAGGTCGTCACGGGTGATGCCCATCAGGTCATTGGAGACCATGCGGGCATAGTCCGCCGGGTCCTGCTCGGAACCGATATAGGTGTTGATGGCGGACAGACCCTGGGCCACGGCGCCGGAGCGGTCCATGGCGGCCTTGTCAACCAGTTTGATTTTCAGATCGATGCCCGTTTCCTTCTTGGCGGCATCCGCCCATTGCATGATTTCGTAGCCAGCTCCGCAGCAGGCCATGCCACCGCCGATCAAGAGGATGTCGACCTCTTCCTGGACGATCTCCGGATTTCCAAATTCACCAGCCATTTCTCTACCTCTCTCTAATTTTTTACTTGCGGATCAGTTCGGCGGGATTACCAGGACGATAACCTTTGGTCACGCCGCCATCGGCACTGCCGGTGAAGAAACCGGTTGCCGCGATGTTGGCCAGGGAGGCAGTAGGCTTGCCGCCGTAAGGATCGATGGAGCCTTCCGGGGTCGTGCGGATGGGGAACTTGAAGCGCTTGAGGGTGCCGTTGCGGAACTTGATGGTCCACATGATGGAATCGGAACCACGCAGGGGCTGGACGGAGCCACCCAGGGGCACGATGTCCGCGTAGTGCCGGCACTCGATGGCCTGCTGCGGGCAGATCTTGACGCAGGAGTAGCACTCCCAGCACTGCTCTGGCTCCTGGTTGAACGCCTTCATGGCGTGACCGGTATCTTTGCCGTCCTGGTCCAGCTTCATCAGATCATGGGGGCAAATGTACATGCAAGCGGTCTTGTCCTGGCCCTTGCAGCCATCGCACTTGTCAGTACGCACAAAAGTTGGCATGGTGTTCTTTCTCCTAACGTTGTACCGCAGCGAATGTCGCCGATGCTGGCGAAGACGTATGGCGCCACCCGGCCCCCAGCGGTCAGGCGACGTCGACACGTACCAATCGAATCATCCCTGACTCGGCGTCCAACCGGCGGTCCTATCCTGGCGAGGAGATGAGCTTTAGCCCGTCTGGCCGCCAACCCGATGACGCTGATACGGATAGATTAGAGAGAGGCAAGGGCAGGTGTCAAAACAGTTTTTTGCCCTGAATCATAAAATCAGCTTATTAGAGGCTTCTGAAGGACCCCCGCGGGCGTTATGGCCAGAGCCCATCGGATTCAAGGCCCTGGCCAGAAGCGATTTTTGGGTTTAACCTTTCCAGGCATGGCGGTGAGGACTCTACCCACTCTGAGATAGCGACCGGATCATGACATTTACCCCACTCCCACACCTTTGCCCCCTGAATGCCCACTACCCGAGGCGCCTGGCCGACATCATCCGGGGCCCTGGCCAGCCAGTCACTACCACGCCTGCCCTCTGGCTGGGCTGGTCAGGTATGGGCTCCCGCGACCAGGAAGGGGGCGCAACCTCATGAAGCGCATTCTTTTGACCTGCGGTGCCCTCTATGGCGCCCTGGCGGTGGCCTTGGGTGCCTTTGGCGCCCATGCCCTCAAGGCCCGGCTGGCCCCTGAACTCCTGGCCCATTGGGGCACGGCCACCCAGTATCTCGCCCTGCACGCCCTGGCCCTGCTGGCCACCGGCATGCTCATCGAGCGCCAGCCTTCCCCCGGTCGTTCGCTAACACTGGCGGGCCAGGCCTTCCTCCTGGGCACGACCATTTTCAGCGGCAGCCTCTTTCTGCGGGTCCTGTTGGACATGCCCTCCTGGGGCATGGTCACACCCCTGGGCGGCGCCCTGCTCATCCTTGGCTGGCTGCTGTTGACCTTCGGCCTCTGGCGGCAAGGTTAGGGGGCCATGCGCCAGACCCGGGTTTATGTGGATCTGCCGTTGGTGGCCGGTCAGGACCTGTCCCTGCCCGCCCCGGCGGCCCAGCACCTGGTTCAGGTATTGCGCTTGCGGCCCGGCGACGACTTCATCGTTTTTAATGGTAAAGGCCGTGATTATCCCGCCGCGATACTCACCGCCCACCGGCAGGGGGTCCTGATCCGGATTGGCGAGCCCGGGGAGCCCGAACCCCCCTTGCCCCTTGGCGTTCACCTGGGGATCGGCATCTCCAAGGGCGAGCGCATGGACTTCTCGATCCAAAAGGCGGTTGAACTGGGCGTCGCCGAGGTCAGCCCCCTGTTCGCCGGGCGTGGCATGGTACGGCTGACCGGCGACCGCCTGGCCAAGCGCCAGGAACATTGGAGGGGCATCCTCATTGCCGCTTGTGAACAAAGCGGACGTCGGCGCCTACCCCAGCTGAACCCTGTCCAGGATCTGGATACCTGGGTCGCCCAGGGACATCCCTGCCCCCTGCTGTTGGATCACCGCGCCAGCCGCTCACTGCCCACCCTCGCCCCGCCAGGGCCAGCCCTGACCCTGCTGATTGGACCCGAAGGTGGCCTAGCCCCCACTGAACGCGAGCGCGCCTACCAAAGCGGCTTCATCGGGGTGCGCCTCGGTCCGCGCATCCTGCGCACCGAAACGGCCCCGCTGGCGGCACTGGCCATCGCCCAGGCCCTATGGGGCGATCTTGGCGATTAATTTGATCCATGCCTGAATTGGGATAGAGCAAGAAGTTGTCCCACCATCGCCAGGCAAGGTGAATATCATAATTTCCCTGAAATTCCGCTATAGCCAATTCAAGGATAACGACCAATTCATGCATAAATATTTAAGCTGGGCGTTATGGGCGGGCGCCTTCAGTTTCACAGTCGGCGTCGCGATAATTCATTCCAGTAGCTATTTTTTAATTTTCGACGACACCTCCATCGTTACCTGGGCGAAAAACCTGACCGTGACGGATATTTTTTCGAGGCCCGTCATCGGGTTTTACCGTCCCGGCGGCATTTTCCTAGCAAAAATTCAATATCATTTATTTGGATGGGATAATGCCTTTGGTTTTTCCTTGGTCTCGATCCTGACTCACGGCCTCTCGGCCACAATATTTTATCATCTACTGCTGGAGCTCGATTTCGACCCTATCGCAGCGACGATGTCGGCGCTTCTATTTCTAGCTTCGCCATGGGCAACCGAGGCGACGCTCTGGTTTAGCGCTCAATTCGATATTTTTTCCGTATTTTTCGGGCTACTTACCCTTCTTTTGTTAAGCCATCAGGTTAAATCCAACAAACCCCTCTTCTTGCTGGCTGCCTGTGGCACCTTCACCCTGGCCCTGACCTTCAAGGAAAACGCAATCATCCTGCCTGCTATTATATTTTTTATATTAGGGTTTCAGAATCGATTATCTTGGCGACAGTTCGCACTATTGCTGGCACCATTCGGAATCATTTCCGTAAGTTATTTAATTGTCAGATCCCATTACCTACCCAATCTGGGAGGCGCCTATGGCGACCTGTTTTCAGTTTATCGCAATGCCAACATCCTTTCATCGATTGCGATATTTATAAAAGCCTTTCTGTTTCTTGATACAAGAATATATCCATCGCTACATCACTTCGCCTTCTTCTACACGGGAGGAGTCTTGGTTTGTATTGGCGCGATTATCACCAAACCAAGGATACTGATCGCGGCGCTGTTACTCTTTTGCATCGCCATGACACCGGTCGCCTGGATGACCATCAATCCTCAAACGACCTCGGGCGGGCGCATCCTCTATGCCCCTGGCATCCTCTGGAGTTTTCTAATCGGCGTGGGTGGCTCCATCCTCTGGAGCCATGCCGATCTTGCCCGGTGCTGGCTTGGTCCGAGCCAAGCCAAAATCGCTGTAACGACACTCTTGCTGGGAATTCTTACCCTTGCCTACTCAAGCACCCTCAGCCAAATCAATTCTTGGCGCTTCGCGACTCATTTCGCAAAAAACACAGTTGATTTCATGCTATCCTCGGTGGACATTTCACCCCCCTGTATTCATGTTACCAACCTGCCCAGCATGACGAGCGAAGGGCCCTTCCTGTTTAAAAGCTACAACCTCTCTCACCATTTTCGTGAAAGAGGCCACCCCCAGGAAATCACATTTTCCGCAAATACCGTGATAATTTCCGCAAACAGAGCCGACGAGATCTTAGCGGGCGGTCCCGACGTCTTTTCATCCCCCTGTCCGACCGCAAACCCCTTCCCCCTGACTTTGCCCCTTGACCAGCTAAGGCCTGATTGAACCAGGGCCAGAGGCCCAGATACGCGGCAAGGCCATCAATCCCACCCGACCGGCTAGAGTAGAACCCGCTCAATCCCACCGCTGAGCACTCGATCGAGAAAGCGCTCCCGCCAACCTTGGCCCTGACGATAACGGGCGAGTTCCACGACGATATACTCCGTGGTCAAGCCAGTCTCGTCGGCATACTTGGCCAGACCCTGTTGGCAGGCGGGACAAGCGGTCAGCAACCTGACGTCACCCTGGGCGTGGTCGCGGCCGGTGAGGGCACGGATGCCCTGAACCAGGGACTCCGCCTTGCGATACCGGAGTTGGCTGGCGATATCCGGGCGGGCGCTGCCCAGGGTTCCGGCCTCGCCGCAGCAGCGGTCGGTGAGGGTGACGGGCTGGCCCAGGAGGCTGGCGGCGACTTTGAGCGGGGCATGCGTCTTCATGGGACTGTGGCAAGGGTCATGGTAGAGGTACTGGATACCCGAGCCACCCCCCCCAGCGGTCACGGGGGCCTCTGCACCCCCGATCTGGGGCAAGGCGCCGCCAGCAAGGGTCACGCCCCTTTCCATCAGATATTCATGGATGTCCAACAGGCGGCAGCCGGGAAAGATGCGCTCGAATTCATACTGGAGCAACTGGTCCATACAGGTGCCGCAGGAGACGATGACGGTACGAATATCCAGATAATTAAGGGTATTGGCGATGCGGTGGAAGAGGACGCGGTTCTCCATGGTCAAGCGCCGCCCCTGGGGCTCGTAGCCGCCGGCGCTCTGGGGGTAGCCACAGCAGAGGTAACCGGGGGGCAGCACCGTTTGCACACCCTGCTCGTAGAGGAGCGCCAAGGTCGCCAGGCCGATATCCGAGAAGAGGCGCTCGGAGCCGCAGCCGGGGAAGTAGAAAACG
>JBGAUK010000028.1:0-10320 GCA_044228695.1 Chromatiaceae bacterium | reverse complement strand
CCCGGATAGACCGGCGCAATAACTCCTTTGCCAGGGTGACGGCCTGGGGTTGCCCAGTAGTCGCCGCCGGGGGTTCCTGGCGCCGATAGAGGCCCAGGCGCCGGGTCAGGGCGCTGGCGAGGTTGAGGCCACGAAAACCCCAGCGCGCTAGACCGATACGCAGCAGGCGGATGACGCGGGGGTCCTTGGCGTCGAGGAAACGCATGGCGGCCCAGGCGCCGGGGCTGAAGAGCTTTTGGCGCCGGTCCACCAGGATGCGGCGCAGGCGCGTCGTCACCTCACCAAAGTCGATCTTGACCGGGCAGGGGGGCTGACATTTATGGCAGACGGTGCAGTGGTCCGCCAGATCGTTCATCTCGGCGAAATGGCGCCGCGACAGACCGCGGCGCGTCTGCTCCTCGTACAGGAAGGCCTCGATGATGAGACCGGTGCCGAGGATCTTATTGCGCGGCGAATAATTCAGGTTGGCGCGAGGCACATGGGTCATGCAGACCGGCTTACACTTGCCACAGCGCAGGCAGTGCTTGATATCCTCGTTGAGGGCGCCGAGTTCCGTTTCCTCCAGGATGATGGCCTCCTGGCTCACCAGCCGGAGCGAGGGCGTGTAGGCGCTCTCAAGACCCGAACCCGGCATCAGCTTGCCCGGGTTGAAGCGCCCCGCCGGATCCACAAGCTGCTTATAGCGGACGAAGGCCGCCAGCTTGTCGGGCTCCAGGAACTGGATCTTGGTCAGCCCTATACCGTGCTCACCGGATATAACCCCCCCTAGCCCAGTCGCCAAGGCCATGATGCGGGCCACCATGCGGTCGGCCTCGTGCAGCATGGCGTAGTCGGAGGAGTGAACCGGGATATTGGTGTGAACGTTGCCATCGCCCGCGTGCATATGCAGGGCCACGAAGAGACGCGCCTCCCGGACCTGAGCATGGATGGCGGCGAGCCGTTCCCGGACCGCGGCCATGTCCTGGCCGCTGAAGATTTCGTCCAGGCGCTGACGGACCTCCTGACGCAGGGACTGGCGGAGGTCGCGGCGCAGGAGCAGATCCAACAGGCTATCCCCGGCCTTGACCAGAGCCTGTTCCGGTTCCCCCAGGAGGTGGGCCTGATCAGACGCGGGGGCATCCAGCAGGGCTAGGATCTGGCCCCACCGTCGATGGGCCCCCTCCAGCACCTGACGAGCCGCCCCGCGCTTGGCCTCCAGAATGGCTTGGGATTCGGCGGAGTCCTCGAAGCCCGGCCAGTCACGGGCCTCCGGCATCTCGGTCTCCACATAGTCCTGGAGAGCCTCCAGAATCCGCTGCTTGTTGGTGATGGACTGCTCGATGTTGATCCGCTCGATGGCGCGCGAATAGTCCGCCAGCCGCTCCAGGGGTATCACCACGTCCTCGTTGATCTTGAAGGCATTGGTGTGGCGGGAGATGGCGGCGGTACGGGCGCGATCGAGCCAGAACCGGCGGCGGGCCTCGGGGCTGACGGCGATAAAGCCCTCCCCCTGGCGAGCCTGGGTCAAGGCCACCACCCGTTCGGCGGCGGCGGCCACCAAGCCCTCGTCATCACCCACCAGATCGGCGAGTAACACCATCTTCGGCAACTCGGCGCGGGCCGCCTTGGTGGAATAGTCCAGGGCGCGCAGGTAGCGCTCGTCCAGGTGCTCCAGACCGGCAATCTGGACCTCGGGCAGGGTGTCGATGTATTCCTTGATCTCCAGAATGGCCGGCACCGCCAGGGAGAGATCGGCGCCGAAAAACTCCAGGCAGAGAGTGCGCGTATGGACTGGCATCCGGTGCAGCAGGAAGCGGGCGGAGGTAATGAGGCCATCGCAGCCCTCCTTTTGCACCCCCGGCAGGCCGGCGAGGAACTTGTCGGTAACGTCCTTGCCCAGGCCCGCCTTGCGGAAGGTCTGCCCCGGCAGGTTCATAAACTCTGGCTCACCCTTGGGGGTCTGCCCATCCGGCCCGAAGCGGGAGATGCGGAACCGCACCTCGGCCTGGTCATGGATTTTGCCCAGGTTGTGGCCCAGGCGCTCCACCTCCAGCCAGTCGGCATCCGGTGTCACCAGGCGCCAGGAGACCAGGTTGTCCAGGGTGGTGCCCCACAGCACTGCCTTCTTGCCCCCAGCGTTCATGGAGATGTTACCGCCAATGGTGGAGGCGTCCTGGGAGGTAGGGTCCACGGCGAAGATCAGTCCCGCCCCCTCCGCTACCTCGGCGACCCGCCGGGTGACGGCGCCGGCGCCACACCAGAGGGTCGGGCATTCTCCCGCCCGCTCCGGTAGGGAGCGGTGCTCCACCTCGGCAATGGCGTCGAGTTTTTCGGTGTTGATCACGGCGCACCAAGGATCCAGAGGCACGGCCGAACCCGTATAGCCGGTGCCACCCCCGCGCGGGATCAGGCTCAGCCCGCAATCCAGGCAAGCGCGGACGATGGGGGCAACCTCGGCCTCCGTGTCCGGACAGATGACGACGAAGGGCATCTCCACGCGCCAGTCGGTGGCGTCCGTGGCGTGGGCCACCCGTGCCAAACCACCAAAATCCAGGTTATCCCGGCGCGTGATGCCTACCAGTGCCCGCCGCAGGTCGCCGCGCCGTGAGCGCAGATCCATCAGCCACTGCCCAAAGGCCCGCACCGCCTCCCGGGCCGCCGCCAGCAGGCGTGCCGCCTGGGCGTTGTCATTGAGGCGCCGCTCGAATTGGTCGAGGCGGTGGCGCAGGGCGCTGATCAGGAGTTCCCGGCGCTTGTCGTCCTCCAGCAGGTCATCCTGCAGGTAGGGGTTGCGAGTCACCACCCACATGTCCCCCAGGACCTCGAAGAGCATGCGCGCCGAACGCCCCGTCCGCCGCGTCCCCCTTAAACCCTCGATCAGGTCCCACATCTCCTGACCCAGGAAGCGGATCACGATCTCCCGGTCGGAAAAGGATGTGTAGTTATAGGGAATCTCGCGGATACGTTGGTGCTGGGGAATAGACATAGGGAACCGATTTGGGCGAACCGAGTAGAATCGTTGGCGCCTATTATATTTGGTAAACTCTCGATCAGGCGGATTCCCACGGCGGGGCCGGATAGGCCAGACGACCCGCCCCTGTATTGATGCCACCACGCCATCTCCAAGATCAAGCCTGGCCCGGTTTGTTTTTGCAGTTTTACAACTGACTGGATTAGATAGGGATTTCCCCCCGACCGCGATGACCCACCTGATTTCCCGCTTGGCCACGCGAGCCCTCCATGTCCTGCGCACCGAGGGGCCAGGGGTACTCATTAGAAAGCTGCGCCGGCGCCTGCGGGTGGTGGCCTTTCTGCCCCAGGCACCGCGATTGCTGCGGTTGACGGAGCCATTTCCACCCCTCGAACTTCCGGCTCCCGGGGAGAGTCCCCGGGCCTCTCTGATCATCCCCACCTGCGGTCAATTTTCCTATACCCATCATTGCCTGGCCGCCCTAGGCGCCTGTGGGGATACCACTACCTTCGAGGTCATCCTCATCGATGACGAGCCAGAGGGGGACACCGCGGCCCGTCTCGAGGGTTACGGCCATCTACGGGTCATCCGCAATAGCCGGAATCTGGGTTTCGTCCACTCCTGCAACCGGGGCGCGGCCCTGGCCAGGGGTGAATTCCTGGTCTTTTTGAACAACGATACCCAGGTGCAGCCGGGCTGGCTGGATAGCCTGCGGGACACCTTCGACCGCCAGCCCCAAGCGGGTCTGGTGGGTAGCCGGCTCATCTATCCGGACGGCCGTCTGCAGGAGGCCGGGGGGATCGTCTTTCGCGACGGCTCGGCCTGGAATTACGGCCAACTCGATGACCCCGACCGCCCGGAGTACAGCTATTTGCGCGAGCCGGACTATGTCTCCGGCGCCGCTCTGGCGATCCGGCGCGACCTCTTCGAGCAACTTGGCGGTTTCGACCACCGCTATGCGCCGGCCTATTACGAGGACACCGACCTGGCCTTTCGGGTCCGCGCCGCCGGCCAGCGGGTCTATTACCAGCCCGGGTCGCGGGTGCTACATTTCGAGGGGGTAACGGCAGGCCGGGATGGCGATGCTGGGGCCCAGACGGGCATGAAGCGCTTCCAGGCCATCAACCAGCACCAGTTCCTCGATCGCTGGCGCGAGATCTTGGCTCATCACGGGGCGCGGGGCGAGGATCTGGAGCGCCAGAAGGAGCGGCAAGTGCGGCGGCGGGCTTTGGTCGTGGATCTGTATGTGCCCACCCCGGACCAGGAATCCGGCTCCCTGCGACTCGTCAATCTCTTCGCGCTCCTGGGAGAAGTGGGTTTCAAGGTGACCTTCGCCGCCGCCAATCTGGAGGCCCCGGAGCCCTATGTCGCCGACCTGCAACGTCAGGGAGTAGAGGTCATCTACCGACCCTATATCAAGTCCCTGACCCACCACTTGAAGGCACGAGGGGGCGAATATGACCTAGTCATCCTCAGCCGGGCCGATACCGCCGCCAGGTTCATGGCGAGGGCCCGGAAATATTGCCCGCGGGCGCGGTTGATCTTCGACACAGTGGATCTGCACTTTCTCCGGGAGGGGCGGCTGGCGGACCTGACGGGCGACCTCCGCACCCGCGCCCTGGCGGAGCGGCGGCGGCTAGAAGAGCTGGGGCTGATCGCCCAGGCGGATACCACCCTGGTCGTGAGCGCGGTGGAGCGGGACCTGTTGGCCCGGGAGGCCCCGGGGGCGGATGTGCGCCTCCTCTCCAACATCCATCGCCTCCCCGGCCGGCGCGCCGGCTTCGGGGAACGTCGGGACATCTTCTTTATCGGCGCCTTCGCCCATCCGCCGAACCGAGATGCGGTCCTCTGGTTCTGCCGTGACATCCTGCCCCTCATCCTCGCCGAGGCCCCGGCTATGCGATTTTCGGTGATCGGCGCCGAGCCCCCGGCTGAGGTGCGGGCCCTAGCCGGCGAGGCGGTCCGCATTCTGGGCCATGTACCCGATGTGACGCCTTTTTTTGATGGCTGCCGGCTCAGCCTGGCCCCCCTGCGATATGGCGCTGGCGTCAAGGGTAAGATCAATCAGAGCCTGGCCCATGGTCTGCCCGTGGTAGCGACGACCCAGGCGGTAGAGGGCATGTTCCTGGAGGACGGACGATCGGTACTGGTAGCCGACACACCGGGTGATTTCGCCGCCGCCGTCCTGCGCCTTTACCGAGACCCGGAGCTTTGGGCGCGACTCTCCGACGGGGGACTGGCCGTGATGGAGGAGCATTTCGGCTTCGCCGCCGCGCGCCGCGCCTTAGTCGATCTGGTGGGAGAATAGATCTTGCCTCTAAGCGAGGGAACCAAGCAAATCACACCGGAACCGCCGCAAGCGCCTGTTTTGACTATCCTGATCGTCAACTACAATGCCGGCGACCTCCTGAGTGAGGCGGTGACCGCCGTTCTGGCTAACGCCCTGCCGCTAGAGATCATCGTCAGCGACAATGGCTCTGCAGACGGCAGCTTGGAGAAACTCGAGAGCCGGCATGGCGATGATCCCCGCCTACGGGTGCTACGCAATGGCGCCAATCTCGGCTTCGCCGGTGGCCACAACCGGGCCCTGCCCTTGGCCAAGGCACCCTACCTGCTGTTCCTGAACCCGGATTGCATTGTGGGTCCGGAGACGCTGACCCAACTCCTCGACTTCATGGCGGCCACGCCGGAGGCGGGCATGGCGGGAACCATTGTGCGCAACCCGGACGGCAGCGAACAGAAGGCCTCCCGGCGCCGCATTCCCGACCCCTGGGTGGGGCTGGTGCGCTTTCTCCATCTCGACCGCCTCTGGCCCAAGCTGCTCGCTGGCAAGCGGCTCAATCTCATGCACGCCCCCATACCCACTCGCCCGCTAATGGTGGAGGCCATCTCTGGCTCCCTCATGCTCGTCCGACGCCGGGCCTTGGAGGAGGTCGGCCCCCTTGACGAGGGCTATTTCCTTCATTGCGAGGACCTGGACTGGTTTGTGCGCTTTCGCAACGCCGGCTGGCCCATCTATCTGGTGCCCGCCGCCGAGGTCTGCCACCACCAGGGGGCCTGCGGCTTGAGCCGGCCCTTCGCCGTGGAGTGGCACAAGCACAAGGGCATGGCGCGCTTTTTCCGCAAATTCCAGTTTCGGGATTACCCCCTGCCCTTCAGCCTCCTGGTGCTGCTGGGAATTTGGCTACACTTTGGGGCTTTTGCACTCCTAGAGGGGGTCCGTCGCCTCCCGCGGCTACCGAGGCAAAGATGACCGAGGCCATCCAGGAAGGCGCCTCATTCCGGGGCTTGCCCGTTCTGGTCACGGGGGCCACGGGCAAGCTGGGTCGCCATCTCGTCCAGGCCTTGCTAGACGAGGGGGCGCGGGTCACCGTCCTGACCCGTACTCCCGAGAAGGCGCGGACCCTCTGGCCAGGGGCCCCGGTCACTTGTCGCGCGGGCGATCTCGGGGACGCGGCGAGTCTGGCCACCGCACTGGTGGAGATCGAATGCGTCTTTCACCTCGCCAGCTACTCCCCGGGCCCGGACGAGGCCGATATCTACGAAGCTCCCGCCCACTGGACGGTCAGCGCAGAGGGCACCCGCAACCTGGTCGCGGCCGCTCTGACGGGTGGCATCCGTAGACTCGTCTATCTTAGCAGTATCAAAGTGATGGGTGATGCCGCGGGGGCGGGCTCGCAGCCGGCGGACGAACAGACTACTCCCCTTCCCGATAGCCTTTACGGCCGCGCCAAACTGGAGGCCGAAAGACAGGTACTCGTCATGGGCGGAGGCGGTGGGCTTCTAACCTGCGTACTGCGCCTGCCCATGGTCTATGGGTTGGCGGGACAAGGCAATATCGCCCGGATGATCGATGCCGTAGCGCGCCATCGCTTCCCCCCCTGGCCACCCATCGACAATCGTCGCTCGGCAATCCACGTGGATGACGCCGTCCGCGCCGCCCTGCTTGCGGCTTGGCACCCGCGGGCCGCCGGGCAAATCTTCCTGGTTACCGATGGGGAGCACTATTCCACCCGGTGGCTTTACGAACAAATCCGACTCGCCCTGGGGCTGCCCATACCTCGCTGGACCATACCATTATGGGTGCTCGGGTTCTCGGCCAGCCTGGGCAGCCTGGGAGAGAGATTGACCGGCCGCGCCATGCCCTTGACGGGTGCTGGACTGGGCAAACTCACGGGCAATGCCTGGTTCAGTTCAGCCAGGATTCGGCGGGAATTGGGTTTTCAGGCCCATCACCATTTGAGCGCGGAGATACCCCTTATGGTGCGAGATTATCAGCGCCTGCTGGCGCGGCGGTCTCCGCCACGCTAGGACTCAAGTCCAGCGTCAATTGGGCGTTGGCCATCTCCTCTTGGGCCTCCAGATCCGCCGGGTGGCTAGCGGCCCTGATTTTATCGTTGTAAAGTTTGAGGATGGTCTCTACGTCACCCGTTGCCACCACCTGGCCACGATTCATCAGGATGGCGGTATTGCACATTTTGCGGATCAAGCCATCCGAGTGCGACGCCAGGACTATGATGCCCGCCTGCGCGGTAAAGCCAGCCAGGCGCTTTTCCGCCTTCTCCATAAAGGCCGCATCCCCGGCCCCAATACCCTCGTCCAGAAGAAGAATATCCGGCTTTATCGAGGTGGAAACGGCGAATGCCAACCGCATCCGCATACCGGCGGAATAGGTACGTATGGGCAGATTCAGGAACTCTCCCAGGTCGGTGAAGGCGGCGATATCATCCATGCGCGCCGTGACCTCCTTGTGGGTCAGACCTAAAAACAGCCCCCGCAAAAAGATATTGTCGTATCCCGTCGCTTCTGGATCCATGCCCAGGGAGATGTCAAAGAGCGGCGCAATATGCCCATGGATCAGCGCCTCGCCGGTGCATGGCTCATAGAGGCCGGCCAATAAACGAAGTAGCGTGGTTTTGCCAGCGCCGTTATGGCCCACGAGTCCAACCCGGTCACCATGCTCGAATTTCAGGTTCACATCGGTCAGGGCCTGCACGACGGAGGCATGGCCATCGCTCGAACCGATGCGCCCCCCCAAACCCGCCGGCAGGATACGATTCTTGAGTGACCGCGTACTGGAATCGTAGATGGGAAATAAAACGGAGACATTCTTTAATTCAATGGATGCCACGGCTGGTTTCCTTCCTATACCCAATACGGCAATCGCCAACGTAGGGCCGTATAAAAAAGGAGTGCGAGGACCCAACCCACGAGGGTAATGATAAGGGCGCCGACAATGATTTGGGTCGAAGGTGGCCCACCCAACAAGGGGGCCCGAACTATCTCCACCAGATAGTAAAAGGGGTTTGCATCCAAGATTAAGGCCCGACTCGGCAACATCTCCTGCTTCCACATGACGGGGGTAATGAAGAACATCACCTGAACGACGCTAGCGACAATCTGGGGTATATCCCGAAAACGCGCGCTCAACAATCCCAACAGCAACCCGATCCAGATGCCATTGAGAAGGATTATCAGAACACCCGGAATCACCAGGATCAGATTCCAGTTGGGAAATTTCCCATACCAGAACGACACCAAAAAGAAAATTACCACGTTGTGGGCGAAGATAATCAGATTAGTCCAGACACCCCGATAGACATAGATGGAGAGGGGCGCCGGTAATTGCTTAATCAAACCTTCTCCCTGGATGAAGGCCCCCACACCATCCAGAAGCATCCCGGATATCAAGCCCCAAATCACGAAGCCAGCGGCCAGAAAGGGCAGATACTCCGACAGTTCTTGCCCAAAGATGGCGCCGTAGAGGGTCCCCAGGGCCAGGACCGTGATACCCATGGAGATGGTCAACCAAAAGGGACCTATCCGAGAGCGACGATAACGCTGTCGGATCTCCTGCATCCCCATATTTCCCCACAAGGCCCGGCGATGCCAACCCACGACGATATCGTCTCGCGCCTTAAGAAAATTGCGCCTCGTCAAGCCATGAGCGAGTTGTGCAACCAGGCCGACGACCGGTGGAGAAGATGGGGAAATATCCATGGGATCAATCACAAATCAGGCATGTGGCTTTATTCAATAGAATAACTGAATCGTCGGACACTGGCATATTTAGCATCTCTGCGCGCCTGCCGCCGCAGACTCGCCAAATAATCCTGCTGGCGCCGGGCCAGGGCGGGCGCCGTCGCCAGATCCGGGCCCAGTTCCGCGTGCATGGCGGTGATTTCCGCCAGGTGCTGGTCGAGGCGGTTGGCCCCCACCACGCTAGCGGCGTGGCGGCGGTGCTGGTTGAGGGGACGGGCGACATACTGGACCTCGCCCCCGGCGCGGCACAACTCGACGTAGAGGCGCCAGTCGCCGGCGATGCGCCAGTCGCTCAGGGCCGGTCCCACCCGCTCCAGGGCCGCCTGGAGGGCGCTGCGCCGGAAGAGAACGCCGCTGACATTGAGCACGGTGTTGCGCACCCCCAGACCTTGCGCCAGAAAGGCGGCACCGGGGACGGCAAAGTCCTGCCGGTAGTCCAGATCGCTGTATTCATTGCAATAGGCGGCGTAGCTCTCGCCCAGGCGCCGGCCCTTGCCGTCGATCTGGGCGGAGTCACTGAAGGCAAAGGCCAAGTCCGGCTGGGTGGCGAAGCGCGGGGCGAGGCTGGCGAGGAAGTCGGGGCTGGCCAGATCGTCGGCCTCGGCGAGCCACACCAGGTCCCCCTGGGCGCGGGCAATGCCCTGGCGCCACTGGGCGAAGACCGAACCCGAGTTGTGGTCGTTGGTGATAAGGGTCAGGTCGCGGTCCCAGTCGCGGCGGCAGGTCTCCAGGACCGGGAGGCTGGTGTCGGTGGAGGCGTCGTCCAGGACCAGGATCTCGTAGACCGGGTAGGCCTGGCCGAAGATAGACTCGAGCCGCGCCCGCAGGTAGTGGGCATAGTTGTAATTGGGGACGACCACGGAGACGCGTTGCAGCTGGGGATCCAGGTGCCGCAGCAGTTCCCAGCCGTAGGCGACGAAGTCGAAGCGGGCGCGGGCGGCGGCGGCGCGGCGCGGGCGCCGCTCGGGTTCCTGGGCCTCCAAGGCGGCCTGGTCGCGCAGGCTCTGCGCCAGGGCGCGGACCTGGCCCATGGCCACCAGGGCGCCGTTGTGGGGCTCGGCGGCCAGCAACTCGCAGTGGCCGCCGCTGCCGGCAAAGGCGATGACCGGCAGGCCGCAGGCGAGGGCCTCGAGTACCACCGAAGGGAAGGGGTCTTCCCGCGAGCTGAGGAGGAAGAGGTCGGCGGCCTGGTAATAGCGGCCGACCTCGGCGGTGAAGGGCACCTGGTGCAGGTGGCCGGTCAGGGACGGGGTCTGGCTGTCCCGCTCCAGGCGAGCCACGAAGCTGGCTTCGATCTGGCCGAGCCACAGGAAGTGGAAGCGCGAATC
>JBGAUK010000027.1:10854-36588 GCA_044228695.1 Chromatiaceae bacterium | reverse complement strand
CTGGCGCTTCTTCCTGCTCAAACAGGGGCAGGCCCGGTTCGACAATACCTTGGCGACCCTGGGTCACGCCTCCATCGTCGCCCTGCTGTTGACCCTGGTGCTGCTGTTCGCCTTCCAGGGCGAGCAGATCCTCGCCCAGCCCCTGATCATCGCCATGCTCGCGGTGCCCATCCTGATCCAGGTGTTTTTCAACTCGTCTCTGGCCTACTGGCTGAACCGCAAGGTCGGCGAGAAACATAGCGTCGCCTGCCCTTCGGCCCTGATTGGCGCCAGCAACTTCTTTGAATTGGCGGTGGCGGCGGCCATTTCCCTCTTTGGCTTTGAATCCGGTGCCGCCCTGGCCACGGTGGTCGGGGTCCTGATCGAGGTGCCGGTGATGCTCCTCGTCGTCCGGGTGGTCAATGCCAGCAAGGGTTGGTACGAAGCCGGCCAGACTGGCGGGCAACCCTGACACCGAGCAAGGTTGACCCCAGGGCGATCTCTTGATTTCAATCTCGATAATGGAAAAATTCCGCATGTCTCATCCCTACGATAAATTGGCCCTGGCCAGCGGCGCGACCCTCATCTTTACCCCTTGCCCCGGCACCAAGGACAGCTCCCTCGAGGAGGCGGTAGCGACCTTGAAGGCCGCGGGGGCCCAGGCGCTCATCACCCTCATGCCAGATGAAGAATTGGCGAAAGTCGGCGCCGAGTCCCTGCCCGGATCATGCGCCGCTGCTGGAATCCAGTGGTTTCATCTGCCCGTGGAGGATGATCACGCACCTGACGAGCGCTTTGCGACGGCGTTCGCCAGCCAGAAGCCGACCCTCTTGTCCCTGCTGGTCCAGCAGGGCACCCTCGCCATTCACTGTCGCGGCGGCTCGGGTCGCACCGGTTTCATGGCGGCTATCCTGTTGCTGGAGTCCGGCATGGACCGGGACGAGGTGGTACGCAAGGTCCAAGGCTTGCGTCCCCACGCCCTGAAAATGCCCGTACACACCGAATACCTGGATCAAACCTATCCGTGAGGAAGGGGGTAGCCAGCCTCCCTCATCATTACCGCCGCCTCCCCGGGGGAGAACGCCATCGGGCGATGAGGTGCCAACTCGACAAGCTACGCGCCAGCTACCCCGAGACGTTGGTGGCCCTGATTGACCATCTGCGCCTACGCAAGCCGCAACAGGCCTTGTCAGAAGACCTGGCGGCCCCCATGAGGAGATGGCTCCCGTGGCGGCACTGGCCAACTGTCAGTCGCGGGTGCTGGCGGAACTGGTACTCGAGGATCGTGAGGCCATCACCCTTTGCGACCTCGAGGGGCTGAGTCAGGATGCTTATGCCTGTCTCAAGGGTCTCGCGCCTTGCCCGGGGCCAAGTCCCGCGTCCAGCGGGCCCGTAAACGGTTGCGCGATCACCTGGCAACCGCTTGCCAGGTGCGCTTTGACGAGACCGGCAGGGTCTGTTGTGTTGTCCCGCGAAGAATGCCGCGGTTGTCCCTTGGCCATTCCTAACATCTGCCGCACGGGGAACCGCGCGACGACCACGCGGAAGTATCTATAAGCACACGGTTTTCCAAGGTTTTATAACATCAAGGAGGGGATGGCGGGGAAGTACGGCGGGTCCTGGCTGGATCAGACGGGGTCTACCGTTCGATGCGTGCAATGAGATCTAAATCCCTGGCTGGCCGCTGTAACCGGAAGCGGCTTTTGGTGATCCTGTGGTTTGTTAGCCCCTTGAGGGGACCATGGGTGCTAGCGGCTCGTTCCAGGGATGAGCGGAATCGCGTCATGACCCTGGAGGCCATGACTGGCCTTGTCAGGATTGACGCGATTCACGGGGGCGGTAGAGGAATTCAGGATTAACCGCGGCCCCCTAATCCTTCTTTGCCGCTTTACTGGAGATGCCGATTTCATACTCTAAGTTGTAGCGGCCAAAGACGAGATTGGCCTCATGGATGAGTTCGTCAAACAGGTCCATGGGATCTTCGCCCGCAACGATTCGCTTGTTGACCATTTCCTCGATCGCGTCTTTAAAGCTGATAGTCATGATGATCTCCAATTTATGGTTGCCACGCTTTCAAGTCTAGCAGTCATCTCGTCTTCCCGACTGCCGGGAGTCCTCGTGGGGGTCGGCGAGGGACCCTGTGTCGGAGCCTGGTCTGCCTCCTTTTCACCCAGCTTACGTCTTCATCCCTGTCCTGGTACCACACCCCGTCAATCATCCATCAACCTAATTCGGTCTTCACCGTGGGGCATACCCAGGGCTGGATACTGGGCTAACTGAGATAATATGAAAGTTTAATGGCCACCCCATCAGCTACCAATATGCCCTCGGGCGTGACATCCAATCCGCTGGCGCGGTTGCGCGGCGTCATCCAGGCTAATCCGACCGAGCTGAAATGGCTCGCCGGCGCCATCGCCCTCTTTGTGCTGATCTGGTTCCTGCCGGTGGGCACCGCCCGCTTCGATGGCGCCGTGCTGGAGGGGTTGGCCCTGCTGAACTGGTATGCCCGCGAGCATGTATTGCTCTGCCTCGTGCCGGCCTTCTTCATCGCCGGGGCCATCGCGGTCTTCCTGAGCAAGGACGCGGTGATGAAGTATCTCGGGCCGACGGCCAATAAGGTCGCGGCCTACGGTGTCGCCTCGGTCTCCGGGGCGATCCTGGCGGTGTGCTCCTGCACCGTGCTGCCCCTGTTCGGTGGCATCTACCGGCGCGGAGCCGGCCTGGGGCCCGCCATCGCCTTTCTTTACGCCGGCCCGGCCATCAATGTGCTGGCCATCATTCTGACCGCCAAGATCCTGGGCCTGGAACTGGGGGTGGCACGGGCGGTGGGCGCGGTCGTCTTCGCCCTGGTCATTGGGATCATCATGCATTGGATCTACCGCCAGGAGGAGCGGACGCGGGCCACGCGCCAGCAGGGCCTGCTTCTGGGCGGCGGGACGGGCAGGCCCATCGGCGAAACCCTCCTCTTTTTTGCCCTGCAGGTGCTGATTCTGATCCTGGCCAACTGGGCACCGGCCAGTGCCGAGGATAGCGAGGTCTGGCATGCCATCTTTGTCTGGAAGTGGCCCCTGACCGCCCTGATGGCCCTGGGACTGGCGGGGCTGCTTGCCTGGCGTTGGCGTTGGCCCTGGCCACCCCTGGCGGGGGCCACGGGCCTGGCGGCTCTGCTGTTCTGGCTGATCCCCGGGCATCCGGAACTGGCCTTCACGGCCGGCGTGATGGGCGTGGCGCTGGCCGCCGCCCTGCAACCCGGAGAGGGCGAGGAGTGGCTAGCCGAGACCTGGGGCTTTGCCAAACTCATCTTGCCGCTGCTACTGGCCGGGGTCCTGGTGGCTGGATTTCTGCTGGGGCGCCCGGGTCACGAGGGCATCATCCCCACCGAATGGGTCGCGGGGGCGGTGGGGGGCAATGGGCTGGCCCCCAACTTTCTCGCCGCCCTGGTCGGCGCCTTCATGTACTTTGCCACCCTGACCGAGGTGCCCATCGTCCAGGGGCTGCTGGGCGCGGGCATGGGCCAGGGTCCGGCCCTCGCCCTCCTGCTGGCGGGTCCGGCCCTGTCGTTACCCAGCATGCTAGTGATCCGGAGCATCCTGGGTACGCCCAAGACGGTTATCTATTGCTCGCTGGTGGTGGTCATGGCGACCCTCACCGGACTGGTGTTTGGTGCCTTCTATCCTTAAATGGAGTAAATGACATGATCAAACTGCAAATCCTGGGCTCCGGCTGCGCCAAGTGCGCCACCCTGGCCCTCAATGCCGATGTCGCCGCCAGGTCCCTCGCCCTGGAATATGAACTGGAGAAGGTGACGGACATCAACGCCATCATCGATGCCGGGGTCATGAGCACCCCGGCCCTGGCGATCGATGGCGAGGTCAAGAGTGTTGGCCGGGTCTTGTCGGTGGCGGAGATCAAGCAACTCCTGACGGCCTGAGGGGTGCCGCGATCCATTTCTCCCTTTACGACACCCCCTGGGGGGCCTCATGATCGCGACCTCTGTTGGGTGGTTGGCCGCCGGCAGCCTATGGCTAGACCGGGTGCTCGCCGGGATGCCCCGATCCGGGAGCCAAGATTGGAGGTTTGTCATGCTTAAGTTCGAATTGGAGCGGGTATCCCATGACGATCGATAGAGATCGCAAAGCCTGGCTGATCCTGGCTACAGGCAGCGCCACTCTGGCCGTGGCCAGCATCCTGGTGACCCACTGGCTTGGCCTGCAACCCTGTCATCTGTGCATTTTCCAACGACTGCTCTTCATGCTGATCGCCGTGCTGGCCTTCGGCGCGGCCCTCTTGCCGGGGCCGGGTCTGGCGCGCCTGGTCACGGGCGGTCTGGTCGCCCTCGCGGCTGCGGGTGGCACCGCTACGGCGGCCTATCAGACTTGGCTGCAGGAGCAGCCCCCGGGCGCGGTTGCCTGTCTCGGCAGCGAACTCAGTCCCATCGAGCGGCTGGTGGAGTGGCTGGGTCAGCTACAACCCGATTTGTTTCTGGCGACCGGGTTCTGCGAGGATAAGGCCCTGGTGGTTATAGGCCTGTCCCTGGTCCAGTGGGCGCTGCTGTGTTTTATCCTGGTGCTGCTCACCAGCCTCTGGACCCTGTGGCACGGCTCCCCCGGCGCCCCGCCAGCCCTTCGAGGCCGGTCACAACCAGCCAGCGCTCGCGGCGGGGACGCCCCATCCTCCGAACCGCCTGCTCGCTAGACCCATTTTTCCACCGAGGTACGTCATGGCTATGACCCGTCGCGATTTTCATGCTGGTTTAGCAGCCGCACTGGGCATGGCGGTGATGCCCAAGGCCTGGGCCTGGCCTTGGGGAGATGATTGGGTGGAAGGCCGTGATTGGGAGGCCCTGCCGGACCCCGCGACGAGCGCGCCGGGTCAGGCGGTCAGGGTCAGCGAGTTCTTTTCCTATGGCTGCCCGCATTGCGCGGCGCTGAATCCCCTCATTACCGCCTGGGCCAAGGAACTGCCCGCCGACGTCGAGTTTCAGCGTCTGCCAGTCACCTTTGGGCGCGCGGCCTGGACCATACTGGCGCGACTCTACTTTGCCCTGGAACTGGAAGGGGCTCTGGAGCGCCTGGATCAGGCGGTTTTCGATGCCGTCGGCGCACAGCGGCTGAATCTCTACACGGAAAAGGCGGTCCTGGACTGGGTGGCCAAGCAGGGGCTTAACCCGGAGGCCTTTCAAAAGCAGTTCGACAGCGTCGCCGTGGGCACCCGGTTGCGCCAGGCGCAGGCCAGCGCCAAGCGTTTCCAGGTCAACTCGGTGCCGAGCATCATCGTCGGTGGGCGTTATCGGGTCCTCGGCGATGCCGGCCGTGGTCACGAGGGTCGGCTCGATATCACCGATTGGCTGATCAAGAAGGCACGCGAGGGTCGCCCGGCCCAGGCAACGGGCGGGGCCAGCACCTGATCTAGAACCCCCTCAGAAGACCCGCGTCGCCGCGAAGGCCGCCAGCACCAGGAAGAAGACCCCGCTGACCTGGTGGAGCCGATGGATGGGAATGCGTCTGAGGAGGGTGACTCCGAGCCAGACCCCCAGGGCCGACGTAGTGATCAGGGCCAGGGTGGCGCCGATCCAAACCGCCAGAGCGGGCAGGGTGCTGGCCAGGCCGGCAATGGCGATCTGGGTCTTGTCGCCCATCTCCGCCAGCAAGAGCATGAGGAAGGTAGTGGCGAAGATGCCATGGCCGGGCTTTTCCTCGACCTCGCCATCCTCCCCTACCTCCTCCTTGGTCAGTAGGGACTTGATGCCAAAGGCCCCGAAGAGCAGGGCCACGGCCCCCGCCAGGATCTTTTCCGGTATCCACTGCGCCAGACCGGCGCCAAAGACGACCGCCAGGGTATTAAGGATTAGGAAGGCGGCGATGGCGCCGAGCAGTACCGGCAGGTGGCGGTGGCGGGCGGCCAGGGTCATGCAGACCAGTTGGCTCTTGTCCCCGATCTCGGCCAGGAAGATGAGGCCGAAGGTGGAAAAAATGGCGGTGAGGGTCTCTAGGGCGGACATGTCATTAATCTCGTCGTTGGATTTGTAGAAAGGGGGCGGTGGGAAACCAGGGGGTCTTCAGGCCGTCGCGCCACCGGGTTGGGGTATGACGTCCGGGCAAACCTGGATCTCGATGGTGGAGTGAACGATCTCCTCGTGGACCGCCAGGCGCTGGCGAATAGTGTCCGAGGTCAGTGCGAGGTCGTGGGTGACGACCGTGAGGGCGCAGGCATAGACATTCTTGCCCACTCGCCAGACATGCAGGTCGGTGATGCGCGTCTCTCCGGCGTCCGGACTGGTTTCCACGACCTCCCGGATCTCAGCGACCACCGGGTGATCCATCTCCCGATCCAGGAGCACCTTGCTGGTCTCGATAATCAGCCCCTTAGCCCAGATCGCCACCAGGATGGCGCCCAGGATGCCCATGGCCGGGTCGAGCCACATCCAGCCGTAAATCCAGCCGCCCATCAGGGCGACGATGGCCAGGATGGAAGTGGCCGCGTCGGCGATGACGTGCAGATAGGCCGACTTGAGGTTCAGATCGGGATTTTGCCACTGGACGTGAGGGTGATGATGGTGCCCGTGATCCTCATGATGATCATGATGAGGGCCGTGATCATGGTGATGGGCCTTGCCAAGAATGAGCGCGGACACCAGGTTGACCAGCAAGCCCAGCACGGCGATGACGATGGCTTCCTGGTACTGGATCGGCTGGGGCGACAGAATGCGCTCGACGGAGCCCACCACCATCGTGAGGGCCACGCCCAGGAGGAAGATGGCGCTGGCAAAGCCTCCCAGCACCTCGATCTTCCAGGTGCCGAAGGCAAAGCGCGGGTCCCGGGCGTAGCGCCGTGCCGAGGCGTAAGCCATCGCCGACAGGCCGATGGCCACTGCGTGAGAGCTCATGTGCCAGCCGTCCGCCAGCAGGGCCATGGAGTTGTACCACCAGCCGGCGGTGATCTCGACTACCATCATGGCGGCGGTGATCCACATCACCAGACGCGTGCCCCGTTCGGCGGCCTCGCTGCCGACGTTAAAGACGTGATCGTGCTGCCAGTTCGCAAGATTGTCGATATGCATCCTCGTTCTCCTTACCCGTCCGGTGCCGCGCGAGCATCGGGCCAGGTCGCTCTGCCCGTCAGTACCGGTATTCCGCGATAACCGATTGAAATAATTTTGTAATGAATTACATGATGCTGGCGGTGGTGAACCCCGGGTTTGGGGGCGACGCCAAAGGGGAAACCTCCCAGGGGGTAGCCAGGACGGCAACCGGGAAGGGGAGAGGCGAGTGGCGGTGGGCCTGAGGTTAACGGCCAGGGCCGAAATCGGGTTACCGATTTCAGGGCCAGCGAGGATGCCGGGAGAGGAGACGAGGAGCGGCGCCATGGAGTTTCCTCGGCCGGTCTTGGAGACAAATGACCATGACGCCTCCCCGGCCAAAAGGAGGCGTCATGGTCAAAGGTCTCGCCAAGCCAGGAAACTGCCTACGCCATGACCTGCCGGTCAAGTATGTTGACGTAAGCCTCTAACAAACGCAGAGCGGCTACTCCCCAATGACGCCCGCATTCTAACGGACGGGGACGCGCTGGTCGATGGTTTTACGGCGCTTTCGAGCCCCGTCAGCAGGGGCGCCGAATCAGGGCTTGACCGCCTCGATGGTGGCCGCCACCAGATAGTCCTCCACCCCCCGGCCGGGAGCCCAGTCGCGGATGAACTCCCGGGACTGATCCTTGGGCTGGATGGCGATACGGGTGAAGCCCGCCGTGGCGAGCATGGTCTCCAGGTCCTCGATCCGCGCCGCGCCGGCCATGCAGCCGGAATGCAGCTGGGGGTCATCTCGCCATTCCGGGGGGAGCTCGGCGGTGGCGACCACGTCCGAGATGGCCAGCCGGCCACCGGGCTTGAGGACGCGGAAGGCCTCCCGAAAGACCTGGGGCTTGTCCGGCGACAGGTTGATGACGCAGTTAGAGAGGATGACATCCACCGAGACATCCGCCAACGGCAGGTATTCGATCTCGCCGAGACGGAACTCCACGTTAGCGAAGCCGCCCCGTTCAGCATGGTGTCGCGCCTTGCTGACCATGTCCGGCGTCATATCGATCCCGATGACGCGGCCTCTGGCGCCGACCTCGCGGGCGGCCAGGAAGGCGTCGATGCCGCCGCCCGCGCCCAGGTCCGCCACCACCTCCCCCGGCCGCAGGGCCGCGATGGCGCTCGGGTTGCCGCAACCCAGTCCCATGTCGGCCCCGTCCGGCATCAGGTCCAGATCCACCTGGCTGTAGCCGAGGCGCAGGGAGACCAGGGTCTGGATGTTTAGCTCCGGGGCATCGCCGCAACAGGAAGGGGCGGGGCCACAACAGCCGCCCGCCCCGCCGCCCTGAGCCACGCGGGCATAGTCTTCGCGCACCTGGCTACGGATGGCGTCCGCGGCTCGCGCCCCTGTGGCGAGGCTGTTATGAGTGGTTTTGGTCATCGGTATTGCTAGATCCTCCGAGGGGTTATAAAGGCGAAGCCGGGCGCAGCTTGCGGGCGGCCTTTTAGAACGTCACCAGGGTCTGTCCCGCGCCCTAAGCCGCACCATGGATGAGACGATCCACGAATCCCGGGTCAGCGGTGGCAAGGATTCAACTTGGGGGCGACCTCCGTCGCCCAACCCTTGGCGATGGCTTCGCGGATCTCGTCCAGGTCATGACTCATGCCAGGTTTGAGGTAGCGTTTCGCGATGTCCAGCCAGGCGGCGTTGTCGAAACGAGTCGGCTGGCGTTCGGCGCCAACGGCGGGGGGCGAGGACGTTGGAGAGGGCTGCGGCGGAGACTCGACCCAACATTCAAAAAGCTCCATGGCCACGGCTCGCACGGGACGGCCTTCGATGGCGCTACGCGCCTTGACGCGGCGGTACAGATCGTCGGGGATGTCGAGTGTCGCTTTCATAAAGCCACTTTCCTGTATTGCCGTATCAGCGCCAAGAATTCACAGCATCTAAGTCGGGTTAGGTGAGTATGTTATTTAACCCGCATCCGCAGCCGGTTGCGGTCATCGACCCGTTCGTAGGCGATGTCCTCGGCATAGTTGCGGATGATGGCGAGGGCGAGATCGTCGGGGAGATCGGCGGTTTCGAGGGGGTTGCCGGGGGGGCCGACGCTGTCCAGCCGTAACTCCAGGCTGCGCAACTTTTCGGAATAGGCCAGCACCAGGTCGATGCCGTGGGGTCCGGGACCAGTCAGGAGGATGCCGAGGAGCTCCTCCGACAAGAGTTGCGCCGCGTGGGCGCTGCGGTGCGGGATCAGGTGCTTTTCGCAGAAGCCTTCAATCTTGCCGACCAGGGCGTAGAGGTCGTAATCCACGCTCTCCACTCGCCAGGCCAGGCTGCGGACCTTGCCGATAAAGTCGCGGGTGCGCTCCCGCTGGGGGTGGCCGAAGATCTGCGCGGGGGGGCCTTGTTCATAGATCAGGCCCTCGTCCATGTAAAAGACCCGGGTGGAGACGTCACGGGCGAATTCCATCTCGTGGGTGACGATGGCCATGGTCATGCCCTGCTTGGCCAGACGGCGGATCACCGCCAGGACCTCGCTGACCATGGTAGGGTCCAGGGCCGAGGTAGGCTCGTCGAAAAGGATGATCTCCGGCCCCATGGACAAACAGCGGGCGATGGCCACGCGCTGTTTCTGGCCACCGGAGAGTTCCTCGGGAAAGCTGTGGGCCTTTTCCGCCAGGCCCACCATGCGCAGCAACTCCATGCCGCTTGATATGGCTTCCGCCGCCGGCTTGCCGAGCAGGCGGACCGGGCCGATGGTGAGATTCTCCAGGGCGGTCAGGTGGGGAAAGAGGTTGAAGGATTGAAAGACCATGCCCATGCGCCGGCGCAGGGCCGGCACCTTGGCGCCGGGGGCGAGAATGTCCTGGCCGTCGATCTCGATGTGGCCGCCCGAGGGCTGGTCGAGCAGATTCAGACAACGCAGAAAGGTGCTTTTGCCGGTGCCCGAGGGACCGATGATGGAGATTACCTCGCCCTGGTCGATCTCGACATTGATATCCTTGAGGACTTCCAGATCGCCAAAACGCTTGGAAAGATGTTCGACCCGGATCATGTTGATTTCACCCTGGCGGCTGGCGAGAAATAGGCGCAGGGGCATGATCGGGCATTGAGATGCCCAAGGCAACCCAGCCGGTCACCCGGCCCGGGCCACCGATAACCCGGTTGTTTGAATATCCCGAGGATTCTGCTTGAATAACCCTCTCTTGGACGCCAACCCAGACTCGACTTCGTCCACCCTCGCCAACGCTGCCTACCGTAAGGTCGCCTGGCGGCTGCTGCCCCTCCTGGGCATATGCTACATCCTGCTGGATCGCATCAACATCGGCTTCGCCAAGTTGCAAATGAGCGCGGATCTGGGGTTCAGCGAGGCGGTCTATGGCCTGGGCGCGGGCATCTTCTTCATCGGCTACTTTCTCTTCGAGGTGCCCAGCAACGTCATCCTGCACAAGGTCGCGGCCCGGCGCTGGATTGCCCGCATCATGATGACCTGGGGCCTCGTCTCCCTGGCCATGATGTGGGTGGCGACGGCGGAGATGTTTTACCTCCTGCGCTGACTTCTGTTTGGTGATGGGCCTCTATGGCCTTGGCTTTTGGCTGCCCACCCTGCAACGCGATAGTGGAACCTCGGACCCGCTCATGATCGGCTTGCTGAGTGCCATCCTGTATGCCCTGGCGGTACCTACCATGGTTTTGGTCGGCAAGGCGGCGGATCGCCGGGGCGAACGGCGCTGGGCCCTGGCCCTTCCTGTCCTGGCCGGCGCCCTGGGCCTTGGCTTGAGCGTACTCTGGGCCACTAACCCCTGGCTCTCGCTGGCCGCCTTGAGCCTGGCCACCATGGGGATCATGAGCGCCTTGCCCGCCTTCTGGAGCCTACCGGCCGCCCTGCTGAGCGGCACCGCCCCCGCCGCGGGTATTGCCCTGATGAATGCGCTCGGCAATCTGGCGGGCTTTCTCGGCCCGGTGGCCGTCGGTTGGCTGCGGGATGCCACCCAGAGTGCCGAGGCCGGCATGCCCCTACTGATCATGGCCCTCGTCCTAGGGGCCATCCTGGTGCTCCGGATACCCGCCCGGTTGGTCAATGACGGGCGGAGGGAGGGGTGAGTCATCGAGAGGGACCAGGTCAAAGTGCCGCACAGCCGCCAGGAATTCCTAGCATGGGACAGGACATTTCTGGCCATGGCGGGTCGGAAAACCTGGTGTTTGTGCCGAATGCCATTAGCCCAGCTTGTATTTATGAATATATGGAGAACTGGATTTGAGCGCCTCCGTCAAATCAAATATCCTTTTGCTGACCGCGTCACCCCCTGGTGAGCAGAGTGCTGGGGGCCACTATCTCCGCAATCTGTGCAATGCCTTATTGCGTGATAGCATCTGTTCATTTGCCGTCACCTCGCCGCAGCGATTCCGAATAGCTCATGGCATGGAATGGCTACCTATCTCCTTCGCGGCTATGCCAGTCCTGTTGCCGATGCCGGAATTCGAAAACAAATCCATTTGTTTGGCGCAGTTAAGAGCCTGGCGGGATTGCTCAAGATCAAAAATACCTAAAATCGTGGAGGAGATTATCTGCTTTGCCCGGTGTTATGCCGTCGATAAGGTTTGGGTAATTCTTAATCATCCCTTGCTTTGTAAAATTGGGCGGCTAGTCGCACGGAAAATAAAATCTGAGATTATCGTAACGGTTTTTGACCCACCCGAGTATCTGATAAGGAATTTGGGCGTGCGACCTTGGATTGGTCGGTGCTTGATGCGAGAGTTTGAAAAGATCATGATGATATCACCCAGATGTGGGGTCATGTCCGAAAGTATGGGCAGAGAGTACCATGGTAAATATCAGACCCGTGCCGTGGTGATGAGACATGGCGTCCACAAGAGCCTTAAAATTAAGCCTCGTTTGCAACTCCATAATGAAACAAAGATGGTGATTGGATTTGCTGGTAGCTTGTATGCTTGCCGGGAATGGGAATCCCTGCTTTCAGCTTTGTCTGAGCATGGCTGGAAAATTGGAGAGATTAATGTTTCACTGGTATGTTTGACCGGAAGAAGGCCGCAAGGCATTACGGAGGCAATGCCCATTCAATATCTTGGTTGGTTAAGTCAAGAGGAGGCTGTTCGAGTCCTGGCAAAGGTTGATGTCGCATACCTTCCATACTGGTTCGATGAGCGGTATCGAATAGCCACCCGTTTGTCATTCCCAAGTAAGTTATCGGCCTATGTGGCCGCAGGCATCCCGGTTTTTTATCATGGTCCGGACGAATCATCGGTAACAAGCTTTTTTAATCGATATCCTATAGGTGTCTGCTGTCATTCGCTGTCAACCAGCGATATCCAGGCAAGCCTAGTAAAATTCACAAATACTGCTTTTTACGCAAAATTCGCAAGGGTTACTGAACAGGCGTATGTGCAAGAGTTTGACATGGAGGTATTGCATGATCGCTTATCCCAATTGCTTGAAATTCCTACAATGAAATATTCTGACTGATTAATTTTTGAATTCCAGTAATATAAAAGACGCAGATGAGAGTCATCGTTCTGGGCATCACGGGACTTTTGGGCAATGCCATGTTTCGTCTACTCTCCAATGTGGCTGGTTTGAGAGTTCTGGGAACATTGAGAGACCCTGGCGCACGTCAATTTTTCACCGAAAACCTCCATCCTGATATTATTCCGGAAATTAGCCTCGAGAAAGAAGAGCCACTGATTCGACTTATCACCCGCGAACGGCCAGATGTGGTAATAAACTGTGTAGGTTTGGTCAAGCAGTTGCTTGCCACACACAATCCTCTTCAGGCCATGTGGATGAATGCCCTGCTTCCGCATCGATTGGCTGAAATGTGTGATGCGGTCGGTGCAAGGCTGGTGCATTTCAGCACCGATTGCGTATTTTCGGGTTCCAGGGGAAATTATCTGGAGACAGACATTCCCGATGGTATGGATATTTATAGCCGGAGCAAATTCCTGGGGGAGGTTGACTATCCCCATGCCATCACCTTAAGAACCTCGTTCATTGGCCATGAGTTAGCTAACAAACATGGATTGATAAGTTGGTTTCTGGCTCAGAAGGGACCTGTTGAGGGTTACACCCAAGCCATCTTTTCCGGTTTGACTAGTCTAGAAATCTCGCGCGTGGTGCGAAATCATGTACTGCCGAGGTCGAATTTGCGGGGCTTATATCATTTGGCCGCACAGCCTATCGATAAATATAGGTTGCTCAAAATGGTCGCGGCGGCTTACGCTAAAGATATAGAAATATTACCGTCGGAGAAGCTGGTAATTAATCGCTCCTTGGACGCGACTCGATTTTATGAAGCTACAGGGTATGTGGCGCCAGAGTGGTCAGCCATGATTCAGTTAATGCATGCGTTTCGCTGACTAAAATCATGTGGATTGATAGAATTTCTCATAATATTGAATCATGGGCTTCATTGGGGCGCATCATTGTTAACAACCAGTTGTATCCAGGAGCAACTTTGTGCTTAAAGTAATGACGATTGTTGGTACGAGACCGGAACTCATTAAGATGTCACGGGTGATACCTGAGTTTGATGCTCACACTCACCACATATTGGTGCATACCGGACAGAACTACGACTATGAATTAAATCAGGTGTTTTTCGATGATCTGGGTATACGCAGGCCAGATCATTTCCTGGCCGCTTCCGGAAACAATCCAGCCCAGACCATCGCTCGAGTTATCGAGAAAGCCGATCATATCATGGAGGTCGAAATGCCCGATGCCTTGCTTTTATATGGAGATACCAATTCCTGCCTATCGGTCATTCCTGCAAAGCGACGAAAGATACCCATATTTCATATGGAAGCCGGCAACAGATCCTTTGATGAACGAGTTCCCGAGGAGTTAAATCGCAAAATTCTGGATCACCTTAGCGATATCAACCTGGTATTGACTGAACATGCCCGGCGCTATTTGATCGCCGAGGGCATTGCTCCGGAACGAATCATGAAGACTGGTTCACATATGAAGGAAGTGCTTGAATACTATATGCCTAGAATTCAAGATTCTAACGCTCTCATGGATCTTGAACTCCAGGCTGGCCAATACTTTCTAGTGAGTGTTCATCGAGAAGAAAATGTTGATACGCCTGGCTATCTTAACCACTTATTAGGTACTCTGGGGGAGTTATTGCGGGAGTATGGATTCCCGATCATTGTGTCCACCCATCCGCGTACTCGCCAAAGGCTGGACAACCTTGGGATCGATGAGCTGGATGCCCGGATCCGCTTCCTAAGACCTTTTGGTTTCTTTGATTATGTCAAGCTGCAAATGGGTGCATTTTGCATCTTATCCGACAGCGGAACTATAACGGAAGAAGCCTCCCTGTTGAATTTGCCTGCGGTCACAATCAGGGATTCTCATGAGCGTCCCGAGGGAATGGACGAAGGTACACTCATCTTGTGCGGAATCCGGTCTGAGCGGGTTCTGGAGGCTGTCAGAGTAGTAGTGGCACAGCGTTCATCTAGGGTGTTGATGAGGGTGGTGGAGGATTATCAAGCAGATAAGGTATCACAAAAAATTCTTCGAATCGTACTCAGTCATGTCGATTATGTTAACCGGGTTGTTTGGTCCCGAATTCCATAAGAGCGGGATGTTAACGAGTTAGGTTTAATGGCCAGATTTGCCGCTATTATTTGTACACCATAATCCTTGTGTCAGATAGATTCGCCAAATGAGCCATGTAAGACGGATATTGATAACTGGATCTCAAGGGTTCATCGGAAAGAATCTAGTTGCAAGACTTGGTCAACAGGCAACTTGGCACATCCTTGAATTTAATAGAGGCGATGCGTTCGAGATCTTAATCGATTATATCGCCCAAGCGGATGCTGTCGTTCATCTGGCTGGGGTTAACCGATCTGCCGTTAGCTCTGAATTCATGCGAGTGAATATGGGCCTGACAGAGGGACTTTGCGATGTGATAAGGACATCGAAAAGGAAAACTACCACGTTGCTGGCCTCATCAATACATTCTAAATTCAATTCCCCCTATGGGCAAAGTAAGCGATCTGCTGAAAGGGCCATTGTACGTATGGCCAGTGTTACGGATAATCCGGTTATTATCTATCGCCTGCCTGGGGTATTTGGCAGGTGGTGTAGGCCAAATTACAACTCGGTTGTTGCAACCTTCTGCCATAATATCGCTAATGACTTACCCATTCATATCGATGAGCCTGCTGCGCGTATTCGTCTAGTTCATATTGATGATGTGGTCTCGGGGTTTATTCGGTCTTTGTCAAAAACCGACGGGGGTGTTTGGTGGGCCAGAGTAATACCAGAATATGAAATCAGCCTGGCTGATTTGGCCGATCAAATCAGGGCATTCCGGTATGGTGTAACGCATCCCCTTTCCGAGTCCGTTGCTCCAGATCTGGCTCGTGCCCTGTACCGCACCTACGCCAGTTATTTGTCGCCGAATCGTTCGCCGTGCGATGCAAATTCCTAAAGCTAAAGGTATCCAATGCGCGTATTAGTGGTAGGAAAAAATGTTACAGCCGTTCACCGGCAATTGGTCTGGATGGTACGGGGTGGCTGTGAGATCTTGTTTGTCGGCGAGAGCAATCCCTACGAGGGCATACCCCCGGTCCGATACCGTTTTCTCCCACTTATAACCGGCGAGGGCGCAAGTCAGGTTAGTCATACAGAGGCGATCGCCCAGATCAAACTGGCTGCCGATCAATTCCAGCCCGATATTATTCATGCTCATGGACTGGACAAGGAGGCGGCCTGGTGTGTGGAGGCGGGTCTGCAACCGCTCGTGATATCCGCGCAAGGCTATTTGAACCGGCTGGCACAAAACCCCTCGGCCAGACTCCCGATCACGCTGGATCGGATGATCCTTGCGAGTCAGGCCCTGGTGTTTATTGGACCCGCCGGGGCCGAAGCCGTGCGGACCCGTTATCCCGATCGCCCGAAAGTCGTTCTTCTGACGCAGGGCCTGGATGTGCGCCACTATCAATCCCAGAGCGATGCACAAGGTTCGGCATGGAGACAGTGTCTGAAGCTGCCTCTAGATGCCTTCGTGCTGGCCTCTCCCCGGGGATGGGGCAAGGTCTATAACCATCATCTCATCGTGCGCGCCTTCGCCTCCGCCCGCCAGAGATGCGAGAAGCCGACCTATCTTGTGTGCACTCGTATGGGACGAAACAACCAGTCTGGTGAGGCCGAAATTTACTTCAATGAGGTGATGAACGAAGCCACAAGCCTGGGGATCAAGGACGCGATACGGATTCTGCCGCCGATGCCGCATCGGATGATGCCTGGAGTTTATGCGATGTCCGATGCGGTGATCAGCTATCCCGCACAGGATGCGCTGGCGGTGACGCTGATCGAGGCCGCAGCCTGTCAACGCCCCATCATCACCGCACGGTTGCCGGACTATGCAGGCACCTTTCTCGAGCAATCGGCTGTCATGGTTGAACCGAACCGGGTTGACTCCCTAACCGACGCCCTGGTGACTCTCGTCAATCAAGACCCCGAGGAACGTCGGGAGTTGCTCAAGATCACGCGTGATCGGGTTATGGAACGCTACGACGACCGGCTATCCATCGCCGAACTATTGCGCCTCTACCAGGCGTTATCCGCTACGAACTGATCCTGGCTCCGTTCGTTAATCACGGTTGCCGTGCGGTGCCGGCTGGCCAACTGATGTACCACCTCGGGTAAAGCCTCCAGGCGGTCAGGCAGCCGCAGGGAGTAAACAGGTACCCGAGAGGTGAATTTGGCGAGGGCGCTGAACTCGGTATTCAGTTGGTCGTTCGTCATCGGCAGTGATTGACGAGCCAGCCGGTGTTTGAGCAAGGATTGGAGGCGTTGCCCAGGGGGAAGAGGGGTGATTCGGGCCTCGGGGAGATGCGGGCAGCGCGGCTCCAGGATGTAGAGGGCGGCCAGCGGGGGGGGGGCGTCCCAACGGCGGCAAGGGGCGGTTTGGTTTCCAACCAGCCTTTGATGGTCTCGCCCAAGGGTTGGTGAAAGGCTGAACGCGTCATGGGCGATCCGTGGGCCAGGCTCTCGGGCCAGAGGCGAATGCGGGGCACGCCGTAGGCCGGGCGCCAGCCATCAACCGCCTCGCGGAGCACCACTTGATCGTCGGTGACCAGAGGATGACCAGCCTCGAGCATGGCGGCCGAGAGGGTGGATTTACCCGCGCCCTTGTCGCCGACCCAGGCAAGCGTTTGCCCGCCGATGCAGGCCGCGTTGCCGTGCAGGACAAGGCTTCCCGACAGGCGCAGGGCCATGGCGATCAGGTTGCCGAGCAGGTAGGAGGTCAGGATCCGGTCGAGGCCCTCAAGCCCAGGGCTGTCGGCATCCCACCAAACCAGTTCCAGGCGATCGCCTGTTGCCGAATAGGAGGCGGTCAGGCGGGATGAAGGGCCGCCCGTGACATAGACCAGGGCGTGCTGGCCTGTTTGGGCATGACGTCTGAATCCAGGGCGAGGGGTACTGACTTCGGGCGCACAGGCTGCCCGCGATAGGGCTCGGATGCGCAGTTGGAGTTGAGGGGAGGATTTCGGAATCGTGTTCAGACCGGCAAGTAGCAGGTCTGAACAGAGATGAGTGCCGTGTAGGGCGTAGAAATAACGTTTTGCACTCAAATCAATTGCCGATGAATCGTGAGCGGGAGAATTATCATGGACTCCCAAAAGCAAGAGTAAGGTCTTCCGTTAAATCAGAATTACCACCCTTGGTGATGTCCCCAACCGATCCGTAATCAAGCAGATTGGGCTTCGACCAAGTTTGGCGTGGCCCTTGGGTCTGCTGCGCCTGTGAGGGTGAGTATTCAGAATTCATGATGTTACCTATGGCTGCATAATCCAGATCTGGTCCGATTCCAAAAAAGTATATCTCAAGGCTGCCAAGTCTGTCATGCAATCTCGGTTCCCAGCAACGATCGCATCGCTGCGACCTGTATTTGCCGCGACCCTTGCATTGAGAGGCGCAGTGCTTCCGCGTCGTCATTCCCCTCGCCATACAGGGCCGCACGGAGGCTGGCCATTCCCTTCGTGACCCGCGCCGACTCGCGTTTGACCGAGGCCAGGCGGATCTCCTCGGGCAACAAGCCGCGCATGACTTCCCGAAACAGACCCCGGGTCTGCTTGGGATGGGCAAAGAGTGCCGGTGGCGTGCCCAGACAAAACTCAATCAGCCGGAGGTCCAACAGAGGATACACGTACTGGATATCATCCCGCGCCCCCTGCGCCGCCCAAGCCTCGATGCGGGCCTGCAGATGCCCGGCCATCAGGGCTCGCGTCATCTCCCTGCGCTTCCCGACCTTTCTCTGTCCATCGCAGGGTAAAGGCGGCTGCATCTGCACGGTGGCCATGTCCAGGTCAGCGGCATCGAATCCCTCCATCGGCGACCGGGTCATGCCCCGCCAGCGGCAGTAGATTGCCTTGGGCAAGGAGGGCAGGAACACCTGTCCATAAAGACAACCCAAGGCCCGCCGCCAAGCCGGCTTGGGCGGGACAGGGGTGCTTTGTTCCAAGGGTAAATCGATGCGCGAGCGGACCAGGCCCACCAACCGCAACCAGTGTCCCGTCCAGAAGAGCTCGGCGGCATAACCACGGGGGCCCGAGGAGACGGCCTCATCCCCGCCCCAGCCGGAGAGGAGGGTGCGGATGCCCTGGATTTTGGCCTTGTCGCGCACGAGTGTCTCGTACCAGAGGTTCGCATAGCCTTCCAAGGCGATGTTCCGATTCAGTTCCTGGCGCAGGGTCGCGGGGGTCAGTTCAACGGACTCCGCCGGCATCCCGAGCGCGGCTTCGGCGCGACGGGTGGCGGCATATTCCGGGGCATCGGGATCATCTCCGGGCCCTAATGGGGGCAACCAGGAGTATGCGCCGGCCAGCGATTCGCCCCGTGCCTGGAGCTGATGTTGAGCCTCTAGCGCGATCGCCGAGGAGTCCAGCCCGCCGCTCAGATGGGTGCCGACCGGGTGTAGCGTACGCAACCGGCAGGCGACGGCTTGCTCAAACAGCCGCCGCAGGCGTTGGGCATAGGCATCCGCATCGGGCAAGCTGACCTTGGGTGCGTCCTTGGGTGACCAGTAGGGGTGTTCGTGGCTGGCGGTGGTCGTCGCGGTGAGCCCGTGACCGGGTTGCAGCTTCCGTACACCGGCCAGGTAGGTCGTGGTTGGCAGTAGATATTGTCTGTCGCGTAGATGATGCAGGATGGCAACCGGGTCGAGTTCGCGCGGACCCTCGGGGTGGGCGGCAAGCGCCCGCAAATCGCTGGCGAAGATCAGGCCCCAAGCGGTGGGGTAGTAATAGAGCGGGGCAATGCCGAGTTGATCCCGGATTAGCAAGAGTTGCTGTTGGGCGCCATCCCAAATCGCAAGGGCAAAATCACCGATCAGATGTTTGCCGCATGCCTTTCCCCAAGTACCATAGGCCGCCAGGATGAGTTCTGCGTCGGTAAGTGGGCGGTTTGGCGGGGGTGACAAGGCCAGCGCTTGCGTCAGTTCGGCACGGTTGTCGATGCGGTAGTTACCGGCCAGGATGTGCTGGGCCCCGGTTGCGATCTGAATCGGGAGTTCGTGGAGGGATTCCGGAGTGGTATAGCACCGCAGCACGCCGAGGCCGATACTGGCTTGGCAATACAAGCCCTGACCATCCTTTCCGTACCAGGGGATGGCCGCAGCCATGGCGAGCAGTCGGGCATCATCGACCGCTCGACCGTCCCGCCGGAATTCGCCAAAGCAAGCACTCATTGGCTAGGCGGGTTCCTCAACAAGACTGACCAGGTTGGCCTCGATCAAGCGTTCGATCAGTTCATCGATATCCTGGCGGAGCGTCGTTTCGTCGGCGTCGTATTCATCTTGCAGGGCTGCCAGTACCTGATCGGTATCGCCCAATGCGGCCAGCAGTTGCCAGACTCGGTTGCCCGTGCCTTGCAGACCAAAATAGCGGCCCGTTTCCATATTGAGCAGGATCAGTTCGTCCTCGATATCCTGGGTGAGTAGCTGAGTGGAAAGGGTGATTTTCATGGTTTACTCAGGAGAATGTCATTTGATTGACCGAGGGCTACGTCCCACGGCAGGGGCATGATTTGCCCTCTGAATAGGGGCCAGCGTGCGCCCTCAGCCTCGCAGGTAATCCCGCACGATGGCGATCTGCGCCTCGTCGAGAAAGGGGGGGGCATGGCCGACATTGGGGACCTCGGCGAGGGTCGCGCGGGGACCCCGGGTGGCCATGGCCTGCCAGACCTCGGCGGTCAACAGATCGGAATCGGCGCCGTGGATGGCCAGGGTGGGGCAGCTGATGGCGTCGTAGAGGGGCCAGAGGTCGGCGTTCTGGTTGGCGTTGCTGATGGCGCGCAGGGACAGGGCGATGCGCGGGTCATAGCGTGTCCGCCACTGGCCCTGGGCGTCCTGCACCAGGCCGGGTAGCAGAATCCGGTGCCACTGCGCGGGGCTCAGCTGACCAAAGGGGGCCAGGGCCTGGCTTTGTTGGGCCATGGCCTCCTCCAGGCTGTCCCAGCGTTCGTCACGACCGACATATTGGGCGATCCGTGCCAGGGAGGGCCCCGAGATCTCGGGACCCACGTCATTGAGGATGAGTCGCTGGATGGGGCTGTCGGGCTGGGCGGCGAGGGCCATGCCGATGAGTCCACCCATGGAGGTCCCCAGCCAATCGACCTTGGCCGCGCCCAGCGCTGCCAGCAGGGCCAGCATGTGTTGGGCGTAGGTGGGGATGCCGTAGCCAGCAGGGTCGTCGAGCCAGTCGCTGAGGCCGCGGCCGATGATGTCCGGGCAGATGACCCGGTAGTCATCGGCCAGCGCCTCGGCTAGGGTGTCGAAATCACGCCCGCAACGGGTCAGGCCGTGGACGCAGATCAGCAGCCTGGGGTTGTCGATATCCCCCCAGTCGGTATAGGCCATGCGCAAGGGCTGGGTGGGGCCCGGAAAATTGACGAAGCCTTCGCGAAAGCGGGACATGGGCTTAAAGGGGTGCTCTGGAAATCAAGAGAGGGGTGGCGCCGGCGAGAGGCCGACCCGGCGCCGGGAGAGGGCAGGGTGTTACGCCAATTCGGCGAGAGCTTCTTCCTTGGTGCCGCAGATGCGCAGGATGGTATGGAAGCCGGAGAGATGGAAAACCTCCCGCACCTCGTCGGTGAGCCCGGTGAGAATCAGGCGGCCGGACCGGGCCTTGACCTGCTTGGCGACCATGAGAATGCTGCGCAGGCCGGCGCTGCTGATGTATTCCAGGCCATTGAGCTGAATGACAAAGTCCGACGCCTCCGGGGTGGCGGCCTCGGCGAAGGCCTTGTCGAAGAGGGGTGCCGTGACGGCGTCCATACGCCCCTTGAGTTCGATGATCCGGATGGCGCCTTGTTGACTGTGGGTAATATCCAATTGCTTACTCCTGGCTGGGGGTTGCCGTAAATGTCGCGCCGTCGCAGCGCGGGGGGAAGTTGGCCCGGATTATATCGCCGAGATAGGCTGGCGGGGAGGATTTTGCTGTTAGCTGGCGAACCCCGTCCGGAGGGTGGATCGGCGTGGGTCTCTTGCGGCACGCCCCTGCTGACGCGGCCACCGGGGGGCGGCAGGGGCCCGCCCCTGGCCAGGGTTCCGCCCGGGTTGAAAACTGTCATACTGGCCAGATTCCGCTTACCTTAATCCATGCCGAGCACTCCGACGACTCCATCATCCCCACCCCTGTTGCGTGTCGAGGGCCTTGAAACCCATCTCGGCCAGGGTCAGCCACCCCTCTGGGTCGTGGATGGCCTGGATCTGGCGATCAGCCCCGGCGAGACCTTTGCCTTGCTGGGGGAGTCGGGTTGTGGCAAGTCCATGACGGCCCTGTCTCTGATGCGCTTGCTGCCCCCCTCGGGCCGCATCGCCGCTGGCCGCGTCTGGCTCGACGATACCCCGCTGCTGGAATTACCGGAGAGCGCCATGCGCCGGGTGCGGGGCGGGCGCATGGGTATGATCTTTCAGGAGCCCCAGACCTCCCTCAACCCGGTCCTGACGGTGGGGCGCCAGATCGCCGAGGCGGTGACGGCCCACTCTGATCGTGACCACCGGGCGGTGGCCGCACGGGTCCTGGAGCTGCTCGACGCCGTCGGCATCCCGGACCCGGAGCGGCGCGTCGGGGAATATCCCCATCAACTTTCCGGCGGTATGAAGCAGCGGGTCATGATTGCCATGGCCCTGGCCGGCGATCCGGAACTGCTGATCGCCGACGAGCCCACCACGGCCCTGGACGTCACCATTCAGGCCCAGGTGCTGCGCCTGCTCAAACGGTTGCAAGCTGAGACCGGGCTGGCGGTCCTCCTCATCACCCATGATCTCGGGGTGGTGGCCGAGAGCGCGGACCGGCTGGCGGTCATGTACGCCGGCCAGATCGTCGAGACGGCCAGTAGCGCCGATTTCTTCGCCCATGCTGGCCATCCTTACAGCCGCAAGCTCAGGGACAGCCTGCCCGCGCCGGAAAAGCGCCAGGGCCGGCTGGCGGTCATCCCTGGCCGGGTGCCGCCTCTGGATCGGGTCTTTGTGGGTTGCCGATTTGCGGACCGTTGTGACCGGGTGATGGCCGTCTGTCGGGAGCGGGAGCCGGTGTGGGTGGAGCCCTGGACGGGACATGGGGTGCGCTGCCATCTCTGGGATACCGAGCCGCAGGGCGTGGGCCTTCCCCCTCTCCCCCGCCCTCCCCCACGAGGGGGGAGGGGGACGGCTGAAACAACCGATCAGCTATCCCCCCTTGCTTGGCGGGAGGAGGTTAGGGGGAGGGGGAGGGACGGGTTGCCGCAGGGGCGGGGAGTGGCGGTGGCGTCGAGCCCCCTGGCAGAGCCAGAAAGGGCGACCGCTGCCCAGGCGGCCCCGGCGTCCGGTGGCGAGACGATCCTCGCCGTAACCAGGCTCCAGGTCCATTTCCCCATCCATAAGGGCCTGTTTCGCCGGGTCGTGGGACAGGTGCGGGCGGTGGATGGTATCGACCTGGAACTCAAGGTCGGGCGCACCCTGGCCCTGGTCGGAGAATCCGGCTGCGGCAAGACCACGGCGGGCAAGGGGCTGCTCCAGCTCATCCGCCCCACCGGTGGCGCCATCCACTACCAGGGTCGGGACCTGGCGGGTCTCGGCCCGGGCGCCATGCGGCCCTATCGCAAGGATCTCCAGATCATCTTTCAGGACCCATTTGCCTCCATGAACCCCCGCCTGTTGGTGGGTGACATCATTGGCGAGGGCTTGCAGGCCCTGGGTCTGGCCCGCGGCCGCGCCGAGCGCCGCGCCCGGGTCGCGGCCCTGCTGGACGAAGTCGGCCTCGCCGCCGATGCCGCCGACCGCTATCCCCACGAATTCTCCGGCGGGCAGCGCCAGCGGGTCTGCATCGCCCGGTCCCTGGCCGTCGCCCCCCGGCTCATCGTCTGCGACGAGCCTACCAGCGCCCTGGATGTCTCGGTTCAGGCCCAGATCCTCAATCTGCTCAAGGATCTTCAGGAGCGCAAGGGCCTCGCCTACCTCTTCATCACCCACAACATCTCGGTGGTGTCCTATCTGGCCCACGAGGTCGCGGTCATGTACCTGGGACGCATCGTCGAGCGCGGGCTGGTCCACGAGGTCCTCGACGACCCCAGGCACCCCTATAGCCGGGCCCTCCTGTCGGCGGTGCCCCGGCTCGCCCCGGACCCCAGTCGGCCGGTCATTCGCCTGGAGGGGGACCTGCCATCCCCCGCCGCGCCGCCCCCCGGTTGTCACTTTCACCCCCGTTGTCCCGAGGCCCTGCCCGAATGTGCCCAAGCCTATCCCCCGGCGGTCCGCTGGGGCGGGACCCGCCAGGTGCATTGCATCCGGGTCCGACCGGAAAGAGCTCTTTGATGAATCGCACCTTCGGTCTGTCCAGGGCTCCAGATTGAGGTAGGTGGTGCCAAGCCGATGGTTGCGAACAGTCCCCATTAGGTCCTAGTATAAGAAAATGGTGTAAGGGTAATGAGGGATGGTTCATTCAGGTCATGATTACCTAATAGTAAGATTTGTAAAAATTTATCTAAATTCCTACCGGATAAGGTCGGTATTTTTCTCCAGTAACGCCAGGGGTTGGCATGTCAATTTCCTCCCATGAGGCCGTCACCAGGATGGTCTCCCGCTTGTTGGCGGCTCGCGGCCATGAGCCGGAACTCCTCCTCCAGCACCTGATCGCGATTCAGCAGGCCTTCTCCTACGTGCCCCCCGCGGCCATCGAGGCGCTGTCAGCGGCGATGGGGGTGACCCGCTCCCGCATCTTGGCCTCCATCGATTTTTACGCCTTCCTGCATGCCCGGCCCCGCGGCGACTTCGATATCCTCTTCAGCGACAACATCACCGACCGCCTGCTGGGTAGTGAGGGGTTGCGCGCCCGGCTCTGCAAGCGGCTGGGGGTCGGCCTCGACGAACCCCGCGAGGATGGGCGGGTCACCATCGGCCTGACCTCCTGCACCGGTATGTGTGATCAGGGACCCGCCATGCTGGTCAATGGGCTGGCGGTGACGGCCCTGACCCCGCGACGCATCGACCGCATCGCGGAACTGGTGGAGGCGGGGGTGCCCCTGGAGCACTGGCCGCCCAAGTTCTTCGTGGTCCAGGACAATATCCACCGCGTCGGCGACCTTCTGAGCAATGCCGAAAAGATGGGCGCCGGCCTGCAGCGCTTCCTGGAGCTGGGTCCGGCGGGGGCCATGGCGGAGCTGGAGGCCTCTGTCCTGCGTGGCCGGGGTGGGGCGGGTTTCACCACGGCCCTCAAGTGGCGCATCTGCCGGGATACCGCCAGCGATGAACGCTATGTGGTCTGCAACGCGGACGAGGGCGAACCGGGAACCTTCAAGGACCGGGTGCTACTCAACCGCTACGCCGACCTGATTTTCAAAGGCATGACCCTGTGCGCCGGCATCGTCGGCGCGCGCAAGGGCTACCTCTATCTGCGGGGCGAATACCGCTACATGGTGCCGCGCCTCAAGTGGGTGCTGGAGCGGCGGCGGGAGCAGGGCCTGCTGGGGTGGGATATCGCCGGTCAGCAGGGTTTTGACTTCGACATCGACATTCACCTCGGCGCCGGGGCCTATGTTTGCGGCGAGGAATCGGCCCTCATCGAATCCCTGGAGGGCCGGCGCGGCGTGGTGCGCAAGCGGCCGCCCTATCCCGTCGTCAGCGGCTTTCTGGGGCGGCCCACGGTGGTCAACAATGTCGAGACCTTCCTGGCCGCCGCCCGTATCATCGAGTGGGGTGGCCACTGGTTCCGGGGCGCCGGCACCCAGCAGTCCACCGGCAGCAAGCTGCTGAGCATTAGCGGCGACGTGGCCCGGCCGGGGATCTACGAATACGCCTTCGGCACCTCGGTAAGCCAGATCCTTGCGGACTGCGGCGGCAGTGGCGCCCAGGCCGTCCAGGTCTCCGGCGCGGCGGGGGTGACCCTGGCGCCGGCCGAGTTCCACCGCTCCCTGTCCTTCGAGGACCTGCCCACCGCCGGTGCCTTCATGGTCCTGGGTCGGGAGCGTGACCTCATGGACATGACTCGCAACTTCGCCCGCTTCTTCGCCCATGAGAGTTGCGGCTTCTGCACCCCCTGCCGGGTCGGCTGCCGCCTGCTGGAGGCCCTGGTGGAAAAGGTCGCGGCCGGCAAGGCCTCCGCCTACGACCTGGAGGAGCTGCGTAACCTGGGCAACCTGATGCGCCAGACCAGCTACTGCGGCCTGGGCACCACCGCCGCCAATCACGTCCGGGACATCCTCGACAAGTTCCCCGACACCTTC
>JBGAUK010000027.1:0-10757 GCA_044228695.1 Chromatiaceae bacterium | reverse complement strand
CCCCCATCAGCACCGTCGGCGACGTCGCGGCCAACGAAGGCAGGACCACCCCATGAGCGCCAAGATCAAGGTCGCCACCACCTCCCTGGCGGGGTGCTTCGGCTGTCACATGTCCCTGCTCGACATCGACGAGCGCATCCTGGCGTTGGTCGAACTGGTGGAATTCGACCGCTCGCCCCTCACCGACATCAAGCAGATCGGCGCCTGCGACCTGGGCCTGATCGAGGGCGGGGTCGCCAATGCCGAGAATGTCGAGGTGCTGCGCGACTTCCGTCGCCACTGCAAGATCCTGGTCGCCGTGGGCGCCTGCGCCATCAGCGGCGGCGTCCCCGCCATGCGCAACAGCTTCGCCCTGGCGGATTGCCTGACGGAGTCCTACGTCACCGGCATCGGCATCCACAACCCCGGCGTGCCCAACGACCCCGAGATCCCCCTGCTCCTGAACCAGGTCCATCCCATTCACGAAGTGGTCAAGGTCGATTACTTCCTGCCCGGCTGCCCGCCCTCCGGCGACGCCATCTGGACCTTCCTGACCGAGTTACTGGCCGGCCAGCCCATCAGCCTGCCCTACACCCAGTTGCACTACGACTGACCGGCCCGCGCCACCGAGGACACCGCCATGCACCGCCACCCGGAAATCACCCGCCTGGAGACGGCGGCCCAGCCCGCCGGCCTCAAGCGCATCGCCATCGACCCCCTGACCCGGGTCGAGGGCCACGGCAAGGTCACCCTGCTCCAGGACGCCGATAACCACATCCAGCAGGCGCGCCTGCACATCGTCGAATTCCGGGGCTTCGAGAAGTTCATCCAGGGCCGGCCCTACTGGGAACTGCCGGTGCTGGTGCAGCGCCTGTGCGGCATCTGCCCGGTGAGCCACCACCTGGCCGCCGCCAAGGCCACGGATCAGTTGGTCGGCGTCGATGAACTGACGCCCACGGCGGACAAGGTCCGGCGCCTCATGCACCTGGGCCAGACCCTCCAGTCCCACGCCCTGCATTTCTTCCACCTCTCCTCGCCGGACCTGCTCTTCGGCTTCGATGACGCCGTCGGCCACCGCAACATCATTGGCGTCATCCAGGACTATCCCGAGATCGCCAAGCAGGGGGTGCTGCTGCGCAAGTACGGCCAGGAGGTCATCCGCGTCACCTCCGGCAAGCGCATCCACGGCTCCGGCGCCATCCCCGGCGGCGTCAACAAGGCCCTGACCACTGAGGAGCGCGACTACCTGCGCGCCGACAGCGACCAGATGATCGCCTGGGCCGAGACCGCCGTGCAGCTCATGAAGCGCGTCTTCCTCGGCAACCCTGACTACCACTACCGCTTCGGCGCCGTCGATGCCAACACCCTGAGCCTCACCGGGCCCGAGGGGGCCTTCGAGCTCTACCATGGCGGCCTGCGCGCCCGCGACCCCCAGGGCCGCACCCTCTTCGATGACCAGGACTATCGTACCTACGCCCAGCTGCTGCACGAAGAGATCAAGCCCTGGAGCTACATGAAGTTCCCCTTCATCGCCGCCCTCGGACCGGCCAGCGGCTGGTACCGGGTCGGCCCCCTGGCGCGGGTCAACAACTGCGACCGCTTCGACACCCCCCTGGCGGAACAGGAGCGCGAGGACTTTCGCGCGGCGGGGGAGGGACGGCCCCTGCAGGCGGCCCTCGCCACCCACTGGGCGCGGCTCATCGAGCTGCTCTATTGCGCCGAGGCTATCCGCGAACTGCTGCGGGACCCGGACCTGCTGGGCGACGACCTGCTGCGGGTGGGCGAGCGCCGGCTGCAGGGCATCGGCGTGGTCGAGGCCCCGCGCGGCACCCTCTTCCATCATTACGAGACGGACGCGGACGGCCTGGTGACCAAGGCCAACCTCATCGTCTCCACCACCAACAACAACCAGGTCATGAACGCCGCCATCCGCCAGGTGGCCGCCCACTACCTGGACGGCCAGGAACTCACCGAGCCCCTGCTCAATCACATCGAGGTCGCCATCCGCGCCTACGACCCCTGCCTGTCCTGCGCCACCCATGCCGTCGGCAAGATGCCCCTGGAGCTGGAGTTGGTGGACGCCAGCGGCCAGGTGGTGGATCGCCTCTACCAGCGCGCCAGCGGCCAGATCGAGCGGGACGGGGCGGGGGACTAACGGCCGCCCCCCAGCCCCCCATGGCGCCGCTCCTGATTTTCGGCTACGGCAATCCCTCCCGGGGCGATGACGCCCTGGGTCCCGAACTCATCCAGCGCTTGGCACGCTATCCGGGGGCCCCCTGGGAACTCCTCACCGACTTCCAGCCCCAGCCCGAGCATGCCCTGGACCTGGTGGGGCGGGCGCGGGTGATCCTGGTCGATGCCGACGTCAGCCTGGCGGAACCCTACCGCCTGGCGCCGGTCATCCCGGACCGGGATGCCAGCTACACCACCCACGCCATGAGCCCCGGCGCCCTGCTGTGGGTCCATACCCAGATCGGCTATGGCCCGCCCCCGCCCTGTCTGCTGCTGCGCATCCGGGGCTATCACTTCGCCCTCGGCGCGCCCTTGAGCGCCGGGGCTAGGGATAATCTGGACCGGGCGGAGGGGTTTTTGGTGGGGTATCTGGGGGTGGGGTAGGCGCCGATCCTGTCGGCGCATCCCCCAGGGGGTTTATGCGGGCGTTGGATTGACGCCACCTGTCTTGCAAGGCAAGTCCAGTTTCCTCGCCATCCTTGGCAAGGATAACGCTGTGATGAGCTAAGACCGATCAGCGCCAGTTCAGCACCAGGAACTGCTGCCTGCTGCCTTTCCTGAGCAGCAGCAGGGCGCGCTTGTCGGGGCTATGTTCGATGGCCTGCTTGAAGCTGGCGGCATCCTTGACCGTCTGTTGGTTAACCTGCAGGATGAGGGCACCGGGCTCGATGCCCGCCTGCGCCGCTACCGAGCCAGGCTTGACCGTCGTTACCACGACGCCTTCGCCGACCGCCACATCGAATTGTTCAGCCAGTTGTGGCGTCAGGGTCTGCACCTTGAGACCCAGGGCATCGGCCTCCAGGGCCTGGCCCTGGCTGGGCCCGCTAGTGGCCAGCGCCTCCTCCCTCAGGGTGCCAATGGTCACTGGTACCTCCAGGGTTTGGCCGTTGCGCAGGATACTGATCCGCGCCTGCCCTCCGGGCGGAGTGAGGGCGATGCGATTACGGAAGGCGCCGACATCGGTGACCGTCTCGCCCTGGTGGCCGATGATCACATCACCCTGACGCAGACCGGCCGCGGCGGCTGGTGAGCCCGGGGTGACCTGAGCGACCAGGATGCCCTGGGCTTGCCCCAGGCCAAAGGACTGCGCCAGTTCCGGAGTGAGTTGCTGAATCAGGATGCCCAGATAACCGCGGGTCACCTCGCCAGCCTGGATGAGCTGGTCGGCCACCGCCCCGATTAGATTGCTCGGGATGGCGAAACCCACCCCCATGTAGCCGCCGTTGCGGCTGACGATGGCGGTGTTCATGCCTACCACCTCGGCATCGAGGTTGATCAGTGGCCCCCCAGAGTTACCCGGATTGATGGCGGCATCGGTCTGGATGAAATCCTCATAATCGTTGATCCCCAGGCTGGTGCGCCCCGTGGCGCTGACCACGCCGATGGTCACGGTATGACTGAGCCCGAAGGGATTGCCGACCGCGATGACCCACTCGCCGATATCGATCCCTGATGAATCGGCCAGCGGCAGGGGCGGCAGGCCACCGGTCGGGATCTCAATGATGGCGATATCCGAACGCGGGTCACGCCCGGTAATGGTGGCCTCGAATTCGCGCCCGTCGCGCAGCTTGACGCGGATCTTCGCCGCGTTCTCCACCACATGATTGTTGGTTAGGATGTAGGTCTTGTCGGCCGGCATACCGGATTTGGGGCTGAAGATGAATCCCGAGCCCTGGCCAACTACCTGTCGCTTGGAGCGCGGTGACTCCCGTTGTGGCAGTCCAGGATGGCGATCGCCGAAGAAGCGTTCGAAGAAGTCCTCGCCGTAGGGCATCGGATGGTTGAAGGGTAGGGTGCCCGGGGCTTGATCGGCACCCGCCGCCCCGGCGCCACTCTCGGTCTGGATGTTGACCACCGAGGGCGACACCTTCCCGGCGACCGAGGCGAAGGCCTTGCCGCTCTGCCGCAGGCTCTCGATGCCGCCATTGGCGGCCAGAACCGATGCGGTACCGAGCAGGGTGATCAGAAAAATGCCCAAGACGGCCAGCGTCCGCCGGCCTCCGCCCACGCCGGTGGGCAGCCACCGCGAGATATGGCGGTGCGGTTCGCTGGGTGGCTGGATTTTTTGGATGAGGTTTCGTTGCATCAATCTGGCTCCGTTCACTGCTCGGCCCCCCTGACGGTCATGCCTGACCTACCGAGGGGGCCAACTCTGGTTAGACTAGAGGGGTATGGCGGCCAAGACCCGGCAAGCCAGGTAGCGACCTCGGCTGCTGGTTTGCCCGCCACGGGCGGTAAGACGCCAAGGCCAGGCAGGTGGTTCCCCAGCTTGACCCCTGGACCGACCGCATCCTGGCTGCCCCGACTATCGAGGCGGTCTTTCCGGTCCAGGCGTGTGGGTCCTCTTCGGGTGGGATTTGGTCCGCCCTTGTTCACTCATCCCCTTCAGGTGCTAGATACATGCGACCCTGGCGTCTCCTCATCACCAGCTCCCCTCTCCTCCTCGGCTATCTATTTCTTATGGGATTCATGACTTTGAACCAAGACCAGTTGCTGTACCTTCCCGACCCCACGCCACCCTCGGCCGCAAACCTACGTCCACGCCTGGGGCCGGCCCTCGCCCCCTGGCCACTGGCCAGCGGGTCCGGATTCCGGGGCTATGTCCGCGCCGAGGATGGTGAGACCCAGGGGTGGCGAGGCACCCTGGTGCTTTTCCATGGCAATGCTGGCAGTGCCCGGAACCGGACCTATTACCTGAACGCCCTCGAACCCTTGGGTGTCCGCGTCATTCTGGCGGAATATCCCGGCTATGGCGGGCGGGATGGCAGCCCCAGCCAGGCCAGCCTGGTGGCGGATGGGAGCGAGACGGTCCGCCTGGCGAGGGAGGCCTATGGTGAGCCCCTGTGGGTCTGGGGTGAATCCCTCGGGGCCGCCGTCGCCGCCCAGGTGGCGGTGGCGGTCGAGCCGCCGGCTACCGGCCTGATGCTGATCACCCCTTGGGATAACCTGCCCGACCTGGCCCAGGCGCTCTATTGGTACCTGCCCGCGCGCTGGCTGGTGCGCGATCGGTACGACACGCGCGCCGCCCTCCAGACTTTTCAGGGGCCTAAGGGGGTGCTGATTGCAGGTCGGGACCAGATCGTGCCGCCGGCCCATAGCCAGGGGCTCTATGAGGCGCTGCCGGAGCCCAAGCGGCGCTGGCTGTTTCCTGAGGCCGGTCACAATGATTGGCCGTCATACCCCACGGCGGCCTGGTGGGGAGAGGCGGTAGCTTGGCTGGAGGCGATGGCGCCTCAAGCCGCGAAGACTTCGACCATCAGATAGCCGGTATAGGCCCCATAGGCCAGGAGCAGCAGGGTACCGTCCAGGCGGCTGATACGCCCCGGCCTGCCGCCATAACCCCGACCCAGGACGAAGAGGGAGAGGGTCAGGACGGACATGGTCATGATGTCTCGGCTAAAGACCTCGGGTCCGACCGTCAGGGGACTGATGGCCCCGGCGATGCCGACCACGGCCAGGGTGTTGAAGATATTCGAGCCGATGATGTTGCCCAGGGCCAGGTCGTGCTCTCCCTTGCGCGCCGCCACGATGGAGGAGGCGAGCTCGGGGAGCGAGGTACCCACGGCGACGACGGTCAGGCCAATGATGAGATCACTGATCCCCAGGCCCTGGGCGATCTCGATCGCGCCCCAGACCAGAATGCGTGAGCTCAGGATCAGCAGCACCAGACCGGCGAAGGTCCAGAACAGGGCCTGGCGGGTCGTCATGGCCACGGCGGGGACTTGCTCGTCCACCTCGCGATCCAGGGTATCCGGAGTCTTGCTCAACCCTTCCCAAATCATCCAGCCCATGACGCCGGCGAAGACCGCCAGCAGGGTCCAGGCATCCCCGCGCGTGATGTCACCACTCCAGACCTGCCATGCCGCCAGGGCCGTGATGGCAGCGAGGATGGGCAGTTCCTTGCGCAGCACCTGGGAGTTGACAATGATGGGGCTGATTAGGACCGTGATCCCCAGGATGAGGGCGATATTGGCGATATTGGAGCCGTAGGCGTTGCCGAGGGCGATGCCGGAACTGCCCTGATAGGCCGCCAGGGCAGAGACCGTCAACTCTGGGGCCGAGGTACCGAAGCCCACGACGACCATGCCGACGAGGCGCGCCGGCATGCCGAAGTGACGGGCGGAGGCGGCCGCGCCATCCACGAACCGATCGGCGCTCCAGACCAGGAGCGCCAGGCCAACGACAAGGGCGGATGCGGCAAGAAACATGGCGGTCTAGGGAATTAAGTGGAACATCAAATCATAAAATCGCGATCGGCCCCGCCCTGTATGAGGGGCGCGGTTCGGGTCTGCGCATCCGCGGGGAAGATCCCGGGGGACCGGGGCTGGGTTGCCGGGGATTGTTTAGTAGCCCCGAAAGTACCAGCGATTATCCCAACCGGGCAGGGAGGGGTTGGGGCTGGCGGGCGCGGCCTCTGGATTAGCGGCGGCGGGCGGGGCCGGGGTTTGCCAGGGGCCCTGGCCAAGGAAATATTCGCGGTCCCGTTCGATCTGCCCCAGGAAGGCGTCGTGACGCCGCTGCTGTTCCTGATGGAGGGCCTCGGCCCGGGGGCTATGAAGGCGGCGGCGGGCGTCCGTGGCCTCCCGCGCGGCGCGACGGCGTTCTTCCCAGCCCTGGCGCTGGGCGCGCACGGCGTCAAGCCATTGATCGCTGGTCCCGGTTTCGACGGGCGGGTCGGTGGCGGGGGGCGGCCCTGCCCCGGAGTTCTCCCCACCCCCCAAGGGTGGGGTAAAAAATGCAAAGGATAACAAGAAAATAATAGACCGGATCGCCTTGCTCATGTCGCTGACCAGCATTGGGAGTGCCCGCGCGACGGCTATGCCGACGACTACCGTGGGTCTGAATTTCGATATTTGATTATTTACCAAAATTCCCCGTGGATGCCTTGTCCTGCATCAAGTTTTCAGACTTTACCTCACGATGTTGGGAGTGGCGGGTGGCCTCAATCCCCTGCCTGCTCCAGGCGGCGGTGGATCTCGGAGCGCAGCCAGCGCAGGGAGGTCTCGGCGGTGATGGGGGTATCGTTGCGGGTGGTGATGAAAAAGACGTCATCCACCAAGGCCCCGACGGTGGCGATCTTAGCGTTGTGGAGCCGGATGCCGCCCTCCTCGAAGATGGCGCCGATCTCGGCCAGGAGGCCCGGGCGGTCGAGGGTGGCGAGACGCATGAGGGTACGGTGATTGCGCGGGTCCGGCAGAAAGCTGACCTCGGTGACGGTCGGAAAGTTTTTGAGCTTGCGTGGCAACCGGCGGACGCCCTGGATTTCATCCTCCGGGTGGGCAAGGACTTTGCGCAGGGCGTCCGCCAGTCGCCGCATGGTGATGGGGTCCGTGAGGGGCTGGCCCTGGTAGTCGAGGACGTGGAAGGAATTGAGGGCCATGGCATCGTCCGTGGTCATGATGCGGGCATCGACGATGTTCAGGCCCTGCTGGTCGAGGACGGCGGTGGCCCGGCTGAAGAGCAGATTGCGGTCCGGGGTGTACATGAAGACCTCGGAGCAGCCGCGGGTCGTCACGGGGCGTATGGTGACCAGGGGCAGGTTGCCCGGGGGATTGGTCAGAACCAGCCGGGTCTGCCAGGCGATCTCGTCCGGGGCGTTGTGTTGGAAGTAATCGAGGCTGAATTTGATCCAGAGGAGGGTGCACTGGTTCCGGCTCAGGCCATAGGCGCCCAGGTGGCGCAGGGCCTCATCCTGTTTTTGCTGGATGAGGTCGTCCTGGGCCAGGGGGTTTTCCAGGCCGCGTTGCAGAGCGAGGCGGGTGGCCTGGTACAACTCCTTGAGGAGTGAGTCCTTCCAGGCATTCCAGCGGCCGGGATCGGTGGCGCGCATATCGGCCACGGTGAGCAGATAGAGATAGTTGAGTCGGTCAACGTCGCTCACGAGGGTGGCGAATTCCTGGATGACGCGGGTGTCGCTCAGGTCCTTGCGCTGGGCGGTCATGGACATGACCAGGTGCTTTTCGACCAGCCAGGAGACGAGGCGGCTGTCGAACTCCGGCAGCTCGTGGAGTTGGCAAAAGTCCCAGGCATCGCGGGCGCCGAGGACGGAATGATCGCCCCCGCGGCCCTTGCCGATGTCGTGAAAGAGTCCCGCCAGGTAGAGGAGCTCCAGCTTGGGGATCTCCTGGGCGACGTTGGCGCGGAAGGGCGATTCCTCATCGCCATCGGGGTTGGCGAAGTCGCAGAGGTGATGCAGCAGCCGCAGGGTGTGCTCGTCCACGGTATAGACGTGGAAGAGGTCGTACTGCATGCGCCCCACGATATTGGCGAAGGCCGGCAGGTAGGCCGCCAGGACCCCGTAGCGATTCATGCGGGAGAGGGCCTCGGCGGGGCCTTTGGGGTGGCGCATGATCTCCATGAAGAAGCTGCGCGCCCGCAGGTCGGCGCGGATGCGGTCGTCGATGAGGTGGCGGCGCTCCCGGATGAGGCGGATGGTGCTGGCTCGCACGCCCCGGATCTCGGGGTGGGTCTGGAGCAGGTGAAAGATCTCCAGCAGGGCCACGGGATTGTGACGGAAGACGTCTGGGTGGGTCACCTCCAGGAAGCCGCCAACGGCCTGGAAACGCCGGTTGATGGCCACCGGCGGCCCGAGTTGGTCCCGTAGCAGGATGGCCTCCTGAAAAAGCTGCAGCAGCATCTCATTGAGCCGGTTCAACTCGATCACGGTGCGGTAATACTGTTGCATGAACTGTTCGACGGCCAGGTTGTGGTTGCCGTCATCCACGAAGCCAAAGTCGCGGGCCAGGCTGCGCTGGTAGTCGAAGAGGAGCCGATCCTCGCGGCGTCCCGCCAGGCGGTGGAGTTGAAAGCGGATGCGCCACAGCCGGGCCTGGCCCTCGAGCAGGGTCAGATACTCCCCTTCGGTGAGAAAGCCATGCACGACCAGGTCGTGGAGGGTGTCGGCGGCAAAATGGCGCTTGGCGACCCAGCCGATCATCTGGATGTCACGCAGGCCGCCGGGATTTTCCTTGATGTTGGGTTCGAGGTTGTAGGCGGTGCCACCGTACTTGTGCCAGCGTTGCCGTTGCTCGGCGGTCTTGGCGGCAAAAAAGGCGTCGCTGGGCCAGAGGCGGTCGGGTCCCGTGGCGACGCGCATGGCGGCGAGGAGCTGGGCATCCCCCGTGATCAGGCGTCCCTCCATGAGGTTGGTCATGACGGTGACGTCGGCCCGTGCCTCCTCGACGCACTCGCCCAGGGTGCGCACGCTCTGGCCGACCTCGGTGCCTATGTCCCAGAGGAAGGTGATGAAGGCCTCCAGTGGCCCATCGAGGGCCGCGCGGCCCTCGCCCGCCACCTCGCCCAGGAGGATGAGGATATCCAGGTCCGATCCGGGGTGCAGTTCGCCTCGGCCGTAACCGCCTACCGCGACCAGGGCGAGGGGCGTGGCTCCGGGGCTGGCCGGGGGCAGGTGACGATCCCAGGCGCGGGTCAGGATGGTATCGACCAGCAGGCTGTGGGTCCTTACCAGGTCGGCGGCGGGGACGCCCTGGTCGAAGGCCTCGAAGAGGCGTTGGCGGCCCTCGCGCAGGGCCTGGCGAAAGGCGGGAATGGGCTCGGAGCCCGCGGACAGGGCCTCGTCGATCCGCGCTTGGGCGAAGGCCACCAGGGCCTCGGCCTTGGACCCCCCCATCATGGCTGTCTCGGCTCCCCGCGCTCCTCCTGGCGCAGGGTCAGGACCTCGTGGCCCTCGGGGGTGACCAGGACGGTGTGTTCCCACTGGGCCGAGAGGCCGCGATCCTTGGTGACGACCGTCCAGCCGTCCGGCAGCAGCTTGATGAAGCGTTTGCCAGCGTTGACCATGGGCTCGATGGTGAAGCACATGCCGGCGCGCAGCACCAGACCCGCGCCGCGCTTGCCATAGTGCAGCACCTGGGGCTCCTCGTGGAAGTCGCGGCCGATGCCGTGACCGCAGTATTCCTCCACCACGGAGAAGCGGTGGCTCTCGACATGAGTCTGGATGGCATGGCCGATGTCGCCCAGGGTCGCCCCGGGGCGGACCTGGTCCAGGCCGATCCACAGCGCCTCGTGGGTCACCTTGACCAGGCGGCGGGCGAGGATGGAGGGTTCGCCGAGGCAGAACATCTTGCTGGTGTCCCCGTGATAGCCATCTTTGATGACGGTGATGTCGATGTTGAGGATGTCGCCCTTCTTGAGCTGCTTATCGCTGGGGATGCCATGACAGACCTGATGGTTGACCGAGGTGCAGATGGAGCGGGGAAAGCCGCGGTAGTTCAGGGGGGCGGGGATGGCTCCCTGCTCCTGGACGATGTAGTCATGACAGCGGCGGTCGAGTTCCTCGGTGGTGATGCCGGGGACCACGTGTTCCTCGATCATCTCCAGGACCTCCGCGGCCAGGCGTCCAGCCACGCGCATTTTCGCGATTTCGTCCGCGGTCTTGATGGTCACGCTCATGCTGGGGCTGGTACTTCCGGAGTGGCGAAGGGTGGGAATGGTTCGGGAGACAAGCCGAGATTGGCTTGAAATTGCTCGAATCCAGCCGCTTATGGTATAAAAGGCGACGCCGGTCGGCAAACCGATTCGCCATT
>JBGAUK010000026.1:0-36648 GCA_044228695.1 Chromatiaceae bacterium | reverse complement strand
CTTCACGGGCCGGCTAATGGCGGACATCGGCGCCCAGGAGGTCCGCGCCTACATCGCCCACCGGCAGGGCCTGGGCCACACGGCCGGCTCGATCAACAAGGAGATTAGTCTTATGAGTGGCGCCCTGCGATGGGCCAAGGATGAGCTGGAGTGGGAGATCCAGGCCAACCCCTGGCGCACGCGGTTCCTACGCGAGGCACCGGCACGGACGCGGTTTCTCAGTCGGGAGGAGGCAGCGGCCCTGCTCGTCGCGGCTGATGGGCTGGTCCATGCGCCGCATCTGGGGGATTACCTGCGGCTCATGCTGGCGACAGGACTCCGACCGGGGGAGGCCCGGGGGCTTACTTGGGATCGGGTGGATCTGGGCCGGCGGATGCTCAGGTTCGAGGTGGGCGACCAGAAGAACAACCAGGCCGGGACCATCCCGCTCAATGAGGCCGCCCGGGCCGCCCTGGTCTCCCGTGCCAGGTTCCGCGCCAGCCATTGCCCGGGATCGCCCTGGGTGTTCTGCAACAAGCGCGGGGCGCCATTTTCAGAGGTCCGCTACAGCTTCGCCACCGCTTGCCGGCTGGCGGGGATCGCGGACCTCCACCCGCACGACCTGCGCCGCACCTTCGGGAGTTGGTTGGCACAGGCCGGGGTGCCCATCGACCGGGTGTCCAAACTGCTGCGGCATGGCGATGTGGGCTTGACGGCGAGGGTGTATGCGCACCTCCGCCCGGGGGACCTGGCGGACGCCGCCGCCACCCTCGACGGGTACGAACTCTCACGTTCGGTTTCACGCGCCGCGCCCGGGGAGGACAAGACGCCCGCCAAGACAGCGGCAGGCTGATGTTTTACCGAGGGTTTTCCAGTAACAAATCGAGCGGGTCAATCGCCATCGGTGCCATGAGCCAGCCCAGGTGGTTCATCAGGCCCAAGCCGAACATGGCATAGCCCATCTGGCCGATGGAGGAGTAGGCCAGCAGGCGCTTGGCGTCCTCCTGGAAGACCGCCAGCAGGTTGCCGATCAGGGCGGTGCCGGCGCCGATCCAGAGCAGCAGATGGGTCAGTTCGACGCCATGGATCTGCTGCTTGCCCATGGTCATGAGCAGGACGAAGAGCCCGAAAAGGCCGGCCTTGAGCAGGATGCCCGAGACCATGGGGGACACGTCCGTCTCCGCCTCGGCGTGAGCCCCGGGGAGCCAGATGTGCAGCCCCAGGGCGGCGGTCTTGGTCATGAAGCCGATGGCCAGCAGGGCGAAGACCCAGCCCGAGAGGGGCGCGGGCACCTGGGCAAGGGCCGCCAGTGCCAGCCCCGGCGCGCCCTGGGCCGCCAGGGCGAAGCCCGCCAGGATGAGGAAGGCGCCCCCGAGGGAGAAGAGGAGGTAGGACAGGGCGTGGGGTTCCGAGGCCTTGCCGCGCAGGATGAGGAAGTAGGAGCCCAGTGTCAGGAGTTCCCAGGCGGCGAAGAATTCAAAGCTGTCGTCGGCGAGGAGGAGGATCGCCAGGCCGGCGTACATCAACAGGGCCGAGGGGTAGAAACCGATCCGCCGGCCATGGGCATCATAGCTGGCGAGGAGGGTCACGGCCCCGCCCACCAGGAAGATGATGGCGAAGATGAGGCGCAGGGGGTCGTACAAGTCGTAGGTGGCGGCAAAGAAGGCCAGCAGGCCGGCGATGGCCAGGGAATTCTTGATCCAGGCCGGCAGCCACTCCAGCCCCAGGAAGAGGAGCGCGAAGGCCAGGGGCCAGGTCAGCAGCAGTTGGTTGTGACCCGACAACTCGCCCCAGAGATAGCCAAGGCCCCAGGCGGCGGCCAGGGCAGCGAGGATGGGGATCAGCTTATGGCTAGGGCAGGCGATGATCGCCGAACCGGCCGGTGCCGTCGCCGCCAGGGGTAGGGGGCGCTTGATGGCATAGCCGAACCAGCGGAAGAGGTAGCCGGCCTCGATCAGGGTGCCAAACAGGATCAGACCCAGCAGGGCCAGCCGGTCCTGGGCGGCGAGCAGGTGGATCAGTTCCCACTTGGCGTAGAAGCCGGGGAAGGGCGGCAGGCCCGTGAGGAGGGCGAGGAAGCTGACAAAGGCCAGAATGAGGAGGGGCCGGCCGCGCAGGATGGCCCAGTCGGCGAGATCTCGCCCCGGGACGAGCCCGGAGAGCCAATAGAGCCCCGCCTTGGCCACGGCGTGGGCGATCAGGACGCCGAAGGCGATGAAGAAGTAGTGGTCGCCGAGGATGTCGCGCTGACCCATGATCACGAGCACCAGCCCGGTCTGGGCCACCGAGGAATAACCCAGCAGGCGGCGGTCCTTGCCCTGGGGCAGAGCCAGCAGGTTGGCGGCGAGGAAGGTGAGGAGGCCGATTCCCGTCGCCACCGGCAGCCATTCCGCCCCGCCGATGAAGAGCAGCTTGTCCACCGCGAAGAGGGCGGCGGTGCCGCTGGCGGCGGCGAAAATGGCGGAGAAGGCGGGGTGGGCTGACTCGTAAATGTCCAGGGCCCAGCCGTTGGCGGGGAAGGGCTTTAACTCGGCGATTAGGGCGATGAACATCAGCAGGAAGGCGCTGGCGCCGCCGGCCTTCAGGACCCAGGTGCTCCCCGCGCCGAGGGCGGAGGCGGGCCCGGCCATGCTGTCCAGGTTGAGGGTGCCGCTGGCGTGGTAGGCAAAGATGATCCCGATCAGCAGCAGGACGGAGACGAACTCGGCCACCAGCAGATACTTGAAGCCCGCCGCCAGGGCCCGGTCATCGTCCGACAGCAGGATGAGGCCGGCGGTGGCAATGGCGATCAACTCCATGAAGACGAAGAGGTTGAAGAGATCGCGGGTGAGGATGATGCCGTTCAGGGCCAGGATCGCCACCAGCAGGACCGCCATGGCCCGGTGGCCGAGCCGGAGCAGTTCATGCTTCAGGTAGAGGGCCGAGAGCAGGCCGGTCAGATTGACGACCAGGATCAGGGCGGCCTCGGGTAGCCCCAGCCGCAGGTTGATGGCGAAGGGCGGCGGGGCGCCGGCGGTGAGCACCTCGGCCGGCGCGGTCTGGCCGGTGACCAGGGCCAACAGCCAACTGGTAGCCAGCCAGGCCATGAAACCCAGGGTGGCCAGGCTGATGGCCCAGGCGGCGAAGGGCCGGCGGGGGCCGAGGAGTCCCAGAAGGAAGGCGGCGCCTAGGGCCGTCGCGATGAAGAAGATGGGGCTTAGCATGTCGGCGCCCCGGCGCGGGTCGGGATAGGGCGCGCCCTTTCCGAGCCGCTGTGTCGTGCGGAATGAGGCTTTACCATTTCAGGTCCGTGAACTTGGCGATATCCAGGGTGCGCCGTTTGGCGTAAAGCTGGTAGGCGTAGGCGAGCATCAGGGCCGTGGTGCCGAGGCCGATGACGATGGCGGTGAGTACCAAGGCCTGGGGCAAGGGATCGATGACCCGGGCGGCGGCCTCGCCGGCGGCAAAGGTGCCATCGAGGATGGGCGCCGTGCGCCCCCGCAGATAGCCCACGGCGACGATGACGATATTGACCCCGGTGCTGGCAAGGGTGAAGGCGACGATGATGCGCAGCAGGTTAGGCTGGGTCAGGGCACCGTAGAAGCCAATCAGAATCAGCAGGAAACCCGTGGTCAGGGCGATCTGGGCAAGATCCGGCATCAGGATTCCTCCGCCTCGGACAGGCTGGCGAGGATGGAGGAGAATTCGGCGCCGACCTTGAGCCCGATCAGGGCCGAGATGAGGGGGATGGCGCCGGCGGAAAAGAGATTCCCCAGGGTGCCCAGGGGCAGGATACGGTTGTCGAGAAAGCCTCCGGCCAGGACCAGGCCCAGGAGGGCGATGCCGACGAAGAGCAGGCCGGAGAGGGCCTCCAGACCCGCGATCAGGCGGTGGCTCAGGCGCTTGAGGGGTTCGGCCAACAGCAGGAGCAGGGTCGCCGAGGCCAGGATGGCGCCGCCCTGGAAGCCGCCGCCTGGTGTCAGGTGGCCGTTGGCGAAGACATAGACCCCCAGCAACAGGATCATGGGTGTCAGCAGCTGACTGCCGGTGGTAAGCAGTTCGCCCACCGGGACCGGGGCGCCCCGCCGGCCGGGGTTAGCCGCGCCCGGCCGGTCCTTTGCCCCGCGCTCCGCCCCCGGGTCAGCCCCCGGTCGGGACCCCGACCTCGACCCAGATCCCGCCAGGACCAGGCCGACGATGGCCGCCGCCAGGAAGAGCACGGTGACCTCCCCCAGGGTATCCAGGCCGCGGTAGCTGATGACGATGGCGGTCACCAGGTTGGCGGCGCCCAGGTCCGGGGCGGTGCGTTCGGCGTAGTAGCGGGCGGTTGGGTTCAGGGCCTGGTCCGGGGTGTACCCCATCAGCAGGCTGGCGAAGAGGGCACCCAGGACGGATAGCAGCAGCAGGGCGGCCAGACGCTTAATCATGGTCGTCAACCTCGGGTCCGCCGCGCCGCAACCGGCCCAGCACGAAAAAGAAGAGGAAGGTGGTTAGGCCGCTGCCGATGGCCGCCTCGGTCATGGCGACGTCCGGGGCCGCCAGGACTAGGAAGAGCACCGAGGCGAGGAGGCTCACCAGGCCCGAGGCCAGGATGGCGATGGGCAGGGAGCGGCCGCTGATGGCGACCAGGGCCGCGACGATCATCGCCAGGCCCAGCAGGCCGGCCAGGATCAGGGTCAGGTCGCTCATGGCGCCTCTCCGGTGTCTTCCGCCAGGCGGTCCACCCGGGTCAGGGGCGACTTCTTAAGGCCAACCCGGTGCGCCGCGCGGGCCAGGACCTGGGACGATAAGGGGTTGGTAAAGAGGATGAAGAGGCCGATGAGCAGCAGCTTGAGCCCCCAGTCGGGGCGCAGGCAGCCCATGCCGGCCAGGCTCAGAAGGGTGCCCAGGGTGGTGGCCTTGGTGCCGGCCTGGATGCGGTTGAAGACGTCGGGCATGCGCACCAGTCCCAGGCCGCCCAGCAGCAGGAAGGCGGCGCCCGCGACCAGCAGGAGAGCGCCCAGCAGGTTGAGCGGCGTTACGGCATAGAGGCTGGCATCCATCAGAGCCCCCCCTCCAGGTAACGGGCGACCACAATCACCCCTAGGAAGGAGAGGAGGGCGTAAATGAGGGCTATATCGAGGTAGATGCCGCGCCCCGCGACCAGGGCGGTCAGCAGGATGCCGGTGATGGCGATGATGGTCAGGACATCAAAGGCCACCACCCGGTCGGCCGCCGTGGGGCCCTGGAAGAAGCGCCAGAGGGCCAGCAGGAAGGCGACCCCGGCCAGGCCGGCCGCCAGGGCCAGGAGGAACTCAACCATACATGACCTCCAGATAGCGCTCGAAACCGGCGACGATGCTGGCCGTGGCCCCTTCGATGTCGTCGGCATCCACCCGCACCCAATGGATGTAGAGCCATTCGCCCTGTAAGGCCACCGTCAGGGTTCCCGGTGTCAGGGTGATGGAACTGGCGAGCAAGAGGCGCCCCATGCGGCTGGTGAGCCGGGTGCGCACCTTGACGATGCCGGGGTTCAGGGGCAGGGAAGGCGACAGGACGACGTTGGCCAGGCGCAGGTTGGAGCGGACCAGTTCCTTCAGGAAATACAGCAGGTAGAGGGGAGCCGCCCGCAAGGCCGCCGGGGTGGCCTTGAACTCGGTCAAGGGGGACAGGCTGCCGCGGAACAAGCCGGCGATCACCAGGGCCGTCACCAGGCCCAGGATGAGGACATCCGGGGCCAGGGAGGCGTTGAGCATCAACCACAGGATGAGCAGGATGGAGAACAGCGGGATCATGAGTCGATCAGGGCCAACATTTGGGGGAGAAGAGGCTGTCACCGACCGCCGCCGGCAAAACCGGGGGCCTGGAGAGTGACGGGGAGGGCACGGGTCCAGCATTAACAAGGCTGATCAGTGTGCCACCGCCTCGATATTTTAGCCAATGCTAATATTCTTTCGTTACCTTTGCGTGAAGAATGCGGGCTATCGCGTGTTCCAGTTCACGGTATCCCGGGCCGGGTGGTGTCTGGCGGGGGACGCCGTGAATACGTCCCTGTAGGCTTGGCGACAGCATCCCTGCTGTCAACACCCCCGCCAGCCCCCACCCGGCCCTCCTGCTATGGGCCCAAGAGGCATCGGCGCGGGTGTGGCAATTGGCGGATGCCTGAGGGTCGCTACCTTTGGCTGAAATCTCCCCTGCTGTCCCGGCCCTTTGCGATTGCGCAATGACACCGGGGTCTACTTCCTATAGTTTTGCTCGGGAATGGCCCGGGCCGCTTCGGCCCCTGTCCTTGACGAATTCCCGAGAGGCCCATCATCGATGGATACTTTTACCCGTAACTACAGCATCGGCCTGGCGTCCCTGGCGCTGGGCCTGGTCCTCTTCTGGCTCTATTCGCTCTGGACACCCAGGGTTTGGGAGCTAAATGAGATGCTGGAGGCGGATCCGAAAGTGGCTGCTTACCCCTATGCCTTTCGGGTGACCGAGTTCAGCGATGGGGTTGCCATCCTCTCGACCCCGCGGTCCTTCGCCTTCCCGGCCGTCCTCTTTCTGCCTGTCCTTTACCCGGAATTAGCCCATCTGGCCCAGGATGATCCGCGCATGGTCGCCGCGCAGCAGCGCCTCATCGACGCCCAGAAACGGGCCATGGAACGGGTTCAGGAGCAGTCGGATGTCCGCCAGGTACGCTGGGTGTTGGATGTCGGTTGGCTTGGGGACCATGGCATCCAGGTCAAGAGGACCGATATCGAGGAGGCCACGCCCTGAGGGCCACGGGGAAGGGCGACCTTGATCCGTCCTCCTCCACCCCCACCAGTAAGACAGCTATCCGACGCCCAAGCGCCGTCGGATGAATTTTCAGAAACCCTAGCCAAGGCCAATTTAACGATGCGTATCGCCATTACCAGCCAAAACTTCAAAACCATCACGGGCCATGCCGGCAAAACCCGCCGCTTTCTGGTTTACGAGACGGACAGTCAGGGCCTGCCAACCGAGGTGGACCGAATCGACCTGCCGGCGGAGATGTCCCTGCACGCCTACCATGGCGAGGATCATCCACTCTTCCTGGCAAGGCTTGAGGCCCTGATCACCCAGGGCGCGGGCCAGGGGTTCGTGCAGCGTCTGAGCCGACATGGCATCCGAGTATTCGTGACCAGTGAATCCGATCCAGTTCAGGCCGCCTCCCGGGTGGCGGCAGGGGTGGCCCTCGCCCCCGGGCTGCCGCATGACCACGAGCATGATGATGAGCACGAACCGGGTCATAACCCAGGTCGGAACCTCGGCCAGGTCCGCCTGGCGGGACCCGGCTAGCCGGCCTTGTTTGTCCACCCCAAGGGTACATGAAGCCCCACCCTGTCGGGTTCGATGTGCCCCCGACCCCTTCCCGGAGGGCGAGTGCGGGTGACCTGGTCAGGGCAAGGGGCCTATTCCCCGACTGTTTATTTTAAGTTCCACCCAACCCGAGCCTTCAGAGGCTCCAGAAAAAACCTAGTACGGAGATTAGTCACATGAATTTCACCAAGAATGCTGGCACCATCGACCGCTCCCTGCGCGCCATCGTCGGCCTGGTCCTGATCGCCCTCACGCTGACCGGCAACATTGGCATCTGGGGCTGGATTGGTGTCGTCCCCCTCCTCACCGCCGCTATCGGCTGGTGCCCGGCCTACACCCTGTTGGGCATCAAGACCTGCCCGACCAATAATTAAGCGGCAAGTCCCCGGACGTCCCAACCGGGCTACCCGGTTGGTCCCGTCCGGCCTGGTCGCCGTCAAATCCTGGTCTCGCCCTTAACCCCCTGGAGGTTTGGATGCTCAAGTCCACGCTCATTACCGGTCTCGTGCTGGCGCTCATGATGCTGCATACCCAACCCGAGGCCGCGGTTCTTGATGGGGCTCAGGTCCGTCAGGTGGCATCCAGCCCCCCGGGTTAGGGTCCTTGCCAGGATCACCAGCCCAGTGCCGGCCATGACCTCTTCCCCACTTACACCATCCTGTCGAGGAGTAGCAATCATGAATAAGACCCTCTGTGCCCTTGCCCTGACCCTGGGCTCGACCCTGGCCCTGGCGGAAGCCCAGCCAGTGACCCTGGTGATCACCGAGGACGATACCCTGACCCAGGGTATGGCCCTGGTACTGGCTAATCAGATGCAGGAGCAGGGCGCGCAGGTCAGCATCCTGCTGTGCGATCAGGCCGGTGATCTCGCGCTGAAGGAGGCCAAGGGCGAGCCCCTCAAGCCAAACAACGTCACCCCGGCGCAACTGCTGGATGGCGCCCTGAAGAAGGGTGCCACCGCCTCGGTCTGCGCCCTCTATCTACCGAACAGCGGGCACAAGCCCGAGGATCTCAAGGAAGGTATTAGCCCGGCCAAACCCGCCGACATGGGCCGTGCCCTGTTGGAGCCCAACCGCAAGGTGTTTACCTTCTGATACCCGCGGCCCTCCCCGGCGCTTGATGGTCACGTTCAGCCTGATCCTCCTGGCGGTTCTCGCTGTAATCCCGCTGGGCGTGCACCTGGGCTTTCGTGCCCCGCGGGTGCGCGAGCAAGGGTCTCCCGCGGATTATGGCCTCGCCTTCGAGGAGGTCCGCATCCCCACCGCGCGCGGCCGCTCCCTGTTTGGCTGGCTGCTGCCAGCGCCGGGTGTCCAGGGCACCCTGGTGATACTGCACGGGTGGGGGAGCAACGCGGAACACTTGTTGCCCCTGGCCGCGCCCCTGCGGCGCGGGGGTCTCAATGTCCTGCTGTGCGACGCCCGCAACCACGGCAACAGTGATGCGGACACCTTTTCCTCCCTGCCGCGCTTCGCCGAGGACCTCGGCATGGCCGTCGCCTGGCTCGGGAGGCATCACCCCAGCCGCGCTGGGTGCATCGCCGTTCTGGGCCACTCGGTCGGCGCGGGCGCCGCCCTGCTCGAGACCTCGCGCAATCCGGCTATCGCCGCCGTGAACAGCATCGCCGCCTTTGCCCATCCCGCCGAGGTGACCGAGCGCTACCTGCGCCCCCTGCTTTCGCCGGCCTTCGTCACCCGTCTGGTGATCCGCTATGTGGAGTGGGTCATCGGCCATCGGTTCGACGCCATCGCCCCTCTCAATACCGTCCGCCATATCGATTGCCCGATCCTGCTGGTCCATGGTCAGGACGACCGCGTCGTGCCGGTGGCGGACGCGCGCCGCATCCTGGCCAACTGTCGCGCTCCCGGGGCGCGCCTGCTGGAAGTGGCGGTGGCCGGACACGACTCGGTGGACCGGATCGAGGGGCATATCCCGGAGCTGCTGGATTTTTTGGACGGGGTGCGTCGGGGTCAGGGGCCCCTGGCGCACCAAGGTATCAGCTTGAGCACCCCGTAAGTCATGGCCTGTAGCGGGTTATGCTTGCGCAGCAGGGCCTTGTGGTAAGGATGCCGCTCACCCTGAAAAATGCCGAAGGCATAGTAGCGGATGACCTTGCCCAGCCCTTGGGTGGTGGGCAGATAGTGCCGCCATTCCCCGGTAGTGAAGAGCCAAAAGACGGCGAATAGCAAAACCGCCAGCAGGAGCAGAGCCGTTCCGGTGTGCCAGGTCACCGCCGTCTGAAAATCGATCAGGCGATGCAGGCCGCGAATGGCGCAGCCGCTAAAGAGGAGCACCATGATGCAGGCCATCTGGGTCCAGTGCCAGAGGCGCTCGAAGCGCCGGTAAACCATGACGACGCGGGTGTTCATGTGGCGGCTCCCTTTTTGTGGCTAAACAGACGGATGCCGGCATGCGACAGGACGCCCAAGAGGGTCAGCCCCACCGCGAGCAGGCCGATGCGATCCAGCCAGCCCCCTTGGTCGCGCCCTGGCACATAGACGCCCTCGATTCCGGTCATACGTCCGCCGCGGGTATGGCAGGAATCGCAGGCCAGGGCTTCCTCCTTGGGTGCCACCACATGGGTGATGGGCCAGAAGGATTCGGTGTCGACGAACCCATACTCGCCGCTGTAGGGGGGGATACCCTGCTTGGCCATGCCGGCGGTAATGGCGCGACCGAAATCGTAGGTGCCCCAGAAGGCCTCATCGTCATCGCCCCAGGGGTGCAGGTACATTGACGAGGATCCCGGTCACGCTCGTCGAGGGATGGGGCTGGTAGCCATGGCAGGAGTCGCAGGTGGCGACATCGCGGCGCTGTCCCGGCTTGCCGGTCCCCCCAGGTCATGGGCCTGAACCTGGTAGCGGCTGCCGGTAACCAGATGCCGGTTGTAGACGTGGCACTTGGTGCAGGCAAAATCCAGCCCCTCTGCATCCATGTGGACATCCAATGAGGGTGAGGGCCGTTCCAGGGATGAATCCAGATCACCATGTTTCACCCCGTCGCCGCCGCCACCGTAAAGGTGGCAAGAGCCGCAGTTTTCCCGTCCTGGCAGGCCCACGCCCTGGGCTACCCGTGCCCAGGCAATGGGCGCCTTACCTTCGAACATCACCGAACAGGACGGGTTGCCCGAGGAATTGGGCGTCTTGTAGTAGGTGCCGGTGCGGTCGTGGCAGACCAGGCAGTCGATGTTGGTCTCGTCGGTGAAGTCGAAGCTGTCTCCTTCCAGCCATAGCCGGCATGACATTGGGCGCACATGCCCTCGTTGCCCCGGGCATTGGTGCAGAAGGTGTTGATGAGCGTTTTCTTGCCCAACTTCTGGCCGGTCTTGGGATGAATGAATTCCCAAGTCCAGTGGAGCGACTTCATAAAATGTTGGCCGGCCTCGGTATGGCAGGACAGGCAGGCCCGGGTTACCTCCGGACCCGAGGCGAAGGGTCCCTGGAGTTCTTGGAACTTGGTGTGATCGGCGGTAAATTCGCTCGCTCTTTCCGTGGGGGCTAGATCCGCGACGATACGAAAGTTCATGTCGGAATCCGGTTCCTCCGCCGCCACCGCGGGGAGCAGGAGCAGCAGCGTGGCAAACAACCCCCAGAGGGAGGCGGCCCGGCTCCAGAGGCCAGGAATTGATTTCGCCGACGGTCTTGATGATAAGGAGGCAGCCCAGTTAGGGAGGGATGCTTGACGATGCTAGGAGGATGCCTGAGAGCAGGCATTAACAAACGTCAAACAGGATCTGGAGCTTGCCTCGGCCCAGATTAGGCGCGCTCCGCCAGGAAATCGGCGGTGATGTCGTACTGGCGTTGCGCCTCGCTCACCTCGCCCACTAGGGAGTCCGCAACGACCATCTCGCAGTTCACAGCCATCCGGGCTTTCGCCGCCGCCGTCCAGGCCCGATTCTCCTTTTCGGTCAGCAGCGCTTCCGGGGTCAAAGCCCCGGCGATCGCGCAAGCGGCGAAGTGATCGGCCTGGGCGAGCCATTCCGTATCTCTGCCACATTCGGTATAGGATTTGGCGACATGGCTCTTGGCCACCTTGAAGGCATCTTCCAGTTCCTCAGGGGTGGCATCATCCCGCAGGGCAATCGCAATGCTGTTCTGAACTCGCTCATCCCTCACCAGTCGAGAGATGCTTTGGACAAAGCGGGCACCCAACACCCGATGCTGCGCAGGGCTCAGCACTTGCAGGGCTTCTTTCAGTTCTTGGTCGTTGGTGATGGTGGGCATGATGGGTTCCTCGAATTCACGGGTTGCGCAATTGATGGATTACGAATTTGACAGGTTGCATAAGGGAGGGCGATGCGGGGTTTTGAAGACAAAGTGGCGGTAAGAGGGGGCTCAGCAATGGCTGGGGGTGGGGTGCCCCTGCCTAAGTCCGGGCGGCTCGATACGACGAGTCTCGCCCATTCCAGCTTGGCGTCATGACGGTCGGGGTCACTGGCCTGGCCATCTCCAAGCTGGCAACAGTATCCTCTCCTTTGCCAACGGAAAACGCTGATATTCATCAATCCAGGAGAGCACCTCTTACTGACCAGTTGACGTCTGACCGCCCTGACAATTGTCAGTGTAAAACGCACCTATGTGCGTTTTACTGAATTTCTCAGCAAGGTCTCCCCCCCAGGAGGCCATGAACCAGGCAGCAACGAGACAACGAGGAAAGCCGATTGAAAAAGATTGTATTGACGGCGAATGATGACCGCGTCCTTGACGGCAAGATGGCGATGCACTTCGGACATTGCAGCCATTTCGTCCTGGCCCATGTCGACCTGGGAAACCGGGTGACAGCGACCGAGGTTCATCCCAATCCCTACGCCGAGCGGCATGAGCCGGGGCAGATTCCGCGGTTCATCCAGTCGCTGGGGGCGGACGTGGTGGTGGCCGGCGGCATGGGCGGTAAGGCCATCGAGTTTTTACGGCAGTTCGGGATCGAGGTCGCTACTGGCACCCGTAACGGGGTAGCGGAGACCTTGGATGCCTATCTCGCCGGCGGTGTCACCGGCGCTGCCGAGTGTGATCACGCCCACTGATCCGCGGAACCAGATTTATCGCTTAGCCAGGATTTCTGAGTGCCAAGCTAGGGATTGACATTTGTATATTAGCATATGATAATATTCATAACTTCACGTACCTTATTGGGAGAGCCTCAATGCTCAAAACTACCTTCATCGCCGGCGGACTCGCCCTCTTGCTCGCCACCGCCACGACCCAGGCCGCGGCCCTGGACGACACCAGCGCCCGGCAACTGGAACCCGCCCTCAATGGGGAAGTCTCCGCTACGGGCCTTTTCCCCTCCCAGGCGATGGAAGACGCCTTCAACGACTATCTGGCCTGGACCAAGTCAGAGGGTCTGAGCCGCCTGGCTGCCTTCGAACCGGTCGTCCGCGACTTCCCGGATGGTCAGGGCTCCCTGTCGGGTCGCTTCCCCAACCAGGCCATGGAAGACCAGTTCAAGGAATACCTGGCCTGGACCGGCGAGGGCAATTCCGGTCTCTTCTACGCCTTCCGGGCGGTCGAGTTTAACTGATCCCTAACTTGGGCTAATCCGTTCGCCCCAGGCCCTTGGCGGCTTTGGTGGGCTTACGGATACCCTGGCTGGCTAAGAACCAAAACCCGCGCCGGATGGCGCGGGTTTTTGCTTGTGTAAGGTGGCTGATCGCTTAATTGAAGGGATTGGGGCGCGGGGTCTTATCGGATGATGGCGGCAGGATCGGCAACTGGAAGCTGGGCTGATCGCCGGTCAGGGTCTTGAGGAAGGCGACGATCTGGGCATTCTCTTCCGGGGTAAACTTTTTGCCGAGCTGGATGCGGCCCATGATCTCCACCGCCTCGCCCAGGGTGTCTGCGGCGCCATCGTGGAAATAGGGGTAGGTCAGGGCGACGTTACGCAGGGTCGGCACCTTGAAGTTAAAGCGGTCCGCGTCCTTGCCGGTGACGGCGGCGCGGCCTTCGATCTCGGCGCCGCCCTTGTAGGGCTCGACCACGCCCATCTTCTGGAAGGAGTTGCCGCCCACGGCCTCGCCATGGTGGCAGGCGACGCAGCCGCTCTCCTTGAACAACTGATAGCCCGCCAACTCTTGCGAGGAGAGGGCGTCGTCCTTGCCCAGCAGCCAAAGGTCGAAGCGCGAGTTGGGGGTGACCAGGGTTTTCTCGAACTCGGCGATGGCGGCGGTTACCTGATCGATGCTCATCTGGTCGGTGCCGAATACCTGGCGGAACTCGCGCACATATTCGGGGATAGACCAGAGCACCCCAATGGCCAGGGTGTGAGAGAAGGCCATCTCCCCCGGGTTGGCGATGGGGCCGCCCGCCTGTTCCTTGAGGTCCGCCGCGCGGCCGTCCCAGAACTGGGCGACATTCAGGCTGGAGTTGAGCACAGTTGGAGAGTTGATAGGGCCTTGCTGCCACTTGTCGCCGATGGAGGTCTTGATGTTGTCCGTGCCGCCCATGGACAGGTTGTGGCAGGAGTTGCAGGAGATGAAGCCGGAATGGGACAGACGGGGGTCGAAGTAGAGCTTCTTGCCCAATTCAACCATGCCCAGGTTGATGGACTGGGGTGGGCGGATGGGGGTGATGGGCTCATCCCTCATGGCCGAGGCGGTGGCGGCAAGGCTCACGGCGGCCGTCAGAACGGAGAGGGTGAATGTCGTCAGTGCCTTCATCAAATGATCTCCCGAGCGTTTGGGACTGGCCGGTTGACCCGGCCAACGAGGTTCTGGAGCGGTGTGCTCCGGGAATAACTCCTGGGCAGTCGTCGTCAGGGCGTCAGGCAACCTTGCCAGTTCTTCATCGGTTGGGAGCAAGTGGACCTGTCCACCCAGCCCTTAAGCGAACGGGGAATTTTTGCTGGATTCAGGGTGGCTCTGCATTGATTTTTCACAAATCTTCCGCCCGGGAAGAGCCCTGATCCCTGAAATGTTCCCTTGCCGCCCATGGTGGCCGCCGCCCGGTGCGGCTCAGGCGACGGTCATCTCCGGCGACAGGTACACATCCTGGATGGCATTTAACAGCCGTACCCCCTCCTCCATCGGCTTCTGAAAGGCCTTGCGCCCCGAAATCAGGCCCATGCCGCCCGCCCGTTTGTTGATCACCGCCGTACGCACCGCCTGGTGGAGATCGTCCTTGCCCGAGGGACCTCCGGAGTTGATCATCCCGACCCGCCCCATGTAGCAGTTGGCCACCTGATAACGGACCCAGTCGATGGGGTGGGTGCCGGAGAGTTCCGCATAGACCCGCGGGTGGGTCTTGCCAAAGCCGATGGCGGTGTAGCCCCCGTCCCGGGTCGCCTGTTTCTGTTTGACGATGTCCGCCTCGAGGGTGACCGCCAGGTGGTTGGCCTGACCCGTCAGGTCCGCGGCCTCGTGATAGTCGATACCCTCGTGCTTGAAGGCGGCGTTGCGCAGGTAGGCCCAGAGCACGGTCACCATGCCCAGTTCATGGGCCCGGGCGAAGGCCTCGCTCACCTCCTGGATCTGACGTCTGGACTCGGCGGAGCCGAAATAGACGGTGGCGCCGACGGCCACCGCGCCCATGTCGAAGGCCTGCTCGACCCTGGCCCAGAGAGTCTGATCGTAGAGGGTGGGGTAGGTGAGCATCTCGTTGTGGTTGAGCTTCACGAGGAAGGGGATCTTGTGGGCATAGCGGCGCCCGACGGACCCCAGGACGCCGAGGGTAGATGCCACCGCGTTGCAGCCCCCCTCGATCGCCAGCCGGACGATATTTTCGGGATCGAAAAAGAGGGGGTTAGGGGCAAAGGAGGCGCCCCCCGAGTGCTCCACGCCCTGATCGACCGGCAGGATGGAGAGGTAGCCGGTCCCTCCCAGGCGGCCATGGCCGAGGAGGCTGGAGAATCCCCGGAGCACGCCCGGTTTACGGTCCGTATCCATCATGACCCGGTCCACGAAGTCCGGTCCTGGCAGGTGCAGCAGGGACCGGGGGATGCCCTGGCAGACATGCCCCAGGAGATCGGGGGCCTCTTCGCCCAACAAACCATGGAGATCGGTCATTGCTTCCTCCGTCTTATTGGCAGGGTTGGTGGCGTGGCGTCATGCAGCCGGACCGCGTTTAGGAGGGCCTGATGACAGGCCGCGGCCGGGATGCACGCGAATGAGGATAGCAGGCGATTCCGCTTTCCGCTGGCGGGCTACCTGACTTGACAACACCTCCGGTAAGGGCTTCGGGATCCGGTTCTCGGTCACCGGAGACGGAATGCCCTAGGCGGGTGAGAGGGGATCGGCGTGGTCCGGAAAGGCCTGTGGCAAGCTGATCTAGGGTCCATCAGGGTCCCGGGCGCGCTTCCCAGAGTCCCCTTGACGCAGCCGCATAACCCGCTATAAGAAGAATATAAGAGTATCTGAATGTACTGAACTAGAGCTGGTCCAAACCAGCGGGAGTTAGCCATGAAAATGCGCGCCTGGACATTCGCGGCCGGTTTAACCTCCGGCGTCTTGCTAACGGCGATACTGGCGTGGTTAGCCATGCCGAGCCTCATGATCGAGACACACGAGAGCCGCCTGTCGGTCGATGACACCATTGCCGAACTCTCCCGGGTCGCCCAGGAGACCGGCTGGATGGTCCCCAAGATCTACGATCTGCAAGGATCCCTGGCGGCCAAGGGTCACACGGACGCCGGGCCCATGAAGATCATGTCCCTTTGCCAGCCCCACCATGCCGCCCAGGTCTTGGCCCTGGATGAAAACAAGCGGCTGGCCTCCATCATGCCCTGCCGGTTTGGTGTCTACCAAACCAGCGACGGTAAGGTCTATATCTCCGGCATGAACATCGCACTGATGAGCCGCATGTTCGGTAGCGCGGTGGCAGGGCCCATGCATCAGGCCGCCGCGGACGAAGAGGCCATGATCAAGACCGTCATGCGTTGAGGATGGTTGGATTCATAGGTTCAGCGGATGAGCTGTGATCTGATGAGCTTGTCCGCCTCGATCGCCAGGAAACTGGGAAAGTTGTGGGTGGTTCCCGCCGGCGCCGGTGGAACCTAATCCGCCGTGGCGCTGGTCTGGGCATGACGCAGGTCATGGGGAGGGGGATGTCGCTAGCGGCAACGCCGGCCCAAGGGGGCCGCCGGCCCCGCCATGGGCCGGAACAGCCGCCCCTCGGCACGCAGGAAGTGGACGAAGAATTCGAACAGGACCAGGCGGGTGGTCTGGACGAAGACCACCAGGCCCTCCAGCACGATGGCGAAGAGATTGCCCAGGATCACCACCAGCCACCAGGCCAAGGGGTGCTCCACCCCCTGGGCCAGGGTCATGATGGTATGGGAGAGGGCGGCGTGGGCGAGGGCGAAGGCGCCTACCCGGGCGAAGGAGAGGGTGTTCAGCAGCAATTCGAACAGGCTGTAGAGCAGTCGCCCCAGGGCGCCAGCCAGGGCCTGGATACCCGCCCCTCGGCACTGCCAGAGGCTGCCGATGATGAAATGGATCAGGGCCAGGGCGGCGATCCAGAGGGCCTGGGGATAGGCCATGGCACCCAGCAGCGCCAGGTAGAGGACCAGTACCGCAGCATCCACCGCCAGCCAGGGGCCCAGGGCCCCGTTCCAGTGGGCTTCAAAGCCGGCAAGGATCAGCCCCAGCAGCAAGAGCCCAACGCCAAACGCCAGGGGCACCGCCAGGACGGTGATGGGCTGCTCCATTGGCTTGAGCCAGAGGGCGGGGATCAGGTCGTCGAAGCCGAAGAGGTCGCCAAAGAGCAGGCCGAAGGCCATGGCGGCGAGCCCGCAGGGCAGCAGGAAGCGGATGTCGGGCCAGCGTTTGCTGAACAGCAGGGCGAAGAGGACCAGCAGCAGGCCATGGCCCACGTCGGGAAACATGTAACCGAAGAGCAGGGGCACCAGCAGGGCCAGCAGGCCGCTGGGGTCCACCTCCTTGCGGTCCGGGGTCCCCCAGAGCATGAGCAAGGGCCGGTAGGGTTGGGCCCACCAGCTTTGCAGGGTAGTGACCGGCGGCGCCGCCGAGGTGGGTGGGTCGGGGAAGCGCACCACGACCTCGATGCCGGCCCGCCAGAGGGCCTCCTGCAGGCCATCCAGATCCTCGGCGGTGGTCCAGCCGGTGAGGTGACAGAGTTCCTGGCCGCCGAGGTAGCAAGCCGCCTTGTCCAAATACCAGGCCAGGGTGTCGATGTCGGCCCGGGCCGCGGCGATGCCGGGGTCGGCGTACAGGGCCTGCAGGGGCCTTTCCAAGCGGGCGATCTCGCGGTCCAGGGCGATAAGGTGGTCATGGACGCGGTGGATGCGCTCATCCGGCGTACCCGCCAGCCAGGCGGGGATGCCGACTTGCTCGCAGCCCTGTTCCACCACCAGGTGTCGGATCAGGGCGCGCTGATCGGGCATGCCCATCATGAAGGGGAAGTCGTGCCGCGGTCCCCGGACCACCAGGGCGGTCTGGGTGGCGACCTCGCTCTCTTCCAGGCGGCAGGTCTTGGGGCAGGCGAAGAGACACTTGCACAGAAAGCGGGTCTCCTTGAAGAGGCCGTCCAGATCCACGCCATCCCGGCGCAGGGCGCGCAGAGCTTCGTCAAGGAGCCGCAGGTCCTCTCGCTCCGCTTGCCGCTCCGCCACCTGCTCCTTGAGGTAGTCCAGGCGGGCACTCCAGACGCGCAGCCAGTGCAGGGCCTGGTTGGCGACATGGACTGGATTGCCCAGCAGGGCGCTCGGCCGGTCGCGGCCCTCGGGGAGGTCTTCCAGGTGGCGGGTGATCAGGTCCCGCCCGCGCTTGACGAAATAGCGCAGCTTGTGGGTATTCAGGGGATCCGCCAGGCGGGGGTCTATCTCCAGCTCCACCACCCCGGTTCGGGCCAGGATTTCGGTGGCCCGGACCGTATGCTCATGGGGGACATAGGTCTCGAACCAGCGGGCTTGCGTGGGGCGAAGGGGGAACATGGTTGCGCACCCCCGGTACGCGGTGGAAGGGCCCGCCGACCGCGGCAAGTGGGCCGAAGGGCGGTGCTGAGTGGTGGTGGTTGTTGAGTGGCGGCGAGGTCCGAGGGCTGGCGGGTTGGGGGTCAACCTTCTGCCCGCTAACGACTCGGCTCTATCACTAATTTAGCATATTAGAGGTTATGCGCTATGGCGTGCCCAAAGATCCCATTCCCACCTACCGCCTTCGTCAGAACACAGAAAAGGGCCTTGCGGCCCTTTTCTTTAAGTGCTAAAGCCCCCCCTGGGCACATGGGTTGAGTTCTGTAGCTCAAGCCGCTGATTCTCCTGCTCCCTCCCCCTTGTGGAGGAGGGCTGGGGAGAGGGTCTGAAGGGTTAATCAAGCCACTGATTCTCCTGTTCACTCCCCCCTTGCGGGGGAGGGTTGGGGAGAGAGGGGTCCGAAGGGTTATACCTTTTCCATTAAGTCTCAGCCGATACCAAAGCGATCAAGATTCATAACCTTGTCCCAGGCGGCGACGAAGTCTCGAACAAACTTCTCCTTAGCGTCGTCACAGGCATAGACCTCGGCAATGGCTCGGAGCTCGGCGTTCGAACCAAACACGAGATCGACCCGAGTGACCGTCCATTTGACCTGGCCCGAGGCGCGATCGCGTCCTTCGAAGACGCCCTCGGTGGCGGAGGGCCGCCACTCGGTCCTCATGTCCAGCAGATTGACGAAGAAATCGTTCGTCAGGGTCCCCGGCCGGCTGGTCAGGATGCCGTCTTTAGCGCCACCAAAGTTGGTGTCCAAGGCCCGCATGCCGCCGATCAGTACCGTCATTTCCGGGGCGGTCAGCGTCATCAACTGGGCGCGATCCAGCAAGAGTTCCTCGGCTGGCGTGGTCAAGCCGGCGCGCTGGTAATTGCGGAAACCGTCCGCGGCAGGTTCCAGCACGGCAAAGGACGTCACATCCGTCTGGGCTTGCGAGGCATCCATCCGCCCGGGGGCGAAGGGCACCTTGACATCTTGGCCGGCGCTCCTGGCCGCCTCCTCGATCGCGGTGCAGCCTGCCAGGACGATGAGGTCCGCCAGCGAAATCCTTTTGCCGCCGGTTTGGGCCGCGTTGAAGGCCTGCTGGATGCCCTCGAGCTTTTCCAGAACCTGGGCCAGTTCCGCCGGCTGATGCGCCTCCCAGTCCTTCTGCGGCGCCAGGCGCAGACGCGCCCCGTTGGCCCCCCCGCGCTTGTCCGACCCGCGGAAGGTCGCCGCCGAGGCCCAGGCCGTGGTCACCAACTGGGATATGGATAGGCCCGAGGCGAGAACCTGGGTCTTGAGGGACGCGATATCCTGGTCATCCACCAGAGCATGGTCCACCGCCGGCACCGGGTCCTGCCAGATGAGTTCCTCGGCCGGTACCTCGGGTCCCAGGTAGCGGGCGCGCGGGCCCATATCGCGGTGGGTCAGCTTGAACCAGGCGCGGGCGAAGGCATCGGCGAAGGCTTGCGGGTCTTGGTGGTAGCGGCGCGCGATCGGCTCGTAGATGGGGTCGAAGCGCAGCGACAGGTCCGCCGTCGTCATCATGGGGGGGTGCTTCCGCGAGGGGTCATGGGCGTCGGGGATCAGGTGCTCCTCCTTGACCCCCTTCGCCCGCCATTGCCAGGCGCCGGCGGGGCTCTTCACCAGCTCCCACTCGTAGCCAAAGAGCATGTCGAAGTAGCCCATGTCCCACCGGGTCGGGTATGGCTTCCAGGCCCCCTCGATGCCGCTGGTGATGGTGTCCACTCCCTTACCGGTCCCGAAGGCGTTCTTCCAGCCCAGGCCCATCTCCTCGAGGGGCGCGGCCTCCGGCGCGGGGCCGACCAGGGCCGCGTCGCCGGCACCATGGCATTTGCCAAAGGTGTGGCCGCCGGCCACCAAGGCGACGGTTTCCTCGTCGTTCATGGCCATGCGGGCGAAGGTTTCGCGGACGTCGCGACCGGAGGCCACCGGGTCGGGGTTGCCGTCCGGGCCTTCGGGGTTGACATAGATGAGGCCCATCTGGACCGCCGCCAGGGGGTTTTCCAGCTCCCGATCGCCGGAGTAACGGCTCTTGGGCTTGTCGCTGGTGGCCAGCCATTCGGACTCGGCGCCCCAATAGACGTCGTCCTCCGGTTCCCAAATATCCTCGCGTCCGCCACCAAATCCGAAGGTCTTGAAGCCCATGGACTCGAGGGCGCAGTTGCCGGCCAGGATCAGGAGATCCGCCCAGGAGATCTTGTTGCCGTATTTCTGCTTGATGGGCCAGAGGAGCCGACGCGCCTTGTCCAGGTTGGCGTTATCGGGCCAACTGTTGATAGGTGCGAAACGCTGATTACCGGTGCCGGCGCCGCCGCGCCCATCCGCGATGCGGTAGGTGCCGGCGTCGTGCCAGGCCATGCGGATGAAGAGGCCGCCGTAGTGTCCCCAGTCGGCGGGCCACCAGTCCTGGGAATCGGTCATCAGGGCGTAGAGGTCCTGCTTCAGTGCGGCCAGGTCGAACTTCTTGAATTCCTCGGCATAGTTGAACTGCTCGCCCAGGGGGTTGGACTTGGCGGAGTGCTGGTGCAGGATCTTGAGGTTGAGTTTATTGGGCCACCAGTCCTGATTGGACTGATCACTGACTTTGGTGCGGGCGCCGTGGATTCCAGCAAATGGGCATTTGGCTTCGTTGGACATGGTTATCTCCTCGGGATGATAGCGTTTCCGTGCGGTTAGGAGGTCATACCGCTCCCTCTATCGGTCTGGTTGTTTGACAGTTTTGTTCATTCGGGTTCTCCAGGATGGGGCATGGAGGATCTCGCCGGCACCCGCCAACGGGGGATGAGAGGCGTTCTCCGTCGCCAGCGGATGACGGCGATAGGATTATTGGACCAGAGGCCAAGAAACTTCGCCAATCGTTAACAACGAGAATAGCCATCGGGCCAGGCTATTGATCGGCCCTTATGCCCAGGATTGAGGGCCAAGGTGCGGGCCCGGGATCCAGATGCCACGGTGACCCTTGGCGGTTAAGGCGTTGCCGGTGTTCCGGGTGCCACCGGCGGACTCACCCATCCCACTTCTGACCTCCCCGCGTTAGCCAGGTGCGCGGCTTGCTTCCCCAGTAAGTAAATGAGAAGCTTTCTCGACTAGAGTGTAGGGTTCCGGCGGTCGCCGATGCAAGGCGCCGAACCACTGGGTCCCTGGCGCCACGGGGCGGGCATCCGCGCATCGTCACCAAGGGGGGCAAGGTCTTGACCGAAAGTCAGATTAAGCAGGCGGGGCTGAAGGTCACCCTGCCACGCATGAAGATACTGGAGATCCTGGAGACCAGCGGCGAGGGTGAGGGCGCGCGCCACCTGCGGGCCGAGGATGTGTACCGCATCCTGCTGACCCGGGGCGAGGTGGTCGGTCTGGCCACGGTCTATCGGGTCCTCACCCAGTTCGAGGCCGCAGGCCTGGTCTCCCGTCACAACTTCGAGGGTGGGCATGCCTTCTTCGAACTTGAGCGCGGCACCCATCACGATCACCTGGTGTGCATCAAATGTGGCCGGGTGGTGGAGTTCCTGGACGAGGCCATCGAGGAGCGCCAGCGGGCCATCGCGGCGGAGCATGGCTTCACCCTGGAGGACCACACCCTGAACATCCTGGGCCTGTGCCCCCACTGCCAGGCGGGACAACCCAGGCCGTCATGAACGGCCACTTGCCGTCCCGCCCCCCATCGTCACCTCCCAGGGTCCGCCCATGAGCCCGTCTGTCCCGACCTTCCCCCTCCACGGCCCCACCTTGCGGGGCTCCCGCCGTCCCCGCGTGGCGATTGTCGGCCGCAACGGCAGCGGTAAGCACAGCATCTTCCACGCCGCCGCCAGCACCCGAACCCACCACGAACGCCTGGCCGGCATCGGCCCCGCCTATGAGGAATGCCTGGTCGAGGTCGGGGTCGATCAGATCTCCCTGGTTGCCCTGCCCGCCATCGAGGGCTTTCACGCCCCGGACGAAGACGAGCGGGTGACGCTGAAGTATCTTTTGTGGGGAGATCGCTGGCCGGCCATCGCCCAACACGAGGCCCATCTGCCGGGTACGATCTTTGCCGCGCCCGATATGCTCTTGATGGTGATGGATGCCACCGCCCTGGAACGGGATTTGGAGCTCGCGCTGGAATTGATGCCCCTGGGCCGCCCCATGGTCTTTGCCCTCAACCGCATGGACGAGGCGCGCGCCAAGCGCCGCTTCATCAATGTTCGCGCCCTGGCGGCCAAACTGGGCGGCCCCGTGGTGCCCACCGTGGCGCACATGGGCATAGGCCTGGCCGAGCTCTTTACCACCCTGACCCGGGTAGCGCGGGAGACCCGCAAGGCCCCGCCGATCCCCTGGGCCCATCCCCCCAGCCCGCACATCGTCGCCCAATGGGGGGCCATTGCCGAGATCGCCCGCCAGCCCGAGGTGGCGGCGGCCTTCGCCGTGCCGGAGGCTTTGCTAACGCTGCAACTGGCGGAAAACGAGGATTACTTCGCTCAGGAGTTGCGGGCCCATTTCCCCGACGCCCATGCCATCTTGGTCGCCGCTCGGGCCCAGGCCGACGCGGCCTTGCCCCGCCCCCTGGCGGAGGAGATCCACGCCGACCGGCATCACCAGGCCGCCGTCCTCTTCGAGGCGGTGACCCGCCCCGGCCAGGAAGACGCGACGCCGCTCTGGCAACGCTGGGCGGACGACCTCTTTCTGCACCCCCACTGGGGCTTTGTCGGCACCCTGGTGATCTTTGCCATGGTGCTGTTTTTCGTGTTCGAGGTGAGCGCCTTTCTGGACGGACTCACGGTCGCGCGCCTCATCGCCTGGGCGGAGCCCTGGCAACCCACCGATCTGATGGGGGTCCTGGCGCGCGCCGTGCTGGATGGCGTCATCGGCCTGGCGGGCATCGTCATCCCCTACATGATCCCCCTGGTGATGCTGCTGGTGGTGCTGGAGGAGTCCGGCATCATGCACCGCGTCGCCTTTGTCGTCGATCGCGGCTTCCATCAACTGGGGCTGCATGGCGGCGTTGCCCTGCCGTTTTTGATGGGGCTGGGCTGCAATGTCCCGGCCCTGGCCGCTACCGCCGCCGTCACCCGGGGGCGCGACCGCACCGTGGCCTCGCTGCTGATCACCTTTCTGCCCTGTTCGGCGCGGTCCGCCATCCTGCTGGCGGTGGGCGGCAAGTATCTGGGTGGCCTCGGGGTATTCGCCCTCTTCATGCTCATCCCCGTTGTCGTCAGCCTGGTGGGCAAGCTCCTCCAGCGCCGCTATCCCGAGACCACGCCGGGCATCATCCAGGAGATCCCCGCCTACGCCCTACCGACCCCGCGCCAGGTGTTGGCCAGCACCTGGGATCGCAGCCGCGATATCGTCACCATCGTCCTGCCGCTGCTGGTGGCGGGCAGCGTGGTGCTGGCGCTGCTGGACCGCTATGGCGCCGATGCCTGGATCAACCTGACGCTGACGCCCATCACGAGCTGGTGGCTGGGTCTGCCCGTGGCGCTGGGGGTGCCGATCCTCTTTGGCGTCCTCCGCAAGGAGCTGTCCCTGCTGATGGTGTTTCAGGCCCTGGGCACCCAGGAACTGTCTAGCGTGCTCGACACCACCCAGATCGTCACCTTCCTGGTCTTCCTAACCTTCTATGTCCCCTGTGTGTCCACCTTCGCCATGATGTTGAAGCTCCTGGGTCCGCGGGACGCCTACTACTCCGTCGCCCTCTCCATTGGCGTGGCCCTGGTGGTGGCGCTGGCGGTACGCTGGCCGCTGGAGCTGGTGGGGTGGCTGGTTTAGCTAATCCAGGCAGATGGGCTGGCCGCGCAGGCCCTGGCGCACCATGGCCCGGCGCAGATAGGCGATCTGGGTCTGGAGGGACAGGCCCTTGGGGCAGACATCGTGGCAGCCGAGCAGGCTCATGCAGCCGAAGACCCCCTGATCGTCACCGATGACCCCGTAGTAATCCGCCTCCTCGCGCCGGTCCCGGGGGTCGAGGCGGAAGCGGGCAATCTTGTTGAGGCCGGCGGCGCCGACGAAGTCCTGGCGCATCTGGGCCGTGCCGCAGGCGGCGATACAGCAGCCACACTCGATACAGCGATCCAATTCGTAGATTTGCTCCGCCAGTTCGGGCGCCATGGGGGCCTCGACGGCATCCAGGTCCGGTTCTCCCTGGAGGTGGATCCAGGTCTCCAGCCGCTCGCTCAGGGCGCGCATCCACTTACCCGTATTCACCGAGAGGTCGCCGATAAGCTCGAAAACCGGCAGGGGCAGGAGGGTGATCTCCGCCGGCAGGGAGGCGGTCAGGGTCCGGCAGGCCAGGCCCGGCAGGCCATTGATCACCATGGCGCAACTGCCGCAGACGCCGGCCCGGCAGACGAAGTCGAAGGCCAGGCTGGGGTCCTGCTCCTCGCGGATATGGTTGAGGGCGATGAAGAGGGTCATGCCCGGGGCCTCGTCCAGGCGGAAATCCTGCAGGTGGGGGACGCTGGCCGGGTCGCCAGGGGTGTGACGGAAGATGTGGAAGCGGAGGGTGCGGCTCATGATTGGGGCTCCTGGGAGCGGCGGGCGGCTGTCCCCGCGGCGGGGAGGGTGGCTCTGGCGGCGGGGGCAGCGGCGTCCTGGGTCTCGAGGTCCGGGGCCGTCGGAACCCGGGCATTGGGGCCGCGATAGCGCTCGGGCAGTAGATGGTGGAAGGGCATGAGCCGATCCTGGAGGGCTTGGGCTTCTCCGGGCGCGGCGCTGGCCCGCAGGGCATCGACCTCGGCCTGGCGCCGGGCCGTGTCCGGGTGGTCCAGGATGTCGCGGGCGCCATAGCCGCGAAAGCCGGGCGGCAGTTCCAGGCCGCCGACCTCCAGGGCCTCGTAGTCCAGCTCCGGCTGGTTCCCGCCCGCGGGCCAATGCAACAGGGTGCGCTTGAGCCAGTCGTGGTCGTTGCGGCCGGGATAATCCTCCCGGTAATGAGCACCCCGGCTCTCGGTACGGGCCAGGGCGCCCATCGCCGCCCCCAGTGCAACCTTGAGCATGCGCGGCAGCCGGTAGGTCAGGACCAGCTCCGGGTTGGCGCCGGGATAGGGGTTGCGCACCCCCAGGTCGCCGGCCCGGACCAACAGGGCTTGCAACTCCGTCACGGCCGCCTCCAGGTCCGGGCCCTTGCGGAACAGGCCCACCTGATCCGTCATGACCCGCTCCATGGCCTGGCGAATGGCGATGGCGTTCTCCCGACCCGGTCGCGCCAGCAGGCGATCGATCCCGGCCTGCTCGCGGCGAAGGAAGTCCTGGACCAGGGCGCTGGAGATCTGGACCTGGCCCTCGGGCGTGGCGCAGAAGTCAGCGATGTATTCGCCCACCAGCATCCCCGCCACCACCGTCTCCGCCACCGAGTTGCCGCCCAGGCGGTTGAAGCCGTGCAGGTCCCAGCAGGCCACCTCGCCGCAGGCAAAGAGGCCCCGCAGCCAGGGGCTCTGGCCCTGATGATCGGTGCGGATGCCGCCCATGGAATAATGCTGGGTCGGCCGCACCGGGATGAAGTCCACCGTCGGATCTATGCCCAGGAAGTACTTGCAGATGTCCTTGACCTCGCGCAGGTTCTTCTCGATGTGGGCGCGGCCGAGCACCGTGATGTCCAGCCAGAGGAAATCGCCGAAGGCCCCCTTGATCCCCTTGCCTTTGCGCATATGCTCGGCCATGCGCCGGGACACCACGTCCCGGGAGGCCAGTTCCTTCTTCTCGGGCTCGTAGTCCGGCATGAAGCGGTGGCCATCCACATCCCTTAGCAGACCGCCGTCGCCGCGGCAGCCCTCGGTCACCAGGATGCCCGCCGGGACGATGGCCGTGGGGTGGAATTGCACCGCCTCCAGGTTGGCCAGCCGCGCCACCCCCGTCTCCAGGGCCAGGGCCTGGCCCATGCCCTCGTTAATGATGGCGTTGGTGGAGACGCCCCAGATGCGCCCGAAACCGCCGGTGGCCATGACCGTGGCTCGCGCCAGATAGGCGCGCAGCTCGCCCGTGATCAGGTCCCGGACCACGGCGCCCAGGCAGCGGGCGCCGTCGTGGATGAGGGCCATGGCCTCCTGGCGTTCGTGTACCGGGATGGCGGCGGCGATGGCCTGATCCGACACCGCGTAGAGCATGGCGTGACCGGTGCCGTCGGAGGTGTAGCAGGTGCGCCACTTCTTGGTGCCGCCGAAGTCCCGGGCGGCAATCAGGCCATGAACCGCGGCGGGGGTCCGCAGGCTGACCGCCTCGCCGTTGATGATGACCTGGCGCTCCCCCTCCTGTTCCCGGCTCCAGGGCACGCCCCAGGCCGCCAACTCGCGCACCGCCTTGGGGGCCATGTGGGTGAAGAGGCGCGCTACCTGCTGATCGCAGCCCCAGTCGCTGCCGCGCACCGTGTCCTGGAAGTGGATCTCCTCGTTGTCGCCGGCGCCCTTGAGGGCATTCGCGAGGCTCGCCTGCATGCCACCCTGGGCCGCCACGGAATGGGAGCGCTTGGGCGGCACCAGGGACAGAATCAGGGTATCCAGGCCCCGTCGCTTGACCCCCACCGCCGTCCGCAGCCCGGCCAGACCGCCGCCGATGACCAAGACATCCGTATAGACAATTTTCATTGTGCTGCCTCCGCCCAGGTCGGCGTGTAGCGTTCGCCCGCCCGGGGGGCGTGATCCAGGCCGATGACCATGTAGGCCGCCAGGGACAGGAGCCCCAGGCTGATGAGGAAGGTCGTCAGGGCCCACTTGGCCCGCCGCAGCCGCCGGCGGGTGAGCGCCGGGTCCTTGCCCTCGAACCAGCCCCACTTCAAGGCCAGGCGATAGAGGCCAACGCCCCCATGCACCTCCACCGCGAAGAGGAGCAGGAGATAGAGGGGCCAGAAGTGCCCGCCCCAGACCCGGTCGGCGGAGGCGTAGGGGCCGATGAGGTCCGGGTGGGCCATCATCTGGTAGAGATGGACCGGGGCCAGGAAGAAGAGTGCAAAGCCGGTGAGCACCTGGACCAGCCAAAGGCGGGTATCGCCATGGGGAAAGCGGCCGGCATGGTGCCAGAAGGTTCGGTATTGGCGCCAGTCGGCGGGAAACTTGCGCAGGGCCAGGACGGCGTGCAGGACGAAGAGCGCCAGGATGGCGGTGGTGAAGAGGGTCACCAGGAAGGGAAAGCTCCGACCGAAGAGGAAGTAGCCCTCGAAAAAGCGGGCCACCGTCCAGAAGGCATCCTTGCCCAGGAGGATGGAGGAGACGAAGACCATGTGCAGCCACATGAAGAGGGCCAGGACCAGGCCTGAGGCGCTTTGCAGCAGGTCCAGCCGGGCGGGGCAGAAGGAGGCGGAGGGGGGAGAAGCAAGTTTCATGGCGTGCTCACCGTGAAGGGCAGGGGGGTCGGGAAGGGAATGCCCCCGCCGCGCGGGCGGAGAACTAGAGGGGTCGGGGAATCGAGACCGGAGATGCAGGCTTATTCGATCCAGTCTATGAGGTGGTGCACCAGGGGCCCGGCTTCGGCGGCGGGGATGACCCGACCGGCGACGCACTGGCCAGCGCGGCTGACGGAGGTGGGGTCGCCGCTGAGGAGTGGGTGCCACCGGGGCAGGGGGCGGCCCTCGCGCAGGCGCCGATAGGCGCAGGTGGTTGGGAGCCAATGGGGGTCGGCGACGGTGGCTGGCGTGAGTTCGATGCAATCATGCACCAGGCGGGAACGATGCGGATAGTCGCCGCAAGTGCCGGTGTTGGGGTCGAGCAGTTTGCAGGCGACGTTGGTGTAGAAGATGCGGCCGGTCTCTTCTTCCTCCAGCTTTTCCAGGCAACACTTACCACAGCGGTCGCACAGGGCCTCCCACTGGTCGCTGCTCATGGCGTCCAGGAGGGTGGTTTCCCAGAAGGGGGCTTGGGGGTTGTTCACGGCTGGGCCGAGGGTGCCTCGTGGGTGTTGTTAAGAGGGCGCATTGTACTCAATTTCTTGGCTTGGGCGGATGGCCGGGACCGAGTGCCAGGTTGCCCGACCCTCACGCCGTGGGTTTGCAGCTTCGCCTGCTAGGGGCCGGGGGTGGATGGGCTCTGGGTATATACTGCGCGACTATTTACCGGCGATATGACGACAGGTGATATGAAAACAGGGCGGGGGCGATCGGGAATCCTGACCTCGGGAGCGGTGACATTTGGCACCCTGGAGACTCCCTTGGGGACCCTGGCGCTTGCTTGGGCGGCGGAGGGATTGGTGTGCCTGAACCTGGTCGAGGATATAGATACTGCACCCCACGGGGGCCCGGCGCTGTCCGAAACCCCGGTGGGCCTGACGCCATTGGATGACGCAAGCTCTGGCGAGCCGGTGCCCCTGGCCATTCGCGCGGCCGTGGCACGCTATTTTGAGGGGGGTGCGACGGGCATGAATTTGCCCCTGGCGGCGCGGGGCACGGACTTTCAGCACCGCGTCTGGCGGGCCCTGCAAGCCATCCCCCCCGGTGAAACCCGGACTTATGGTGATCTCGCCCGGCAACTGGGCACCAGCGCCCGTGCCATCGGCGGTGCCTGTCGCGCCAACCCCTGCCTCATCGCCGTGCCTTGTCATCGCGTTATCGCCAAGGATGGGCTGGGGGGCTTCGCGGGGGATGTCGCGGGCCGTCGCCTGGAGGTCAAGCGCTGGTTGCTGCGCCATGAAGGCGCGCCCCCTGCCCTGGTGGGGGCGGGCGAGGGATGACGGGCTTGGGGACGGACGAGGAGGCCAGCCGCGCGGGGGCGGTCTCGCCCCTAAACCAGGGGCCGCCGCTGGACGAGGTCGGCGCCACCTATGCCATTGGCGATGTCCAGGGCTGCTTCGATGACCTGCTGCGCCTCCTCGATCGCATCGACTTCGATCCCGCCGTCGATCGCCTCTGGTTTACGGGCGATCTGGTCAACCGCGGGCCTAACTCCCTGGGCTTGCTCCGGTTTGTGCGCGACCTAGGTCACGCCGCCGTCTGCGTCCTGGGCAACCACGACTTGCATCTCCTGGCAGCGGCCTCCGGCGCCCTGACCTTCGGCAAAAAGGATACCCTGGCCAGTATCCTGGAGGCCCACGATCGCGAGGAACTCCTCTTCTGGCTGCGCCACCAGCCACTGCTCTACCACGACGAACGTCTTGGCTATGCCATGGTCCATGCCGGTCTGCCGCCCCAGTGGGACCTGGCCACCGCCAAGGCCCGCGCCGCCGAACTGGAGGTCCTGCTGCAGAATCCGGCTTACGGCGATCTGTTTCACCACCTGGGGCCGGACCCGCCCTGGCACTGGCACGATGACCTGGAAGGCTGGGGTCGTCTGCGCTACATCGCCAACTGCTTCACCCAATTGCGCTGGTGCGATGCCGATGGCTGCCTGGATCTCGACGGTGAGCGCCGCAAGCTCAAGGGCGCCCGGCGGTCCCGGCCCTGGTTCCAGGTCCCGGGGCGCGCCAGCCAGGGGGTCCCCATCCTCTTTGGTCACTGGGCCCGGTTGGATCGCGAGGGGTTCGTCCCTCGGGGGCTGCGCAAGCTGCTTGTCCATCCTCTGGACACCGGCTGCGCCAATCGCGGCCGGTTCACCGCCCTGCGGCTGGAGGACAGTCGCTACTATCGCGTCCGCTGCCTCAACGAGGCCCTGCCTTGGGCGGAGGGGTGAAGGAGGACCCGGCCGCCCAGGATAGCCTCATCGAAGGCTTTGCCGACGCCCTCTGGATGGAGCGGGGGCTGAGCGCCAATACCCTGGCGGCCTACCAGTCCGATCTGCGGGCCTTTGGCACCTGGCTGGCCACGGAGCGTGGCTTGGGGCTGGCGGGGGCGACGCGGCTGGATCTGCTCGATTATCTGGCCCGGCTCTCCCTGCAAGGGCTTAAGCCGCGCTCGGCGGCGCGGCGCCTGTCCTGCCTGCGCCAGTTTTACCAGTACCTGCTGCGCATCGGCACCCTGCGCGAGGACCCCAGCGCACGGGTGGATGCCCCCCGGCTGGGCCGTCCCCTGCCGCGGATCATGACGGAGGCGGAGGTGGAACGGCTGTTGCGAGCCCCGGATACCGAGGATCCCCGCGGTCATCGCGACCGCACCATGCTGGAGGTCCTCTACGCCACGGGGCTGCGGGTTTCCGAGTTGGTCGATCTCAAGCCGGGGGAGGTGAGCCTGAATCAGGGCCTGGTGCGGGTCCTGGGCAAGGGGGGCAAGGAACGCCTGGTGCCCCTGGGCGAGGAGGCTCTCGCCTGGCTGGCGGATTTCACCCGCGGTCCCCGCCAGGACCTGCTGGGCGGCCGGCTCAGCGACTATCTTTTTCCCACCCGTCGCAGCGACCACATGACCCGCCAGGCCTTCTGGCAACTCATCAAGCGCCACGCCCTCGCCACCGGCATCCAGAAGGAGCTGTCCCCCCACACCCTGCGTCACGCCTTCGCCACCCATCTGCTCAATCACGGCGCCGACCTGCGGGTCGTGCAGATGCTGCTCGGCCACAGCGACCTCTCCACCACCCAGATCTACACCCACGTCGCCCGGGAGCGACTCAAGCAGCTCCACGCCAAGCACCATCCGCGGGGCTAGGACTGGCATTGCCGCAAGCCTTGCTCTAATGTAACCAGCCTTCAGCAGCCGGCTAGGGGAGAGAAGATCGATGCCGTCTTTCGATGTGGTTTCGGAGGTGGACCTGCAGGAGGTCCGCAACGCGGTGGACCAGGCCAACCGCGAGGTGGGGACCCGGTTCGACTTCAAGGGCATCACGGCGAGCTTCGAGTTGGCCGGCGATGTCATCAAGCTGGCCTCGGAGCGGGATTTCCAGTTACGGCAGATGATGGATATTTTGCGCCAGAAGCTGGTCAAACGCGGAGTCGACATCGGCAGCCTGGACATCAAGGACTCCACCACCAGCCTGAGCGCGGCGCGTCAAGAGGTGGGCCTCAAGCAAGGGATCGATACCGAAACGGCCAAGAGCATGATCAAGGCCCTTAAGGCGGCCAAGCTCAAGGTCCAGGCCCAGATTCAGGGCGAGCAGTTACGGGTGTCGGGTAAGAATCGCGACGACCTGCAGGAGGCCATCGCGCATCTGCGCGAGGGCGATTGGGGCTTGCCCCTCAAATTCACCAATTTCAGAGATTAGAGGTTAACCCATGAATGTGAAGATCAAGATAGGGCTTGCGGGCGCCGTGCTGGCCCTGGTCTCGGCCCAGGCCCTGGCGGATGCCACCGCCATTAAGAAGAGCCTGGCCAAGATACTGCCGGAGTACGAGGTCGGGAGCGTCCACGAGACGCCGGTGCCGGGTCTCTTCGAGGTGTTGGTGGGTTCCGACGTCATTTACGTCAGCAAGGACGGCCGTTACATGGTCCAGGGCCGCATGATCGACCTGGTCAGCAAGGAGGACTTGACGGAGACCTCGCCGCGGCTGGCGGAGGCGCGCAAGCAGGAGGCCAAGGAGCGGGTGGCCGCCGTCAACAAGCTGGGCGAGGACAAGATGATCATCTTCTCGCCCCCGGGCAAGGCCGAGCACACCATCACGGTCTTCACGGACATCGACTGTGGCTACTGCCGCAAGCTGCATGGCGAGATCGACGGCTACCTCGCCGAGGGCATCAAGGTCCGCTACCTCTTCTTCCCTCGCTCCGGGGTGGGCACCCCCTCCTTCGACAAGGCCATCTCCGTCTGGTGCGCCGATGATCGCAAGGCCGCCCTCACGGACGCCAAGGCCGGCAAGAGTGTCCCGGACAAGAAGTGCGACAACCCCGTCAAGGAGCAGATGGAGCTGGGCGAAAAGCTGGGCGTCTCCGGCACCCCCGCCATCATCCTTGAAAGCGGCGAAATGGTCCCCGGCTATGTACCCCCCAAGCGCCTCGCGACCATGCTGGGCGAGAAAAAGGGCTGACAGCCCGCCCGTGGCGGTTAGCGGCCTCGACTTCATGTAGGAGCCCAGCCCCCCGGGCGACGAAAGGACAGACAGTCGCGACGAAAGCCGGACCGCCCCCTAAAAGCCTTCGGTGGAGGTGAAGAGCCCCACCCGAAGGTCCTTCATGGTGTAAATTTCACGGCTGTCCACCTTGACGCTGCCATCGGCGATGCCGAGGACCAGCTTGCGGCTGATGATGCGTTTCATATCAATCCGGTAGGTGACTTTCTGGGCCGTTGGCAACACCTGGCCCGTGAACTTGACCTCGCCGACCCCCAGGGCGCGGCCCCGGCCCGGGTTCCCGATCCAGCCCAGAAAAAAACCCACCAATTGCCAGGTGGCGTCCAGGCCCAGGCAGCCGGGCATGACTGGGTCGCCGGGAAAGTGGCAGCCAAAAAACCAGAGATCCGGATGGATATCCAGTTCGGCGAGGATCTCGCCCTTGCCAAAGGTGCCGCCCTCGTCACTGATCTTGAGGATGCGGTCCACCATCAGCATGTTCGGGGTCGGCAGTTGGGCATTGCCCGGGCCAAACATTTCACCGCGACCGCATTGCAGTAGCTGGTCGTAGCTGAAGGCTTCCTGTCGCATGGCAAGGATTTCCTGGGTTATGCCGCTCCCTGGCGGGTGAGGGCGGTCGGGTGAAGATTGGATGGGGGCGAGAATTAGGGAGGCCTCTCGGGTACGTCTGGCCCGGGGCGGCGGTCCTGACGAAGACCGTCGCGGGTCAGGCCGCGGCCAGCGCGAGGCGTTCGCGCAGGAAGCCCAGGATCTCGCCGATGGGCACCAGGGTCATCTCCGCATCCCGGCGACCCTTGTATTCCAGGAGACCCTGGTCCAGCCCCTTGTCACCGACGACCAGGCGATGGGGGATGCCGATAAGCTCCATGTCCGCGAACATGAAGCCGGGGCGTTCGTCCCGGTCGTCGAGGAGGACCTCGATGCCAGCGGCGGTCAGTTCCTGGTAGAGGGCCTCGGTGGCCTCCCGCACCCGGTAGGATTTGGCCAGCTTCATGGGCAGCAGGGCGACCTGGAAAGGGGCAATGGGCTCCGGCCAGATGATGCCACGCTCGTCGTGGTGTTGCTCGATGGCGGCGGCCACCACTCGCGACACGCCGATGCCGTAGCAGCCCATCTCCAGGGTCAGGGCTCGGCCGCCCTCGTCCAGGACGGTGGTCTTGAGGGCCGCGCTGTACTTCTGTCCCAACTGGAAGATATGTCCGACCTCGATGCCGCGGGCGATGGTGATCTGGCCCTGGCCGTCCGGGCTGGGGTCACCCTCGACGACACTGCGCAGGTCCGCCACCTCCGGCAGGGGCAGGTCGCGCCCCCAGTTGAGGCCGAACCAGTGATGGCCGTCCTGGTTAGCCCCGGCGCTGAAATCGGCGGTGACCGCCACGGTGCGATCGACGACGCAGGGGATGGGGAGGCCCAGGGGCCCCAGGGAGCCGGGGCCAGCGCCCACGGTGGCGCGGATCTCCTCCTCCGTCGCCATCCGCAGGGGCACGGCCACCTGGGGCAGTTTTTCGGCCTTGACGGGGTTGAGTTCGTGATCGCCGCGTACCAGCAGAGCCACCAGCTGGGCGCCACTGCCCTCGGCCGCGGCCACCACCAGGGTCTTGACCGTGTGCGCAATGGGCTGGTCGAACTGTTCCACCAGTTCCTGGATGGTCCTGGCCCCGGGGGTGGGGACCAGGCGCTTGTCCTGAGTGGGCGCCGGGAGGCTGGCCGCCAGGGGCAGGGCCTCCGCCAACTCGATGTTGGCGGCATAGTCGCTCATTGTGGAGAAGGCGATGGCGTCCTCGCCGGCGTCCGCCAGGACATGAAACTCATGGGAGGCCCGGCCGCCGATGGCGCCCGTATCCGCCTGGACGGGGCGGAAATCCAGGCCGCAGCGCTGGAAGATGCGGCTGTAGGTGGCGTGCATCACCTGGTAGGTCTCGGCCAGGGAATCGCGGTCCAGGTGGAAGGAGTAGGCGTCCTTCATCAGAAACTCCCGCGCCCGCATGACCCCGAAGCGGGGCCGGATCTCGTCGCGGAACTTGGTCTGAATCTGGTAGTAGTTGACCGGTAACTGTTTGTAGCTGCGCAGTTCCCGGCGCGCCAGGTCGGTGATGATTTCCTCATGGGTGGGGCCGAAGCAGAATTCCCGCTGGTGGCGATCCTTGATGCGCAACAGCTCGGGACCGTACTGCTCCCAGCGCCCGGACTCCTGCCACAGCTCCGCCGGCTGCACCGCCGGCATAAGGACCTCCAGGGCCCCGGCCCGGTCCATCTCCTCCCGGACGATCCGCTCTACCTTGCGCAGGACCCGCAGTCCCAGGGGTAGCCAGGTATAGAGGCCCGCCGCCAGCTTGCGGATCATGCCCGCCCGCAGCATCAGGCGGTGACTGACCACTTCCGCGTCCGCGGGGGTCTCCTTGAGGGTCTGGAGGGGGAACCGAGATGTGCGCATGGGAGGGGCCCGGCGAAAAAGAGTTTCATTGTAGGGAGCCGCCTCCAGCGGGACAAGCCCCGCCGGCCCGAACCGGGTTTTTCCGGATTGACAGGCCGCCCGGCGACACGCCGTCCTTGACCGATCCCGGTCCTATCCTGTAGCTTTTCGACCCTTTATACATCTCCCACTTTTCTGTCTCGCCGCGCGTACCCGGTAACAGGCCGGCAAGGGCCAACCCGGGGTGGTCATAACAGATGGAGGTTAGTTGAATTGGAACTGAGTGGAGCCGAGATCATCGTTCAGGCGCTGATCGATGAGGGCGTGGAGTATGTCTTCGGGTATCCCGGAGGCGCGGTCCTTCATACCTACGATGCCTTGTTCAAGCAGGACAAGGTCAAGCACATCCTGGTCCGTCACGAGCAGGCCGCCACCCATGGCGCGGATGGCTACGCCCGCGCCACCGGTCGCTGTGGCGTCGCCCTGGTCACCTCGGGCCCTGGCGCCACCAATGCCGTCACTGGCATCGCCACCGCCTTCATGGACTCCATACCCATGGTGATCCTGTCCGGGCAGGTGCCGACCCCCGTGATCGGCAGTGACGCCTTTCAGGAAGTGGACACGGTCGGCATCACCCGCCCCTGCGTCAAGCACAACTACCTGGTCAAGGATGTGCACGACCTGGCGCTGACCATCCGCAAGGCCTTCTACATCGCGACGTCGGGCCGGCCGGGGCCGGTGCTCGTGGATATCCCCAAGGATGTCACCGACCCCAACATCAAGATCCCCTACCACTACCCCAAGGACATCAAGCTGCGCTCCTACAGCCCGGCGCTGAAGGGGCACCCGGGGCAGATCAAGAAGGCGGTGGACGTCCTGCTCCAGGCCAAGCGGCCGGTGCTCTATACCGGCGGTGGCGTCATCCTGGGCGAGGCCTCCCAGGCCCTGCGCGACCTGGTCGAGAAAACGGGTTTCCCCATCACCAGTACCCTCATGGGGCTGGGGGCCTTCCCCATGACGGACCCCAGGTTCCTGGGCATGCTCGGCATGCACGGCACCTACGAAGCTAACATGGCGATGCACGAGACGGACGTCCTCTTCGCCATCGGCGCCCGCTTTGATGACCGCGTCACTGGCAAGATCGAGCAATTCTGCCCCCACGCTACCATCATCCACCTGGACGTGGATCCCTCGTCCATCTCCAAGAACGTGCGGGTGGACATTCCCATCGTCGGGCCGGTGGGTAGCGTGCTGGCCGACATGGCGCGCCTTCTCCGGGAGCACAAGCAGGGTCCGGACCCGGTGGCCCTGGCGGAATGGTGGCGGCAAATCGAGGAGTGGCGGGGGGTCAAGTGCCTGGCCTACGATCGTCACAGCCCCCTCATCAAGCCCCAGTTCGCCGTCGAGACCCTCTACAAGGTCACACAAGGCGGTCTCTACCTGACCTCCGACGTGGGCCAGCACCAGATGTTCGCCGCCCAGTTCTACCCCTTTGACGAGCCCCGGCGCTGGATCAACTCCGGTGGTCTGGGCACCATGGGCTTCGGCCTGCCGGCGGCCATGGGCGTGCAGCTTGCGTTCCCCGACGCCGCCGTGGCCTGCGTCTCCGGCGAGGCCAGCATCCTCATGTGCATCCAGGAGATGGCGACCTGCAAGCAGTACGACCTGCCCATCAAGGTCATCCTGCTCAACAACGGCTACATGGGTATGGTGCGCCAGTGGCAGGAGTTCTTCTACGAGAGCCGCTACTCACACTCCTACGTCGATGCCCTACCGGACTTCGTCAAGCTCAGCGAGAGCTTCGGCCATGTGGGTATGCGGGTGGAACAGCCGGGGGACCTGGAGGGCGCCATGCGCGAGGCCTTCGCCATGAAGGATCGCTTTGTCTTCATGGATATCGTGGTCGATCCCGCCGAGAACGTTTACCCCATGATCGAGGCGGGCAAGGGCCATCACGAGATGCACCTCTCGCCAGAAAGGGAGCTCGCCTGACATGAGACACATTATTTCCGTCCTGCTGGAAAACGAGGCCGGCGCTCTGTCCCGGGTTTCCGGGCTCTTCTCCGCCCGCGGCTACAACATCGAGTCCCTGACCGTGGCCCCCACGGATGATCCCACCCTGTCGCGCATGACCCTGGTCACCACCGGCAGCGAGGAGATCATCGAGCAGATCAAAAAGCAGCTCAACAAGCTGGTCGATACCGTCAAGCTCCTCGATCTCACCGAGGGCCGG
>JBGAUK010000025.1:0-37708 GCA_044228695.1 Chromatiaceae bacterium | reverse complement strand
GCCGCCATGGCCGGGCGCGTGGATGATTACATGGAGACCGCGCCGGCGGAGGCCACCGCCTGACGACCGGGCCCCGGCCAAACCCTATCGGGGGCGAACCCCCTGTCCGGCCCGCTGGGCAGGCGCCCCTGAATCCTGTTTTCGCCCCGCGCCGGACCTAAGACCCGCGCCGGGCATATTCGCGATACCAGATTTTCGGAGATTTGTTTGATGGAGATTACCGCCTCATTGGTCAAGGAGCTCAGAGAGCGTACCGGGGCCGGCATGATGGAGTGCAAGAAGGCCCTGGTGGAATCCCAGGGCAGTATCGAGGCCGCCATCGAGGCCATGCGCAAGTCCGGTCAGGCGAAGGCCGCCAAGAAGGCCGGCCGCATCGCCGCCGACGGCGTGGTGGTCATCAAGGTTGCCGCCGATGGCAAGAGCGGCGTCATGGTCGAGGTCAATAGTGAGACCGACTTCGTCGCCAAGGACGCCAACTTCAAGGATTTTGCCGACGCCGTGGGCGAGGCTGCCCTAGCCGCCCGGGTCGCGGACGTCGAGGCCCTGAGTCCCCTGCCGATTCGCGCGGGCGAGGCGACCACCATTGCCGAGGCCCGGGAGGCCCTGATCGCCAAGATTGGCGAGAACATCCAGGTGCGCCGCCTGGTCCGGTTCGAGGATGCCCAGGGCCAGTTGCACAGCTACCGCCATGGGGTGCGCATTGGCGTCCTGGTGGAGATGGAGGGCGGTGACGTCGGGCTGGGCAAGGACATTGCCATGCATGTCGCCGCCAGCAACCCCCTCTGTGTCGATGCCAGCCAGGTCCCCGCCGAGGTCCTGGCAAAGGAAAAGGATATCTTCCGCGCCCAGGCCCTGGAGAGTGGCAAGCCGGTGGAGATCGTGGACAAGATCATCGAGGGGCGCGTTCGAAAGTATATGGAGGAGATGACCTTGTTGGGTCAGCCCTTCGTCAAGGACGTCGAGGTTACGGTTGAAAAGCTGCTCGGCCGCGTCGGCGCCAAGGTCCATCGTTTCTCCCGCGTCGAGGTGGGCGAGGGCATCGAGAAGAAGCAGGAAAACTTCGCCGACGAGGTCATGGCCCAGGTGCGTGGCGACTAGCCAGGTGATGGGGGGGCACGCAAGGGCGTAAGTCGCGTGGGCCCCCTCCCTGGGACCAGGCGGCTGTTGGAAGGGCGCCCCCCTGGCCCCTCCGCCCATGTCGCGGCGGTCCACTATACTTACGCGGATCACCCTACCGGAGACTTCAACCCGTGTCCCAACTAGCCTATCGGCGGATTTTGCTCAAACTTAGCGGCGAGGCCCTCATGGGCAGCGGCCAGTTCGGTATCGATCCCGGCATCATGGGCCGGCTTGCCGAAGAGGTGAAGGAGCTCGCGGACACGGGCATCCAGCTCGCCCTGGTCATTGGTGGCGGTAACATCTTTCGGGGCGAGGGCCTGGCCGGAGCCGGCATGGACCGGGTCACCGGTGATCACATGGGCATGCTGGCCACGGTCATGAATGCCCTGGCCATGCAGGATGCCCTGGAGCGTATCCAGGTCCCCGCCCGGGTCATGTCCGCCCTACACATCGCCGGGGTCTGCGAGGACTTCATCCGCCGGCGCGCCCTGCGTCATCTGGAAAAGAGGCGGGTGGTCATCTTCGCCGCCGGCACGGGCAACCCCTTCTTCACCACGGATTCCGCCGCCAGTCTCCGAGCCGTGGAGATATGCGCCGAACTGCTCATCAAGGCCACCAAGGTCGATGGCGTCTACTCCGCCGATCCCATGAAGGACCCAAGCGCCGTCTTCTATCCCTGCCTGACTTACGATCAGGCCTTGCGCGAGAACCTCAAGGTCATGGATACCACGGCCATCGTGCTCTGCCGCGATAACCACATCCCCATTCGCGTTATGAACATCCATCAATCCGGGGCCCTGATGCGCCTGATCCAGGGCGAGGCCATCGGTTCCCTGGTCGAGAGCGGAGACTGAGATGATCAACGATGTCAACAAGGACGCCGAGACGCGGATGGCGAAGAGCGTCGAGGCCCTGGGCCTCGAACTGGCCAAGATCCGCACCGGTCGCGCCCATCCCTCCCTGCTGGACCACATCCGGGTCAATTACTACGGCAACGAGGTGCCCATCAAGCAGGTGGCCAACGTCACCGCCGAGGATGCCCGTACCCTGGCCGTAGCCCCCTGGGAAAAGGGCATGGTGACGGCGGTCGAGAAGGCCATCATGCAGTCCGACCTGGGGCTCAACCCCAACACCGCCGGGGCCGTGATCCGGGTGCCCATGCCAGCCCTGACCGAGGAACGCCGCCGGGATCTCATCAAGGTGGCGCGCTCCGAGGCGGAGCAGGGCCGGGTGGCCATCCGCAACATTCGGCGCGAGGCCAATAACGAATTCAAGGAGATGGTCAAGGAGAAGATGATTTCCGAGGACGACGAGCGCCGGGGCCAGGAGGCCATCCAGAAACTGACCGATAAATATGTAAAGGAGGTCGATCAGCAATTGGAGGAAAAAGAAAAGGACCTCATGGCCCTCTGATCCGACGGACCAGGACACCAGTACCGCATGGCCGAAAATACGAGCGAGCAGACGGGCGCGGGCGCCATCCCCCGGCATGTCGCCATCATCATGGATGGCAATGGCCGGTGGGCGCGGGCGCGTCATCTGCCCCGCGGCGCCGGGCATCGCGCGGGGGTCAAGAGTGTTCGGGCCGTCGTAGAGGAGAGTATCCGCCAGGGGGTTGAGGTCCTGACCCTCTTCGCCTTCAGCAGCGAGAATTGGCGGCGGCCCAGACCCGAAGTTGATTTCCTCATGCAACTCTTCCTCACCGCCTTGAGATCCGAAGTGAAAAAACTCAAGCAGAACGGTGGGCGCTTGCGCGTCATTGGCGATCTCGGGGCCTTCCCAGAACGCCTGCGCCTTGAGATCGCCGAGGCCGAGGTGGCGACGGCGGCCAATACCAAGCTGACCTTGCAGATCGCCGCCAACTATGGCGGCCGCTGGGACCTGACCGAGGCAACCCGGCGTATCGCCCAGGCGGCCGTCGCGGGGCAGCTGGACCCGGTCACCCTCAATGAGGCCACCCTCGCGACCCAGCTAGCGACCACCGGTCTGCCGGACCCCGACCTCTTCATCCGTACGGGCGGCGAGCGGCGGTTGAGCAATTTTCTGCTCTGGCAGTCGGCTTACGCCGAACTCTATTTTACCGATCTCATGTGGCCGGACTTTGGCGCCGCGGCCTACGCCGAGGCCCTGGCCGACTTTAGCCGCCGGCAGCGTCGCTTCGGCCAGACCTCCGAGCAGGTGATGGGGCAGGGCGCTCGGGCCCTCGATTCGGCCCCGGAATCCCCCCACGATCCGGACCGGGTATCCTCGTGGCCCTGACCAGCCTCCAGCGTCGCGTCCTGACTGCCTCGATCCTGGCCCCGATCGTTATTCTGGCGGTGCTGGCCTTGCCACCTCGGGGCTTCGCCCTGGCCCTGGGCCTGATCCTGTTGGGCGGCGCCTGGGAGTGGTCGGCCCTGGGGGGCTTGACCACGCCAGCGGCGCGGCTGGGCTATGTCGCACTCATGGTTACCGCTCTGATAATGCTCTGGTTTCTGCCCAAGGCGGGGGTGGCGCCCCTGCTGCTGCTGGTCAGCCTCTGGTGGTGGCTGGTCGCGGTCTGGCTCTTCCGGCTCAGGCAGATCGAGCCGGGCGCGGGTCCAGCCCCGGGCCGCCTGCTGGCGGGGCTGCTGGTCCTGACCGGTCCCTGGCTGGCCATGACCCAGCTCCATGGCGCCTCGTCCCGGGGTCCCGCCCTGGTGCTCTTTCTCCTCATTCTCATCTGGACGGCGGACATCGCCGCCTACTTTGCCGGCCGCCGCTGGGGCAGGACCAAGCTGGCGCCGGTCCTCAGCCCGGGCAAGACTTGGGCGGGGGTTCTGGGGGCCGGGGCTGGCGCGGCCCTGCTGGGCCTGGTGCTGAGCTACTGGCTGGATTTTGCGCCCCTCGCCACCCTGGGTGCCCTCCTGCTGTGCCTGGCCACCGCCTTCATCTCCGTGGTGGGCGATCTGTTTGAGAGTCTCCACAAGCGCCGCCAGGGGGTGAAGGATTCCGGCCATCTCCTGCCCGGTCATGGCGGCCTCCTGGATCGCATCGACAGCCTGACCGCCGCCGCGCCCTTTTTCGTGCTGGGTCTGATCTGGCTGGGGGTCCCTACATGAAGGGCATCTGTGTTCTGGGGGCCACGGGCTCCATCGGCATCAGCACCCTGGACGTAGTGGGGCGCCACCCGGAGCTTTATCGCGTAGTGGCCCTGACCGCTAACCGGGATGCCGAGCGCCTGGCCGAGCAGTGTCGCCGCCATCGGCCGGCCCTGGCCGTACTGGCGGATGTCGGGGCGGCGGAGCGCCTGCGTGACCTGCTCGCGGACATGGCCGGGGCCCCCGAGGTGCTGGCGGGGCCCGAGGCCCTGGCCCAGGTGGCCGCCCTGCCCGAGGTGGATATCGTCATGGCGGCCATCGTTGGCGCCGCCGGTCTGCTGCCCACCCTGGCCGCCGCCCGGGCCGGCAAGCGCCTGCTGCTGGCCAACAAGGAGGCCCTGGTCGTCGCTGGCGAGATCCTGATGTCGGCCGCCGCGGCCAGCGGCGCCCTGCTGCTGCCCATCGACAGCGAACACAACGCAATTTTTCAATGTATGCCCGCGGGCTACGAGCATGGCCTCGACCAGGTGGGCGTGGAGCGGATCCTCCTCACCGCCTCCGGAGGCCCCTTCCGCGACCGGTCCCTGGCGGAACTCGAACAGGTGACGCCGGACCAGGCCTGCGCCCACCCCAACTGGCGGATGGGGCGCAAGATCTCGGTGGACTCCGCCACCATGATGAACAAGGGCCTGGAACTCATCGAGGCGTGCTGGCTGTTCGGCACTCGGCCGGAACGCATCCAGATCGTCATTCATCCCCAGAGCGTCATTCATTCCCTGGTGCAGTACGTGGACGGCTCGGTACTGGCCCAATTGGGCAACCCAGACATGCGCACCCCCATTGCCCACGCCTTGGCCTGGCCCGAGCGCCTGAACTCCGGCGTGTCGCCCCTGGATCTTTTCGCCGTCGGCCGCCTAGACTTCGAGCCGCCGGGGCTGGACCGCTTCCCCTGCCTGTCCCTGGCGATCCAAGCCGCCGAGTCCGGGGGCACGGCCCCTACCATCCTTAATGCCGCCAATGAGGTCGCCGTGGCGGCCTTCCTGATGGGGTGTATCCGTTATACCGCCATCGCCCACCTGGTCGGCGCGACGCTGGAGCGGCTGCCCGCCCAGGCCGTGAGTCGGGATGGGCTGGAGAGTCTCTTGGAGGCGGATCGCCAGGCCCGCGCCATGGCGGAACAATTGCTGCCAACCCTGGTCACATAAAGGGCCATGCCAGACCTACTCCATACCATCCTCTCCTTCATCGTCGTCCTTGCCATCCTCATTGCGGTGCATGAGTTTGGCCACTTTTGGGTGGCTCGGCGCCTGGGGGTCAAGGTTCTGCGTTTTTCCATCGGCTTCGGACGACCCCTGCTGCGGTGGGTGGGCCGGCGGGATGGCACCGAATACGTGTTGGCGGGCATTCCCCTGGGCGGCTACGTCAAGATGCTCGACGAGCGCGAGGAGGCGGTCGACCCGGCGGAGGCCCATCGGGCCTTCAACCGCCAGAAACTCTGGAGGCGCGCCGCCATCGTGCTGGCCGGTCCCCTCTTCAATCTCCTCTTTGCCATCCTGCTCTACTGGGGCATCCTGGTGACGGGGGATACTGGCAGTCGCGCCCTGATCGGCACCGTGGCCACCGGTTCCATCGCCGCCGAGGCGGGGCTGGAGGCTGGAGACGAACTGCTCCGGGTCGGGGATCGCCCCACTCCGACTTGGGAGGCGGCGGTCTTTGCCTTGATGGCCGAGGCCCTGGATGGCCGGGATCTGCCGGTGCGGATTCGTGACGCCGAGGGGGACGAGCGCACCTATGTGCTCGGTGGCCAGGCCCTGGCGGCCTTGCCGGAAGATCCCGCCATCCTCGCCAATCTGGGCCTGACGCCTGCCCGCCCCCTGCTGCCGCCGGTGCTGGGCGAGGTCATTCCTGGCGAGGCGGCCGCAGCCGCCGGTCTCCAGACCGGTGATCGGATCCTCGACACCAACGATAAGCCCGTCGCCAGTTGGGACGACTGGGTCGCCCTGGTGCGGGACCATCCGGGCCAGACCCTCCGGTTGCGGATAGCCCGCGGCGGCCAGGAGCTGGATCTGGCCCTGACCCCGCGCACCGCCCCAGGCCCCACCGGTGAGATTGGCCGTGTCGGCGCCGGGGTTGAAGTACCCGAGGAACTGTTGGCGCAATATCGCGCCGTGGTGCGTCTGGGGCCGGTGGATGCCCTGGGCGCCGCCGTCGCCAAGACCGCGGACATGAGTTGGCTGATGCTCAAGGTCATGGGCCGCATGGTGACGGGTCAGGCCTCCATCGAAAACCTGAGCGGCCCCATCTCCATCGCCGAGAGCGCCGGACGCAGCGCCAGCCATGGCTGGAACTATTTCATCAAGTTCCTGGCCGTCGTCAGCATCAGTCTGGGCGTGCTCAACCTCCTGCCTATTCCCGTCCTGGACGGGGGACACCTGCTGTTCTTCCTGGTCGAGGCGATCAAGGGGGGACCCCTGTCCGAACAGGTCCAGATGCAGGGTCAGCGTATCGGTGTCGCCTTACTCGCCGCCCTCATGTCCCTGGCCTTCTTCGTCGATATTCAACGCCTGCTGAATTAAGAGGACCCGGCTGGCGCTCCTAGCCCGCCTTTTAGGCCCCCGCCGGAGGTATTCCTTGGCCGCGGGGCCGCCATGGTGGTTTTGTTCGTGATTCCCTTCGCCTATACTAGCCCGTCATTATTTTGGCCGTCGCGGCAGGCGGCTTCTCCGCACAGGGGGATGAGCTTTGGGCGTTTCCAAGAGAAGTTTTTCCGGGGTGGCCCGCCATGCCCTGGTCCTGATCGTCCTGGCGCTGGGCCTGCTGTTGAATGGGCCCCTGACCGCCTTGGCGGACACCTTCAAGGTAACCGACATACGGATCGAGGGCCTCCAGCGTATCTCCGCGGGTACCGTCTTCAGCCTGCTCCCCGTCAAAATTGGGGATAGCACCACGGACGAGGTCACGGCCAAGAGCATCCGATCCCTCTATGCCTCTGGCTTCTTCGAGGATGTGAAGGTCGAGCGCGACGGCACCGTCCTGGTCGTCACGGTTCAGGAACGCCCCGCGGTCTCGGAGATTATTCTGACGGGATACAAGGATATCGATGAGGAGGCGCTTCGTGCGGCCCTCAAGGAGATCGGCCTGGCGGAGGGTCGGGTCTTCAACAAATCCATCCTGGATCGCATCGAGCAGGAACTGAAGAATCAGTATTTCTCCCGCGGCAAATACGGTATCGAGATCCAGACCACGGTATCTCCCCTTGATCGCAACCGGGTACGGGTCACGATTGATATCATCGAGGGCCTGACGGCGCGTATCAAGCAGATCAACGTCATCGGCAACGAGGCCTTCCCCGAAAAGGAATTGCTGGGACTCTTCAAGCTTGGCAAGTCCAATTGGGCCTCCTGGTATTCCAAAAACGATCAGTACTCCAAGCAAAAGCTGGGCGGCGACCTGGAGACCTTGCGCTCCTTCTATCTGGACCGGGGCTTCATCAAGTTCGAGATCAAATCCACCCAGGTTTCGATCAGCGCCGACCGCAAGGAAATCTATATCACGGTGGTGATCAATGAAGGTGACATCTTCATGGTCAGCGATATCCAACTCGCTGGCCAGCCGACCTTGCCGGTCGAGGAGGTCTTCCCCTTGATTCACATGCGCCGCGGCGAGCCCTTCTCGCGCAAGGCGACGACCCAGAGCGCGGAGCGGGTATCCCGCCGCCTCGCGGACGAGGGCTATGCCTTCGCCAATGTGAATACCATCCCCGAGATCAACGACGAAAAGAAGGAGGTCAAGGTCATCTTCTTCGTCGATCCTGGCAAGCGCGTCTATGTCCGCCGTGTGAACATGAAGGGTAATACCCGCACCCGCGACGAGGTCCTGCGCCGGGAGATGCGCCAATTGGAAGCAGCCTGGTTCTCCTCGGAGCTGGTCAAGGAGTCCCGCGAACGTCTGCAACGCCTCGGTTTCTTCGACGAAGTCAATATCGAGACCCCGGCGGTCCCGGGTTCCCCGGATCAGGTGGACGTGGATGTTACCGTCAAGGAGAAGCCTTCCGGCAACCTCATGGCCGGCGTGGGCTACTCCCAGACCCAGGGCATTCTCTTCAATACCAGCGTGACTCAGAATAACTTCATGGGCACGGGTAAGCGGGTCTCCTTTGCCTTCAATACCAGCGATGCCAATACGATTTACGAATTGGGCTACACCAACCCCTATTACACCATCAACGGTATCAGTCGCGGCTTTATCCTCTCCTACCGGGAGACCAATTATGAAAATCTGGATCTCGCTCGTTACTCGACGGACCTGGGCGTAGCCGGCATCAACTGGGGCCTGCCCATTTCGGATGTCAGCCGCGCCGGGCTAGGTATCCAGTATCAATACATCAAGCTGAAGCCGGGCTATTCCACGGTGGCCGAGGAGTTTGCCCTCATCAATGGCGATATCTACAACGATTACGTCCTGAATGCCTCTTACACCAAGGACTCGCGTGATACCACCATCTTCCCCACCAAGGGCTTGCTGCAAAACCTCGCCCTGGAAGCGGCCGGGCCCGGCAGTACCCTGGAGTACTGGCGCCTTACCTATCGCCACCGCCATTATTACCCCCTGGCGCGGCGCTTTACCCTCTCCATGCGCGCCGATCTGGGTTACGGGGACGGCTATGGCGACACCACCACCATGCCCTTCTTTGAGAACTTCTACGCCGGCGGCCCCCGGTCGGTGCGCGGCTGGGAGGAGAATACCCTGGGCCCCCGCGAGACCGCCGGGGAAGGCGATCCCATTGGCGGTAACATCAAAATCGTAGGGGGCATGGAGATCTTCGTGCCGCCGCCCATTTCCGGCGATTTCGCCGATACCATTCGCCTCAGCGCCTTCTTTGACTTCGGCAACGTCTGGACCACCTCGTCCATGAATGGCCTGATCGCGCCCGATGGATTCGCCCTGGAAGACCTGCGTTATTCGACGGGGGTGTCCGTGGTCTGGCTGTCGCCCGTCGGCGCCATCTTCGCCAGCGTTGCCTACCCCATCAACGAGAAGGAGGGCGACCAGACCCAGGTCTTCCAGTTTGGTTTGGGCTCTGCCTTCTAGGGTGATGAGCATCATGTCGCGGTTTTACGCCCTCCTGGCCACGGCCTGTCTGCTGGGTTCCTCCGGGACCCAGGTTTTGGCGGCGGATTATGTGGTGGCCGCCATCGATCCCGACCGCATCGTGGAACGCTCCCCTCAGTACGAGCAGGCGCGCAATGAGTTGCAGCAGGCGGTCGCCGACCGCGAGCGGAAGTTACGGGAACAGCAGGAAGAACTGACGGCCCTACAGGCGCGCCTCGACCGGGATGCCGCCCTCATGAGCACCGAGGAGGCCCAGCGCCTCTCCAACGATATCCGTAATCGGGATCGCAAGCTCAAGTACGCCCAAGGCGAGGCGCGGGAGGATCTCACCCTCCGTCAGAACGAGATGCGCACCAAGCTGGGCAAGCAGGTGGAAGAGGTGGTGACCGAACTGGCCAAGCAACGCGGCATCGACCTCATCGTCAGCGGCAAGGACGTCTTCTATTTCAGTGAACGCATCGACATCTCCGACGAGGTGGTGGAACGGATGCGGGCCAAGCACCAGGCCAAGTAGGCATAACCCGGCCCCTTTCCCCGTTTCGGCGATCATCATCTTGGAATACTCCCTCGGAGAACTCGCCCAGCAACTTGGTCTCGCGCTCGAGGGAGACCCGGATGTCAGGGTTAATCGGATCGCGACCCTGGCCGATGCCGGTCCTGGTGACCTTTGTTTCTATGCCGACAAAAAATATCGCGCCGCCCTGGGCCTGACCCGCGCGGGCGCCGTCATCCTCGGCCCCGCTGACCGCGAGCATTGCCCCGTTCCGGTCCTGATCGGCGACAACCCCTACCTGGCTTATGCCAAGGCGGGCTGGCTCCTCCATCCCCCCCCCGCCATGCCCGCGGGCCGCCACCCCAGTGCCGTGGTGGCGGTCTCCGCCCAGGTGGACCCCAGCGCCTGGATTGGCCCCGCTACCGTGGTGGAGGAGGGCGTCGAGATTGGACCCCGCGCCTTCATCGGGCCGGGCTCCGTCCTTGGTGCCCATTGTCGCATCGGCGAGGAGGCGCGACTGGTGGCGCGGGTCACCCTCTGTGCTGGGGTGCGGGTGGGCCGCCGCGCCCTGCTCCAGCCCGGTTGCGTCATTGGCCGGGATGGCTTTGGTTTCGCGCGGGATGGTAAGCGGTGGTTCCGCATGCCCCAACTGGGGGGGGTGGACATCGGGGATGATGTCGAGATCGGCGCCAATAGCTGCGTGGATCGGGGCGCCCTGACAGACACCATCATCGAGGCCGGGGCCAAGCTCGACAACCTGATCCAGATTGGCCACAACTGCCGCATCGGCGAGAATACCGCCATGGCGGCCTGCTCCGGCATTTCGGGTTCCACCCACATTGGCCGCGATTGCACCATCGCCGGGGCCGTGGGCATGGCTGGGCATCTGGAGATCGGCGACAACGTGCATTTCACCGGGATGGCGATGGTCACGCGCTCCTTCCCGGAACCCGGCGTCTATAGCAGCGGCATCCCAGCCATGTCGAACGCGGACTGGCGACGCAACGCCGCGCGCTTCCGCCATCTCGACGATTTGACGCGGCGCGTCAAGTACCTCGAGGCCGAGCTGGCAAAATTGATCCAGGGAGTGGAACAGGACTCGGAATAGCCGGCCCCCCGCCGCGTCTCTTCCCCTGCCAGCCCTCCTTCACCCAAGGGAGACAGCCTTGAACACGATGGATATTCACGAGGTGCTCAGTCATCTGCCGCACCGCTATCCCTTTTTGCTGGTCGACAAGGTGCTGGATTTCCAGCGCGACGATTATCTCGTGGCCTTGAAGAACGTGACCTTCAACGAGCCCTTTTTTACCGGCCATTTCCCCACCCGGCCCATTATGCCGGGCGTCCTCATCATTGAGGCCATGGCCCAGGCCACGGGTCTGCTGGCCATGGAATCCCGGCCCGATGAGGTCGGCTCCAAGCTTTATTATTTCGTCGGCATCGACAAGGCCCGCTTCAAGCGTCCGGTGGAACCTGGCGATCAGCTCATCATGACCGTCAAGCTGCGGGCCGTGCGGCGCGCTATCTGGATGTTCACGGGCGAGGCCCATGTGGATGGCAAGCTGGCGGCCTCCGCCGAAATCATGTGTACCGCGCGGGATTTCTAGGCATGATCCACCACACCGCCATCATCGATCCCGCCGCCGAGCTCGACGAGGGCGTCGAGGTTGGGCCCTATGTCATCATCGGGCCCCGGGTGCGCATTGGTCGCGGCACCTCGATCGGCCCCCACGCCGTCCTGCGCGGACCTACCGACATCGGTTACGATAACCGCATTTTTCAGTTCGCCTCCGTGGGCGAGGATCCCCAGGACAAGAAATACGCCGGCGAGGAGACGCGGTTGGAGTTGGGGGATCGCAATATCATCCGCGAGTTCGTCACCCTCCATCGAGGCACAGTCCAAGGACTGGGAGTGACCCGGATCGGCAGCGACAACCTCTTCATGGCCTATGTCCATGTGGCCCACGATTGCCTGATCGGCGACAACATCATCATGGCCAATGCCACCACCCTGGCGGGCCATGTCAGCGTGGAGGACTGGGCCATCCTCGGGGGCTTCACCATCATCCACCAATTCTGCCGCATCGGCGCCCACTGTTTCTCCGGCGGCGGTTCCGTCGTGGCCCAGGACATCCCGCCCTTCGTCCTGGTCAACGGCCATCCGGCGCATCCGCGGGGCATCAACTCCGAGGGCCTGCGCCGGCGCAATTTCAAGCCCGAAGCCATCGCCGCCATCAAGCAGGGATTCCGCCTGCTCTACAAGTCCAAGAAGAGGTTAGCGGAGGCCCTGGTCGCCATGCACGCCCTGCGGAGCCCGGAGGTCGATCATCTGGCGGATTTTGTCGCCAACAGTCCGCGCGGCTTTGTGCGCTGAATCTGTCGCACCGATGCGCATTGGCATCGTCGCCAACGAGCCCTCCGGCGATCAACTGGCCGCCGGTGTCATCCGGGCCCTGCGCGAGGCGCGGCCCGATATCAGCTTCATCGGCGTGGCCGGGCCGCGCATGGCCGAGGCGGGCTGCGAGTCCCTGGTCGATCAGGAGCGCCTGTCCGTCATGGGGCTGGTGGAGGTCCTGCGGCACCTGCCCGAGGTCCTGCGCCTGCGGCGCCAACTCGGCGACTATTTTCTGGACCATCGCCCGGATCTTTTCATCGGCGTGGACGCGCCGGATTTCAACCTGACCCTGGAACGGCGCCTGCGCCGGGCGGGTATCCCCACCGCCCACCTGGTCAGCCCCACGGTCTGGGCCTGGCGGCCCGGGCGGGTCAAGGGCCTGCGCTCCGCCGTCGATCTGGTCCTGAGCATTTTCCCGTTCGAGGAGGACTTTCTGCGCGAGCGGGGCGTGGCCGCCCGCTACATCGGTCACCCCCTGGCGGACGAGATCCCCCTCGCAACGGATCGGGATGCGGCCCGCCGGGCCCTGGGCCTGCCCCTCTCGGGGCCGGTGATTGCCCTCCTGCCGGGCAGTCGCGTCAGTGAGGTCAAGCTGCTGGCGCGTCCTTTCATCGAGACGGCCGCCTGGTGCCAGGGGCAAAACCCCGGGCTCGCCTTCGTGGTGCCGCTGGTATCCCCGCGCCTGCGGGTCCTCTTTGAAGAGATCCTGGCGCGGACTGGCCTGAAGGTCCCTCTGACCCTGGTCGATGGCCGGGGCCGCGAGGCCATGATTGCCGCCGATGCCGTCCTGACCGCCTCCGGTACCGCCACCCTGGAGGCCTTGCTGCTCAAACGCCCCATGGTGGTCGGCTACCGGCTTGATGCCTTCGCCTATCGCCTGGTTAAGGTGTTCAACCTCATTAAGGTCCCCCAGGTCGCCATGGCGAATATCCTGGCCGGCCGAGAGTTGGCCCCGGAATTCATCCAGGACCGCTGCCGGGCGGAACTGATGGGGCCGGCCCTGCTGGCGCTCCTGGCGGATGAACCCCGGCTGGCCGAGATCCGGGAGACCTACGCCGGCATCCATCGGCAACTGCGCCGGGACGCCGGTCGCCAGGCCGCCCAAGCCTTGCTGGAACTGGCCGCGGCCCCTTGATGGCGCCCGGCGTGGCCCCCGGGCTTACCGCGGTCCTGATCGCCGGCATCGACGAGGCGGGTCGCGGGCCTCTGGCCGGTCCCGTCACCGCCGCCGCCGTCATCCTCGATCCCGCCCGTCCCATCCCGGGCCTGGATGACTCCAAGCGCCTGTCCCCCGCCCGGCGCGCCCTCCTGGAGCCCGAAATCCAGCGGTTTGCCCTGGCCTGGTGCGTGGCCAGCGCCAGCCCCGCGGAGATCGATACCCTCAACATCCTTCAGGCGACCCTGCTGGCCATGCAGCGGGCGGTCCAGGGTCTGGCATTCCCGCCGTATCGGGCCCTGGTGGATGGCAACCGCTGCCCCGCGCTGAGCTGTCCCGTCGAGGCCATCGTGGGTGGCGATGCCAAGGTGGCCGCCATCTCCGCCGCCTCCATCCTGGCTAAGGTCGCCCGGGATCGGGAAATGATGCGGCTCGACCTCCTCCATCCGGGCTATGGACTAGCCCTGCACAAAGGCTATCCGACGCCAGCCCACATTGCCGCCCTGCGGGCCCTGGGTCCCAGTCCCATCCATCGCTACTCCTTTCGTCCGGTTCGTGAGGCCCTGGCCCTGTTGGCCTAAAAAGGGTCCAGAGAAGGTCCGGGCGGCGTCAGGCCCCCACCGCGCCGATCTGATCGGCGAGGTCCTTGAGGGTCAGGCCGGCCAGGGCCTGGTGGCGGGCCTCGTCGAGGCGGACCTCGATGGCGGTGGCGGTGGCGGTGGGACCGGCGGACCGGGACGGGGTGGCGCCCGGGGTCTCCGGGTAGGCCCGGACGAAGTCCAGCAGCCCGGCGAGGGCCAGGGTGTCGGGGGCGCGGCTCGGGACATAACGGCTGGGTTCCCCGGCGGTGCGCACCAGGTAGCCGCCGGCCTCCAGCATCTCGAGCCTGTTCCCCACGAGGGTGCTGGGCAGTCCCAGGGCCTGGGCCAAGCTGTCCCTGTCCCAAGGTGGCCCGCCCTGGTAATGGCGATGCGCCACCTGTCCCGCCACCGCCAGGGTCCAGCGCTCCTGGAGTTGGCAACTGGGTCGCGCCTCCCCGTCGTCCGTCGTCAGGTATTCCGGGTGCTGGAGGTAAAAGGCGAGGCTGGCGCCGGCCAGGAGGATGAGCCAGGCGATATGGACCCAGATCATGAAGAGGATGGGGATGGCGAAGCCGGAATAGATGGCGGTGAGGTGGGTGGAACCGGCCATGAAATAGCCGAAGCCCCAGCCCGTGAGCCGCCACAGGACCGTCGCCGCCAGGGCTCCCACCAGGGCGGGGCGGAACTGGACGTGGGCCTGGGGCAGAGAGACGTAGATGAAGGTAAAGGCGGCGGCCAGTATCAGGTAGGGAAGCAGCCAGCCGAGAAGGGTCAGCAGCCCGGACCCTGGGGCGCTGGTCAGCAGGCTGGTGAAGGGGGCGCTGGTCTGGATGGAACCGGCGAGACCCGTGGCCGACAGAAGCAGCACCGGGGCGACCAGGATGACGGTCAGGTAATGGCTGAAGCGATTGGCCAGGGATCGCGGTCGGGCGACATGCCAAATATGGTTGAAGGCCTCCTCGGTCTTCTGGATCAGGGAGACCGAGGTGTAGATGAGGAGCACCAGTCCCAGGGTGCCCAGCACGGCGACCCGGGCGTTTTCGACGAATTGGATGAGCTGGGTGCCGATGATCTTGCCCGTCTCTCCCAGGGGTACCAGGGCCTCCAGGAGCAGGGGCTCCACCCGGTTATGGACGCCGAAACCCTTGAGGACGGAGAAGCTCACCGCCAGCAGGGGCACCAGGGAGAGGAGGGTGGTATAGACCAGGCCCATGGCCCGCAGACTGAGCTGCCCTTGGGTGAAGTCGCGCACCAGGGCCCGGGGGAGGGGCGGTAGTCGCAAGGTCAGGCGCGCGACGAAATCCGTCTCCGCGTCAGGGCTGGCGGGGTCAAAAGGCTGGGTCATAGAGGCTGCTCCACAAGGCTAAGCCGCAAGAGGCCGCCACTCTATACCGATCGGGGGGTAAAGCGCTCGATTTTGGCCCGGCGGGGCTACAATAAGGGCCCCATCGGCACCACCTTTATCCCACCGACTTGTCCTTGGCGGTCATCGCCAGGCCTTTCCCGCCCTACCGGACCCCATGAACGAAAGAACCATGCCCATGCCACGGACACCTTCCCGCTGTTACCCGGAGCGCCCCTCACGTCACCTGGGCCGTTTGCTGAAAGCGGTCCTGACCGCCAGCCTCCTGGCCCTGACCACGATCGCCCTGGCGGCGCCCAGCGGCGAGGCGCGCTTGAAGGACTATCTCAAGGGGTTGAACACCCTCACCTCCGAATTTCGCCAATACACCCTGAGCGCCGATGGCGGGCGCATGATCGAGTCCGAGGGTACCTTCTATCTCCAGCGGCCCGGCCGTTTCCGCTGGGAGTACCGGGCGCCCATGGAACAGGTCATCGTGGCCGATGGCGATCGGGTCTGGCTCCATGACATCGAGCTGGATCAGATCTCCCACCAGAGTCAATCCAACGCCCTGGACGGCACCCCGGCGCAGTTGCTGGCATCCAACGAACCCATCGATCGCCATTTCGAAATTTTCACCTGGGACCCCGGCGATGGGCGTGACTGGGTGGAGCTGCAACCTAAGAAGGCGGATGGGCAGGTCACCCGCATCCGTATCGGCTTCATTGGCGAGGCCCTGGATACCCTGCTGATGGAGGATAGCTTTGGCCAGATCACCCGCTTCAGCTTCCTGGACACCAAGCGCAACCCCAAGCTGGACCCCAAGCTCTTCAAACTGGACCGGCCCATCGGCGGAGATTTTCTCGAGATCCAGTAGATGGCGGCCCCTTCCTCGGCAAGTCCGGCCACCCACGCCTCGGCCCCCCTGGCGGAGCGCATGCGTCCCCGCGCGCTGGCGGAATTCCGTGGCCAGGCCCATCTCCTCGCCCCCGGCAAGCCTTTGCGCCGGGCGATCGAGATGGATCGGCCCCACTCCATGATCTTCTGGGGGCCGCCGGGTACCGGCAAGACGACCCTGGCGCGGCTGCTGGCGGGCTCTTCCGGTTGCCACTTCATGCGCCTCTCGGCGGTCCTCTCCGGGGTCAAGGACATTCGCGAGGCGGTGGCGGAGGCCCGGCGGGTGCGGGCCGCGGACGGACGGGGGAGCATCCTCTTTATCGATGAGGTCCATCGCTTCAACAAGGCCCAACAGGATGCCTTCCTGCCCCATGTGGAGGAGGGGACCCTGGTCTTCATTGGCGCCACCACGGAGAATCCCTCCTTCGAACTCAACAATGCCCTCCTGTCCCGCGCTCGGGTCTATGTCCTCAAGGCCCTGGAGCTCGAGGACCTGGAAGGGGTCATGGACCAGGCCCTGGCGGATCGGGAGCGGGGCCTGGGGCCATTGGGGTTGACCCTGGCCCCCGAGCAACGACGGGTGCTGGCGGAGGCGGCGGATGGGGATGCCCGCCGGGCCCTGAATCTGCTGGAGTTGGCGGCGGACTTGAGCGAGGGGGGGGAGATTGGCGCAGGGGTGGTGACGGAGGTCATCGCCGGCCATGCGCGCCGGTTTGATAAGGGCGGCGATATCTTTTATGACCAGATCTCCGCCCTGCACAAGTCGGTGCGCGGCTCGGCCCCGGACGCGGCCCTCTATTGGCTGGCGCGCATGATCGATGGCGGTTGCGATCCTCTCTATATCGCGCGGCGGGTGGCGCGCATGGCCAGCGAGGATATTGGCAATGCGGATCCTCGGGCGCTGGCGTTGGCGCTGAACGCCTGGGATGTGCAGGAGCGTCTGGGCAGTCCCGAGGGGGAGCTGGCCATTGCCCAGGCGGTGGTTTACATGGCCTGCGCGGCGAAGAGCAATGCCGTCTATCTGGCCTGGAAGGCCGCCCAGGAGGATGCCCGCCAGTCCGGCTCCCTGGAGGTTCCCGTCCATCTGCGCAACGCCCCGACCCGGCTGATGAAGGAGCTGGGGTATGGTCATGACTATCGCTATGCCCATGACGAGCCGGAGGGTTATGCCGCCGGTGAGGTCTATTTCCCCGATGGTCTGCGGCCACGACGCTATTACGCGCCGGTGGAGCGTGGGTTGGAGATTCGCATTCGGGAGAAGCTGGTGCATTTGCGGGAGCTGGATGGGCTGGCGCGGGCGGGTTCTGGTGCTCCTGTCCGGGGGTCGCCGTAAATCCATCCCTGGAGGCTCGGGCATGGCATCCCTGCCATGCACGCCCCCGGACAGAAGCACCAGACCCCGCTGGTGAGCGTCTTGCGGTTGGGTACGTTGGGGAATACGGCTGCTCGGCCGGGGTAGTGCCCCAATCGGGGTAGTCCAACGCCAGACAACGCCTTGGCCTACAGAAGGAGGGTCGGGTGAGGGTTGGCGGGGGTGTCGACAGCAGGGATGCTGTCGCCAAGCCTACAGGGACGTATTCACGGCGTCCCCCGCCAGCCCTCACCCGGCCCGGGACAGTGACAGCCCGAATCATCCGAGCATAGGGTCAATCCGCTAGAAGTATCCCTTGGCGGCCAAAGAGGGCTATCAGTTCCAGAGTGGCCGTCTGGGTACGGGCCAGTAGCTTGTTTCTGGGCCAGCCGGTGGTGCCCAACCCCTTCGGCGGGGCAAGCCGGCCCTCTAGGAGGTCATCGGTCAGGGCCAGCACCACCTCGTCCGGGGTGCGCGTCCCATCCAGATAGCCCATGAGCTGGATCGCAAAGGCATCCAAATCCAGGTTGGTATGGTTGAGGGTGGTGACGCGGCGGGCACCCCCGGCGAGTTGAGACCGAGCCAGCGGCCAGACCCGGGGCCGGTCCAATGCCGGCGGTGGCTGGTGGCGTGGCTCCGGCTGGGCGGCGATGGCGTTGTGGGCGAAAAGGCTAAAGAGCTCCTGCAGGCAGGCATCGACCGCCTGGGCCAGGTCGCCGCCACCCGCTGTCTCGACACGCTGGACCGCGGCCGGCAGAATCTCGGCCAAGGGCAGGGAATCCGGGTAGCGGGTGCCGAGTTCCAGGACCAGCGCCTTGGTTAGTGGTTGGCTGACCTGCAGGGTGACGCCGGCGGGGGTCAGGAAGGGGCTGTCCTTGATTCGCCGCAGGTCGGGCCTGGCGGCGGGGCGCAGGTCCGCGCGAAAGGCCAAGCCCGCGAAACGGTCCAGGTCGATGGCGATCTCCTCCGGCAGGTCCGCGTCCGCGCGGCACAGCAGGCTCTGGCGGAAGTTGCGGTTGGTGACGAAATCCAGCCATTGCTCCAGTTCCAGGCCGTCCTCGATGGGGGCCAGGGCCTGATCCACGGCCTCACCATAGGTCGAGGGGAAGAGGGTGCGCGGGTCCGTGTCGCAGAGGTAGCGCAGCCCGGCACGCTCGGCATCGGCGGCGAAGTCGCTGAAGAGGAAGGCCCGGTTGTGCTCCGCCAGGTACTCGAAGAGCAGGTAGCTGGGTTGGACCTGATCCAGGTGGGCGATCTCCGCCAGCAGATAGCGGGCGCTGTGGGCCTCGAGCCCCTGGAGGCTGGCGCGCAGCCGGTCCAGGGTGGCGCGGGCGGCGGCGATGCGTTCGGTGGGGGTCGCCGCGGCGCGACAGGCGTAGCGCAGGATGTCCCGCAGCATTCCGCGCATCCGCCAGCCCGGCAGGCAGTTGTAGCTGACATAGAAGATGCCGGCGGGGGCGAGCAGGCGGCTGGCTAGGCGCAACAGATGGTCCCGCACCGGATCGGGGACCCAGGAATAGACACCGTGGGCGATGATGTAGTCGAATGGGCCCAGGCTGGGGTCCAGGTCGAGGATGTCGCCCTGCCGCAATTCCAGGTTACCCAGGCCCAAGGTCTGGACCAGGTCCTGGCCCATGGCGATCTGCCGCGCCGAGAGGTCGATGCCCAGGCAACTTGCGCCGGGCAGACCCTGGGCCAGGGGGATGAGATTGCCGCCCCCGGCGCAGCCAATCTCCAGCACCCGCGCGGTCGTCGGGGACGCGGTGTCGAGTCCCAGCAGCCGGCCAAGCACGGCCAGGTGATGGGGATGGGTCTCCGGGAAGGCGATGCTCTCGTAGGGGAAGGCGTCGTAGTCGTCCATCGGGGTGGCGGTCCTGGGCATTGGGAGAGGAAGGCGAGGGGATTTTAAGCCATGACAGGCTCCATCGAACGGCCAGCCTTGGTCATCCGCCCCGGGGTTTCGCGCCGGCTGGCCCTCATGGTGCTGGTCGCGTATGGGTTGACCCTGGTGACGGTCCCCTTTCTGCCGCTGGACCCGTGGGGACGCGCTGGGCTGGCCTTGGCGGTTCTGTCGGGGTGCGCCCTAAGCCTGGGCGGGGCCGTCTGGCATCGCTGGCCCTGGAGCCTGAAGGAGGCGATATGGTGGCCAGATGGCGCCTGGTCCTTGATCCAGGGCGATGGGCGGGAGCGGGACGGGCGTCTGTTGGGATCGACCTATGTCAGCCCGGCGCTGGTGGTTCTCAACTTTCGGTGTGGCCGCTGGCGCACCGCCTCCCTGGTCCTGCTACCGGACAACCTGGAGCCGGACCTGCTGCGGCGGCTGCGGGTCCGGCTGGGACTGGAGGGGACGGGGCGGAAGGGGGACCGGGGCGCGTCGGCCTAGCCCCGGTTGCTACCGCCGCGAGTGGGCTCGGTGTCAGGCGTGCGAGTGCCTACGGATGACCACCGACAGGCCGACACCAATGATGGCGCTGCCAATGAGGGTCATCAGCATGGCGTTGTCGTCGAAGAAGGCGATGCCGACGCCGCTGGCGACCAGGAAGAGGCCGAACAAGCCCATCTTCCAGTCCGTATGGACCCCGGACAGGACGGCGGCAAGGCCCAGCACATAGATCACCACGAAGCCATGCGTTTCTGCGTTCAGGTAGATCTGCAGGGTGGGCCAGAAGAGGAGCAGGACCACGGCCAGGGTCGCCCCCCAGTGCAACACCTGTTTGATCAGGTAGGGGGCCGGGCCCTCGCCCGCTGCCCGCATCCGCTGCCAGCCACCATAGGTGGCGACCAGGCCGATGGCGGGGATAAAAAACTCCCAGAGCCGGCCTACCCGCTCGGGTTCGCTGTCGGTGATGGCCACCAGCCAGATGGCGATGACGTAGAGCACTACATAGGGGGTGACCATCAGCAGGGGCTTTACCCAGCTCCTGGCGGGCGGGGGCGGGACCGGGGTATTCGGGATGGCGGGGGTGTCGAGCACTTCGAGGCTCCTCTCGGTTGTCGGTAAAGGGGGCCGCCAGGCCCCAGGCTCTGATGGCCATGTCAAGCCCGGCCGTGGCGAGTACAATTCCATGGCGATCATTGCGCGATCCGCGTTGGGCGTCAATGAGAGGCGTGCGGGATTTTTTTGCTGGGCCCCGAAGATGTCCGGGGTCATGACCCTGGAGTCAAGGCCATGCATGTATTGGTGACGGGCGGGGCAGGTTACATCGGCAGCCATACCTGCCTGGCGTTGCTGGCGGCGGGCCACGCGGTCTTCGTGGTCGATAATCTCTGCAACAGCAAGGAGGAGTCCCTGCGCCGGGTGGCTGAACTCAGCGGCCGGGCCCCCGGCTTTGCCCGGATCGATCTGCGGGATGCGCCCGCCCTGGCGGCGGTCTTTCGCGCCAACGCCTTCGATGCCGTCATCCACTTCGCGGGTCTCAAGGCGGTGGGCGAGTCCACCGAGATCCCGTTGGCCTATTACGACAACAATATCGGCGGCACCCTGAGTCTCTGCCAGGTCATGGCCGAAGCCGGGGTGCGCAACCTGGTGTTCAGTTCCTCGGCCACCGTCTATGGCGACCCCGCCAGCGTCCCGGTGCGGGAGGACTTTCCCACCTTTGCTACCAATCCCTACGGCCGTTCCAAGCTCTTCATCGAACAGATCCTGATTGATTTGCAGCAGGCCGAACCGGGTTGGAATATCGCCCTGCTGCGCTACTTCAACCCGGTGGGCGCCCATCCCAGCGGCCGCATCGGCGAGGACCCCAACGGCATCCCCAACAATCTCATGCCCTTCATCGCCCAAGTGGCGTCGGGCAAGCGGCCGCGCCTGCGGGTCTTTGGTGGGGACTATCCAACCCCGGATGGCACCGGGGTGCGGGACTATATCCATGTGGTCGATCTGGCGCGGGGGCATCTCCGGGCCCTGGAAAGGCTCGCCGCCAACCCTGGTCTCATGATCTGCAACCTGGGTACGGGCCGGGGCTACAGTGTGCTGGAAATGACGCGGGCCTTCGAACGGGCCAGTGGGCGGACCGTGCCCTACGACATCGTCGGCCGGCGGCCAGGGGACATCGCCGTCTGTTACGCCGATCCCAGCCACGCCCGAGAGTTGCTATGCTGGTCCGCCGAGCTGGGCCTGGATGAGATGGTGCGAGACGCCTGGCGGTGGCAGTCCGCCAATCCCAACGGCTATGGTCCGGAATGAAGGTTAGGGCGCTGGTTTGGGGCTGGCTAGGTCCGCCAGGGGCGCGATCAAGTCGGCAAAAGCGTCCTTATTCACATACTGGATAACGACCCCCCCCTTTTTATCCATGGCCAGGTCCATGCCCTTGTCTGGGTAGAGCCAGTGGGTTACCCCGGTCTCGGGCTCCAGGCGTTGCTCCGCCGGGGTGCCGAAGCGTTTCGCGACGATCTCGGCGTCGAGGGATTTCCAGGGCAGGTAGGTGATGGCGGAGATAGGCAGGGTCTCCAGGGTCGCGATATCCGCCGGCTCCAGTTTGACCTTCTTGGCGCCGCTGCCCAACTGGCTGATGCGCAGGCCCCGTTCATACATGGGGGCCAGGGTTTCCGCGTCCGCCTGGATGCCGATGACGAAATCCCCGCGGATGCGGTTCAGATAAATCTGGTCGAAATAGGCCTCCACCGCATAAGCGACCGCCTGGTGATCGGGGTCCAGACGGGCGAAGAGGTTGATCTCCCCTTCCTCTTGGAACAGGCGGCGAATCTCGCCCAGGGTCGTCTCCCCCAGCGTAAAGCCGAAGACCCGGGTGCGGCCCTGGCCGTCCTGCTCCACCTGCCAGGGCAGGCGAGGGGTCTGGTCCTCGATGTTTTCATCCGGCAGGAGCAGCATGATGCCGATGAAGGCGAAAACGGCAAAGGCGAGGATCGAGAGGATCATTTTACGATCCATGGGGGGAGACTCCTGGGGGACGGTTCCTGGCAACAGGCGGGCGAGGGGCTAGCCTCGGATCGGCAGGAGCCCGGCCACGACTTGCCGGCCCTCGCCCATGAGGATGTTATAGGTACGGCAGGCCGCTCCCGTGTCCATGACCTCGATGCCGATGCCCCGGGCCATGCCCCGCGCCAGCAGGGCCAGGGCGGGGAAGACCTGGCGGGCGCCGGTGCCGAGGAGGATGACCTGGGGGTCGAGTTCCAGCAGGGCGTCGATGTGGGCCTCCGTCAAATCGGCGGCCACCTGGGGGCCCCAGTCGGGTAGGAGCCGCCGGGGGGTCAGGATGAGGCCCGAGACGAAGAACTTGCCACCGATGAGGATGCGGCCCGGCTCATAGCCCTCGATGAGGTAACCGTCGCCGGGGTCAGCTTGGGAAAATTTCATGGGGGCAACATACCCCAACCCCCCTGGGTCGGCAAGACTTCCGGCGGGTGCCGTTGGCAAGCCCGATTTAATTCCGCCCGGCTTGGCGGTAAACTCCCCCGACCCTCCTTCCGACCGCCCCAGCCGTGAGGTTCTCATGGTCGCTCCCAGCTCCGATTTCAGCCGCATTCAGCGCCTGCCACCCTATGTATTCAATATCGTCAATGAGTTGAAGGCGGCCGCGCGCGCCCGGGGTGAGGACATCATCGACTTTGGCATGGGCAACCCCGACCAGCCCACCCCAAGACACATCGTCGATAAGTTGGTGGAGGCCGCCCAGCGCGAGGATACCCATCGCTATTCCGTATCCCGGGGCATTCCGCGCCTGCGCCGCGCCATCTGCCACTGGTATCGCGAGCGCTTCGCGGTGGACCTGGACCCGGACAGGGAGGCCATCGTTACCATCGGTTCCAAGGAGGGTCTGGCCCATCTGGCCCTGGCGACCCTGGGGGCCGGTGATACCGTCCTGGTGCCAAATCCTGCCTATCCCATTCATCCCTATGGCTTTGTCATTGCCGGGGCGGACGTGCGCCACGTCCCCCTGGTGCCGGGGGTCGATTTTTTCGAGGAGTTGCGCCGGGCCATCCAGGATTCATGGCCCAAACCGAAGATGCTGGTCATCAACTTCCCCGGCAACCCCACCGCCCAGTGCGTCGAACTGGATTTCTTCGAGCGGGTCGTCGCCGTGGCCCAGGAACACGGTATCTGGGTGGTTCACGACCTGGCCTACGCCGACATCGTCTTCGACGGCTACAAGGCCCCCTCCATTCTTCAGGTGCCCGGGGCGACGGACCTGGCCGTGGAGTTTTTCTCTCTTTCCAAGAGCTACAACATGCCGGGTTGGCGGGTGGGCTTCATGTGCGGCAACGCCGACCTGGTTGCCGCCCTGGCCCGCATCAAATCCTATCTCGACTATGGCACCTTTACCCCCATTCAGGTGGCGGCCATCACCGCCCTGGAGGGGCCCCAGGATTGCTTGCGCCAGATCAGCGGCCAGTACGAGAGCCGCCGCAACGTCCTCTGCGAGGGCCTGGGGGCGGCGGGGTGGCTCATGGAGAAACCCAAGGCCACCATGTTCGTCTGGGCGCCCATCCCCGAGCCCTATCGCGCCTTGGGTTCCCTGGAGTTTTCCAAGAAGTTGCTGAGTGAGGCCAAGGTAGCGGTCTCCCCTGGCATCGGCTTTGGCAAGTATGGGGACACCCATGTGCGGTTCGGCTTGATCGAGAATGAACACCGCACCCGCCAGGCGGTACGTGGCATCAAGGATATGTTCCGGCGGGACGGTGTCCAGGGCTAATCCGGCAATGCCGCCCCTGGCACCTCAGTTCAGTTACCACCCGCCCAACCTCCGCTACCTGATCCTGGTCCTGGCCTGGGTCGCGGTCTTGCCGACGGTCGCTCTGGCGGCCGGGGTGGCGGTCCCCAGGGGGCCCGTCCCAGTGGCGCCCCTGCGCGTTTTCGTGGTGGGCGATCTGCCCTATCACCGGGCGGAAGAGGCCCCCCTGCGGGCCCTGCTCCTGGAGGCGGCCTCGGAAAGGCCCCCCTTTATCGTCCATGTGGGGGATATCAAGTCCGGTGGCAGCCCCTGCACGGACGAGCACTTGCGGGGAATCGCGGCCCTCTTCGCGTCCCTGCCGGTACCGGTGGTCTACACCCCGGGGGACAACGAGTGGACTGACTGCCACCGCCCCGGGGCTGGCGGACTGGACCCTCGGGACCGTCTGGCGCGCCTGCGGGCCATCTTCTACGCCGACCCGGCGGTGCTGAGGCTTGCCGCCCTCGGGGTGATCCAGGCCGATCCACGTTATCCGGAGATCTACGGCTTGGTCGCCGGCGAGGTGCTTTTCCTGGCCCTGCACATCGTCGGCAGCCAAAATGGTCTCGACGCCCCCTATGCCGGGGCCAGGGCCGAGTTCGAGGGCCGTGAGGCCGTCAACCAGGCCTTTCTGGACCGCATGCTCGACTCACCCGCAGGGCGCGACGCCCGAGCCCTGGTGGTGCTGATCCAGGCCAATCCCCTGTTCGAATCCGGCCAGGGGCCGGAGGGCTTTCTGGGTTTCAAGCAGCAACTGGTGGCCACTATGAGCCGCTTCCCGGGTCCGGTGCTGCTGATTCATGGCGATACCCACCGCTTCCAACACAACCACCCCCTGCTCGACCCGGCCCGGGGCGTTCCCTTCGAGCGCTTCACCCGGGTGGAGGTCCCCGCCTCGCCCCTGGTGGGAGGGGTCTGGATCAGGGTGGACCCCCAGGCGGCGGAGCCCTTTAGCGCTAAGCCGGTGTATGCGGTCTCGCTGGAGACCTTGGGGAACTGAGCAAGGGACCTGGTCCCCACCCCCGGCTGCCTTGGCCCCTGTCAAGCCTTTATCTCTCCAGGATTTCCTGGGAGCCTGCATTCCCTGGTTGTTTCGTGAGGATGCATATAATATTATCCGCCCGCGAAAAACAAATAAGCATGTTTTGCTGAAGCGACCCCCCAGAGACGGACTAAAAATCAACAGCCACGATAGTAAGGAAGAACACCTTCCCCCCACCACTGGCCAAATCTGCCGTGAGGCAGAGACGGAAAGTCAGGGATCTCGGCGCTAAACGAGCCCAGAAAGTCGGATTGCAAATTCCTAAATCCTCCTAGAGGATCTAGGACGTTGCAATCCGGCTTTTGTTTGGCTCCCTGGCCGTACCTTTGATTCCGTGGCCCTACTGGAGTTGAGCCACTGGATTGACAGTGGGGTTGGGCCAGTCCGGTGGATGGTGTCGGGTTGTGCAGGGTTTAATCGGTGGTTGGGTCGCTTGCTCTAGCTTTGCTACCTGCAATATTGGTAAGTGTCAAGGTGGTTGTCGCTTCGGACATGGCGCTCCTGGGTCGGGGGATGACGGCGAGCAGGTGGTCCTCTCCGGCCGGGACGGGGGTGGTGGCAGGCTGGGGTTTTGTATAGCCAGTCTCCAGGAGGCGCTTCACCGGTTTGATAGCCCAGAAATTTTCAATACCGATCAAGGATCACCGTTCACCAGCCAGGCCTTCATCGCCATTTTGAAGGCCCATCCGATTCGGATCAGCATGGATGGGCGTGGGCGTGCGGCGGACAATATTTTCGTCGATGAAGATTTGCGCCTGCCAGCTTGAGGTCAGCGCTATATGAACAAGAAAACGAACATTTTCAGGAGTACCTTGTGATGCAAGCTCTGACAAGTAACCTGCACATCGGCCGACCTGGTGGCGATACCAACACCAAATTCTGGTTATGGAGATGGGGTGCCCGAGTCGGCCTGAATCTCCGCTGGCCAGGGGCGATGCACCTGGCTATGCTCGTGCTGCTCCTGTCCGGAACCCTGGGTTGGACCGCGGAGGCCCTGGCGACTGCCACCATCAACAAGCAGTTCACGCCCGCGACCATCGACCCGGGCAATAACAGCCGCTTTCGTATTACGGTCGTCAACGCCTCCTTGATCCAGCTGACCGCCGCCGCGGTTACGGATAACCTGCCGGCGAACATCAAGATCTCCAGCCCGACGAACGCAACCGATACCTGCGGCTTCACCAATGTCACCGCCACCCCGGGCACCTCCCAGATCATCCTGAACGGCGGTACCGTACCCGCCGGCACGGGTACGTCGGATGGTCTGTGCTACTACGAGCTGGACGTGGTCTCCACCGTCGACGGCAACTGGATCAATACCATCCCCAAGGACGGGCCGAGCAACGGTTTCATCCCGGGCGGGACGACCAGCGGCTTTCAGGCCACTGAGAATACGGTAGTCATCACCAACACCACCGACGCGGTTGCCACGCTCTCGGTGCGCGGTCTGAGCCCGCCGACCGGGTCCAAGACCTTCGCGCCCTCGCCGGGGCTGGTTGGGGAGCCGGTCACGCTGACCATCCTGTTGACGAATCCGGCCTCCAACGGCACCACGATGCCGCTGACCACTTTCACCGATACACTCCCTGCCGGCATGGTGGTGGCACCGGCGCCCACGTCAAGTGTCGTTTGTACCGGGACCGGGGCTGTGAATGGGGCCTTCTCGCCCAACGCCGGGGATACGTCCCTGATCCTGACCGGCGGCACCATCGGTGGCGCGAGCGGCAGCGGCGGAACCTGCACCCTGTCGGTGAAGGTGGTGGTCAATTCGATTGGCACCAACACCACGCAGACCTTCACCAACTCGCTGGCCGCCGGGGCCATCGGCAATACCCGCGGCTTGACCAGCCTGGCGTTCTCCACGAACGAAGTCATCAACTCCCCGATCGGGTTGGCCAAGAGCTTTCTCACCACCACGGTCGGGGTGGGCCAGAACAGCGTCATGCGCATTGACATTACCAATGCCAGCAATGCCAATACGCTTACGGTTACTAGTCTCACCGACTCGCTGCCGACCGGCTTAACGGTCGGCAACCTGACGACAAACCCTCCGACGATCGACTGTGTTACCAGCGGCGGCGGCACCAACGGCACCTTCAGCCCGGCCCTGACTCAGGGGGCCGCGTCCATTACCATCGTCAACGCCGTGGTCGGCAAGACAGGGGGTACCAGGCGCTGCCGCATCCAGGTCCCGGTGCAAGCCGCTGCGTCCGGCAGCTATGTCAACACCATTCCGGCCAACGCCGTCCTTAATCCGGGCAATTTTGCCAGTCCTGCGAGGTCCGCGACGCTGACCGTCAACGGCGCTCTGACCGTCGCCAAGAGTCGCAGTCCTATTTCGGTGGCCGCCGGACAGCCGACGACCTTCACCGTCACCATCAACAACTGGTCGGCAACGGCGGTGTCCGACGTCAATTTCACCGACACCTTGCCACAGTCGGACACCGGCGGATACCAGATGGTCCTGGCCAACCCGGTCAACCGGACCGCGAGCGCGGGCTGTAGCGGTGGGACCTGGACTGAAAATCCAGGAGCTTCCTTTATCTCCTGGACGGGAGGGACCATCGCGGGAGGCAATCCCGGGGTTTGCACCATCAGCTTCCGCGCCATCCCGCCAAGCAATACGCCAGTTGGAAGGTTCTTCAACAACACGATTGCTATCGGCGATATTTGTGGCGGCTCGATCTGCAATACCAATGCTGTTACCTCAGGGACGACCGTGACCGTCATCGCGGGTGCCTCGGTCAGCAAGGCATTTAGCCCTACGCCCGTTGCCCAGGGCCAGACCTCGGTATTGACGGTGACCCTGACCAATGCGACAGACACGGCCATCACCAACGCCGCTCTGACGGACGCCCTGCCGACAACGCCCGGCAATGTCGTCGTGGCGGCAAGCCCCGCCACCAGCACGACCTGCGCCGGCGGCACCGTGACGGCGATTGCTTTCAGCGGCAGCGTGAGCATCGCTGGCGCCACCATCCCCGCCAATGGGAATTGCAACTTCAAGGTCAACGTGACCGGCAATACGGTCGGCACCCACACCAATACGATTCCCATCGGGGCACTGAGCAGTGCCGAGGGCTTGTCCAATACGGCGGCGGCGACCGCAAATCTGGGCATTTCGACCGGGATCACCGGTACCAAGGCGTTCTCGCCGACCTCGGTCGCCAATAACGGGGTCTCGCGGGTCACGGTCACCGTCACCAATGTTTCAGCGGGGCCATTGACTGGGGTGTCTATCACGGACCCCTTGGGCGCCAACTTACAGGTCGCCTCTCCGGCCAATGCCGCCACCACCTGCGCGGGCACGCCGATCCTTACCGCCACCCCCGGCGCGAACAGCGCCTCCCTCACCGGTGCGGCCATCGGCATCGGCGGTAACTGTCAGTTCCTGTTCGATGTCAAGGCGATCAATAATCCGACGGATTGGCCCAACACGATCCCAGTGGGCAATGTTACCAGCGCAGAGGGACCGGCCAACACGGCTGTCATTAGCGCCACCCTGGGCAAGACCGCCACCAGCATCGCGATCAATAAGTCGTTTGACCCGGTGATCGTCACCGGCGGTCAGCCCTCCGTGTTGCGGATCGATATTACCAACCCGATCGGCTCCCCCTCCGGCGCGGACAACGTGACCTTCACCGATACCTTCCCGACCGGTATCGAGGTCTATGCGGTGCCAAACCCGAGCACCACCTGCACCAATGGCGTGGTCACCGCGGTGCCGGGCGCCGGTTCCATCACGCTGTCTGGTGCCACGCTCCCGGCCAATTCGACCTGCTCGGTATTTGTGACCACGACCTCGGTCAGGTTCCTGAACCTGGTCAACACCATCCCTGCGGGTGCGATCAGCACGACCCAAGGCTATACCAATAGCCTCCCGACCACCGCGACCCTGTCGACCCTGCAGGGACTGGGCGCATCCAAGAGCTTCACGCCCACCAGTATCTCGGTGGGACAGACGGCGACCCTGAAGATCCGCCTGTTCAGCACCCGCAACCCGAACCAGCCGAACACGGTCCTGACCGGCGTGAGCTTTACCGACAGCTTGCCGGACGGATTGACCGTGGCGCCGAGCCCCAATGCCTCTACCGACTGCACCTCCGGGACTCTGACCGCGGAGGCGAATGCCTCCCTGGTGACCTTGTCCGGCGCTACCATCCCGCCCGACACCAACTGCTCGGTACAGGTGGACGTGACAGCGTCGGAGCTTGGAGCCTATACCAACACTATCCCGGAGGAAACGGTCACCTCGGCCGAGGGCTTCAAGAATCCGAACGATGCGGTTGCGACCCTGAACGTGCTCGACCCGCCGGTCATCACCAAGGCATTCAGCCCGGCACCGGTCAAGGCGGGGCAGGTCTCCACACTGACCGTTATCATCACCAATGCAAACACGCAGACCCTGAACGGGGTGGCTCTGACCGACAACCTGCCGTCGGGTTTGTCCGTCGCCAGTCCGCCCAATGCCTCGACCACCTGCGCTGGCGGCGCTGTGGCAGCCGCGGTTGCGGGGACCAGCATTGCACTGACCAACGCGACGGTGCCGGCGAACGGAGCCTGCATCTTCCAGGCGGATGTGTTCAGCAATGTGCCGGGAGACTATGAGAACACCATCCCGGCCAATGCCCTGGTGACGACGCAAGGGGTCACAAACACAGCACCCGCTACGAATACCCTGACCGTGCTGCAGCCACCCACGGTGGCGAAGTCCTTCAACCCCACCACCATCAACGTGGGTGAGCCCTCCCTGTTGACCCTCACCCTGGGCAACGACAATCCCAGTTCCATTACCCTGGCGTCGGTCCTGACCGACACCCTGCCCGGCACGCTCGTGGTGGCCAGTCCCAACTCCCTGGACGGGACCTGTACCCTTGATAGCGTGACGGCGGTGCCTGGAAGCAACACCATACAGTACGCCAACGCGGCCAGCATCCCGCCTGGGGGCTGCACCATTGCGGTGGCTGTTACCGGCGCCCAGGCTGGCAACTTTGAGAACGTGATCCCCGCCAGCGGGCTCGATACCAGTGCTGGACCCAACCAGTCGCCGGCATACGCGACGATCGATGTGGTGGTATTGCCGCTACTGCCGCCGACCCTGTACAAGGCCTTTACGCCATCGGTCATTGATTCCGATCAGCCTACGACCCTGAGCATCACCCTCGGCAACGCCAATAGCAGTGCCTTGCTCTTGAGTGCCGCCTTGGAGGATACCCTGCCGACAGGCGTGAGGGTTACCAGCCCCGAAAATCTCACGGGCACCACCTGCCCGGGCAGCGTCAGCACCACCAGCGGCCTTGTCCGCTACGCCAATGGCTCATCTATACCGCCGGGCGGCTGTGTCATCAAGGTCCAGGTGACCGCCACGGTGGGCGGGAAATACGTCAACCTGCTGGATGTGGGCGACCTTCAAACCAATGGCGGGGATAATGAGGACACTGCCGAAGCCGACCTCTTTGTTGATCCGGCGGATTTGGCGATTACCAAGACCTTGACGACCGCGGCACCCTACGCGGCGGGACAATTCATTAGTTTCACCATCGTGGGCACCAACAATGGGCCGGACCCGGCGACGGGGGTGGTGATCACCGATGTTCCGTCCAATCTGACCATCCAGTCTGCCAGCGGGGCCTGCACGGCGCTGCCCTGCAACGTGGGCAACCTGCCCGTAGGTAGTACGGTATCCATCACGGTGGTGGCGCGAGTCAACGCTGTCGGTGACTTCACCAATACGGCCACGATTGCCGGGGATCAAGCCGATACAGATCCGGACAATAATTCCGCTAGCGCCAGCGGGCAAGCCAATGATCCTATCCCTCCCGTCGCTATTCCGACGCTGACGGAACTGGGCCTGCTCTTGATGAGCCTGTTCCTGCTGGCCTTGGGGAGGAGGCGGATGAGCCAGGGTCGATAAGACTCAGGGTTTAAAGATGACCACGGGGCGTTGCGGCGCCCCGTTTTTATTTGGCTCCGCGTTTGTTCCGGGGGGTGGGTCCGTAGGGCTCGCCGTCCCGGTTTCCAGCACCTGAATCTGTCTGGGTGGCCAGGGATTGGGGCAGTGTGCCGCGCATTGGGGAATGCCGGGCAAAGTCAGCCTTGGCGCAGAAAGGTTTCCGATCGGCGAACCCCGCATCAGTCTCAAGTGTCATTGGCAAAGGGCCTTCCGTCCGGATTCTCGCCTCCTATCGCCCCGACCCTTATACTAGCCGCCTTGCATCCAGGCCCAGAGGGGCCATGTCGTGAAGTCCCGCCGCCGGTTTCCGTCCCATTTCCGGGCGCTCCTGGCAGCTAGGGCGCCGCACAGTAACCAAGCGTTTCAGCCTAGAGGAATAAAGCTATGGAGCCGGTGAAGATCGGATTGTTGGGTTTGGGCACGGTCGGCGGCGGTACGGTCACCGTCCTGACTCGCAATGCGGCCGAGATCGCCCGACGCGCCGGACGTGAAATCCATATCGCCCGCGCGGCGGCCATCCAGTACAACCCCGAGATCCCGGGCCTCGATCAGATTGGTGAGATCGGCAACGATGGTTTCGCCCTGGTGGACGACCCGGAGATCGATATCGTCATCGAGCTCATCGGTGGCTATTCCCCCGCCCGTGAACTGGTCCTGCGGGCCATCGCCAACGGCAAACACGTCGTCACCGCCAACAAAGCCCTGATCGCCCGCCATGGCAATGAAATCTTTGCCGCCGCCCGGGAACAGGGCGTGGTGGTGGCCTTCGAGGCCGCCGTCGCCGGCGGCGTGCCCATCATCAAGGCCCTGCGCGAGGGGCTGGCCGCCAACCATATCGAGTGGATCGCCGGCATCATCAATGGTACCGGCAACTTCATCCTCACCGAGATGCGTGACAAGGGTCGTGACTTCGCCGACGTGCTGGCGGAAGCCCAGGCCCTGGGTTATGCCGAGGCGGACCCGACCTTCGATGTCGAGGGCATCGATGCCGCCCACAAGCTCACCATCCTGGGCGCCCTGGCCTTCGGTATCCCGCTCCAATTCGAGAAGACCTTCACCGAGGGCATCTCCCGCATCCAGGCCCAGGACGTCGCCTACGCCACGGAATTGGGCTATCGTATCAAGCACCTGGGCATAGCGCGGCGCTCCGGGCATGGCATCGAGATGCGCGTTCACCCCACCCTCATCCCCCAGCGCCGCCTCATCGCCAATGTCGATGGCGTCATGAATGCAGTGCTGGTCAAGGGCGACGCCGTGGGCCCCACCCTTTATTACGGCGCGGGTGCCGGCGCCCTGCCCACCGCCTCGGCGGTGGTGGCGGATGTCCTGGACGTCACCCGCGTCCTCACCTCCGACCCCGGGAACCGCGTGCCGCACCTGGCTTTCCAGCCAGACGAGATCGCCGATATCCCGGTGCTGGCCATGGAGGATGTCGAGACCGCCTACTATCTGCGCATCGCCGCCCTGGACCAGCCTGGCGTCATGGCCGAGATCGCCGGCATTCTGGGTTCCGAGGGCATCAGCATTGAGGCCATCAAGCAGAAAGAGCCGGAGGAGGGCGAGACCCATGTCCCCCTTATCATGCTCAGCCACCGGGTCCGCGAGGGCCGCATGAACCGGGCCATCGCCCGCATCGAGGCCCTGAACACGGTCAAGGGCGAGGTCATGCGGATACGCATGGAGACTCTCGCCGGTTGAGCCGGCGCCTTGATCTCCTGGTCCCCGGCCTCTTCGGGCCGGTGCCGGTCCCGCCCGCGGCGGTGCCGCCGACACCGGTCCTGTCCCGGCTCCTGGGCCGCGCCGACCGCTTGCCCGGGGCGGGCGCGACCGATCCCGGCCGGACCCTCTTCCACCTGTTCGGCTACGCCCCCGCCTCGGAGCGGGACTGCCCCAGCGCCCCCTATTGCCGTCTGGCCGACGATCCCGGTGCCACGCCGGCCGCCTATGTCCTCCACGCCGACCCCGTCCACCTGCGGCCGGCCCGGGACCGGCTGGTGCTCTTTGCCGGGCCCGATTTCGCCCCGGATCGGGCGGAGGCGGACGCCCTCATCGCCCTCTGCAACCAGCACCTCGGCACCGACGGCCTGCGCCTGGAGGCCCCGACCCCGACGCGCTGGTACCTCCTGACCGATCGGCCCCCCGACCTGGTCACCCAACCCCTCGCCAACGTCCTGGGCCGGCCCATCGCCGGCCACTTGCCCCAAGGATCGGCGGCCCGCCAGTGGGCCCGCTACCTCAATGAGATTCAGATGCTCTTGCACCAGAGCCCAGTGAACCAGCGCCGGGAGGCGGCGGGTATCCCCACCCTCAACGGCCTCTGGCTCTGGGGCGGTGGCGAGCGCTTGCCCGTCCCCGCCGCTCCGGCCCCCTATGCCCGGGTCTTCAGCGCGGACCCCCTGGCCCTCGGCCTCGCCCAGGCCCAGGGCATCCCCACCGCGCCCCTGCCCGGGGACTTGGGCGGGGTCCTCGCCACCACGGATGCCGCCAACCCAACCCGGGACCCCTTAGCCGCCGGCGCCGACCTGATTCACTGGGCTGGCCTTTGGGAGGCGGTGCTGGCCGCGGATGGTCCGGCTTGGGCCGCCTCCCTGTCCGCCTTGGAGGAGTGGTTCACCGGTCGCGGCGGGGCCAAAGGTGGGGCAATCCCGCTCTGCGGGCTTGACGTCAACCTTTATCCCGCCAAGGGTGAGTGCTTACGATACCGTCCCCAGCATCGCTATCGCCTCTGGCGACGGCCACTCGACCTCGCCCAGGGGCTGGGGGTGGGGGGCCCAGGTGGGGGGCTGGCGGGATTTAACGGGACCTGACCGACCTCGCCAGGAAGCCCCCGTTTTGAGGGGTGGCCGGCGGGGCTGGAGCGTCAGGCTCCCGGGTCGCTGCCGGGAACCTTGTCCAACAGCTTGGTCACGACCTCGCTCAGGGCCTTGGAAATCCCCGGCCGGCTCCGCAGGCCTTCCAGGACGCGCTGGCTGTGTGCCTGACGGCCGGCATCATATTTGCGCCAGGAATCGAAGGCCCGCGCGAGGGAAGACGAGGAGCTGGCGTTGACACCATCGATGAGGGCAATCTGTTCGCCCAGGAATTCATAACCGCTACCATCCGCCGCGTGGAACCGCACCAGGTTTGCGCCAAAGGTGTGCAGCAGGGACAAGGCCCGGTTGGGATTGGCATAATCAAAATCGGCGTGCTGGGTGAGTTCCTGGACCCTGGCCAGGGTATCCTCCAGCCGACTGGCCGCCTGCACGGCGAACCACTTGTCAATGACCAGGGCCTCTTCCCGCCACTGCGTATAGAAGGCATCAAGGGCCGTCTCCCGCTGAGGGCAGGCATGGTCAGCTAGGGCCACGAGGGCCGCGTACTGGTCGGTCATGTTGTCGGCGTCCTCGAATTGGACCAGTGCCCTCCTGAACGCCTGCTCGCTTTCCGCGTCCAGCAGGTACCGCAGGCAAAGATTGCGCAGCGCACGGCGACCCATTTCCGGCGGATTGAACCGATAGGGGCCCTGGGGCGCGAGGGAATCATAGCTGTTCCAGAATTCGCCCCCCAGCCGCTCGGCCGTGGCGCGACTCAGGCCGGCGCGGGCGGCGTGCAGGGCATTGGCATCCACCAGCCCGGTCAGAGCCTGAGTCAAGCTGGCCTCGCTGGGGAGGGTGAGGCACTCGGCGATCAGGGCGGCACCGCGAGCCTGCTGCTGCCCCAGCAGTTGGCGGACGACCGCAAAGTAGCTGTCAGGCCAATCGGGTGCCTCGCCGGCGGCGATGGCGGAGGTGGCTTTCAGCAGAAGGTCGGTCATCAGCCGCTGCCCAGCCTCCCAGGCGGCGAAGGGATCGCTTTCGTGATTCAGCAGCAGCTGTAGTTGCTTGGGGCGGTAGGCAAAGTCGAGGATGGCCGGTGCCGAGAAGCCGCGGAGCAGCGAGGGAGTGGGCTTGCTGCTCAGGCCGTCAAAGCTGAAGCTCTGGCTGGGTGCCTCCAGCAACAAGGTCTGGTCAGTGCCAGGAAGCGCCGTGCCATCCTCCGCCCACAGCAGGGCACGGATCGGCAGCAGGCAGGGTTGTCCATCCTTCGCCAGGGAGTTGGCCTGGGTGATGGTAAGGGTATAGCGCCCGGCTTGGGGATCGAAGGCCTCGCTGACGGTCACCCTGGGAGTCCCCGCCTGGTCATACCAACGCAGGAAGGGGCCGAAGTCGAAACCCGACACGGCGCCCATCGCCGCGACAAAATCCTCGCAGGTCACCGCCTGCCCGTCATGGCGGCGGAAATACTCCGCGAGACCCTCCCTAAAGGCCTGCCGGCCGATCAGGGTCTGGATCATGCGCACCACTTCCGCCCCCTTTTCGTAAACGGTCGCGGTGTAGAAATTATCGATGCTGATGTAGGAGGCGGGCCGGATGGGATGGGCCATGGGGCTGGCATCCTCGGGAAACTGATAGGACCGCAGGGTGCGGACATCGGCGATGCGGGCCGTGGTCGGATCCAGGACATCGGCGGCGAATTCCTGCGCGCGAAAGACCGTTAGGCCTTCCTTGAGGGTCAACTGGAACCAGTCGCGGCAGGTGACCCGGTTGCCCGTCCAATTATGAAAATACTCATGCCCGACCACCTGATCAATGTTCATGAAATCCCGGTCGGTCGCTGTGCGGGGATCGGCCAGGACATATTTGGTATTGAAGATGTTGAGGCCCTTGTTCTCCATGGCACCCCCATTGAAATCGCTCACCGCGACGATGGTGTACTGGTCGAGATCACACTCCAGGCCATAGCGTTCCTCGTCCCAGCGCATGGCCTTCTTCAGGGCCGTCATGGCATAACCGCACTGGTCCAGCTTGCCCGGTTCGACATAGACCGCCAGGGCAATGGTGCGCCCGCTCATGGTGACGAAGCGGTCATGCAAGGCTTCCAGCCTGGCGGCTACGGCGGCGAAGAGGTAACTCGGCTTCTTAAAGGGATCACGCCAGGTTGCCCAATGGCGATGGTTGGCGAGCCGGCCTTGGGCGATGAGGTTGCCGTTGGCGAGCAGCAGCGGCCGGGTCGCCGCATCGGCGATCAGGGTGACGGTGTAGCGGGACATGACGTCCGGTCGATCCGGAAACCAGGTAATGCGGCGAAAGTCCTCCGGCTCGCACTGGGTGAAGTAGCCGGTGGCGGAGGGGTAGAGCCCAGCCAGGCTGGTGTTGGCGGCGGGGTCGATCTGGACGATGGTTTCGAGCACAAAGGCATCGGGGACGTCCGGAATGGTCAAACGGGAACTGTCCTGGGTGCAGTTGGCCAGGGTCCGGGGCCTGCCGTCGACGGCGACAAAGAGAGTCCTGAGTTCCCGGCCGTCAAGAATCAGGGCGGATGGGCCGACGTCGGGATTGCGCCGACAGGCGAGCCGGGACTGCACCCGCGTCATGGCCGGGCCGATGTCGATGGTCAGTTCGACCTCGTCGATAAAAAAGGCCGGGGGCTCATAGTCAGCCAGGTAAACCCTGGGATCGGCGTCCGTCGTCGGATTGTCCGCGTGGCAGGTGGCGGTTACCGGATTGGCGCCATCCCCGCCACCGCACCCGCCGAGCAGCGCGGGTGCCACGAGCAAGAATCCTGAAAACCGCAAGAATTCACGCCGGGTAGGGGAGGTCGGTTCGCACTCCGAGCGATCAACCACGGGGTCCTCGATGTTCATAGTTTCTAGCCAACCTGCAGGCAGACGTACTTGATCTCCAGGTACTCCTCGATGCCGTAGCGGGAGCCCTCGCGGCCGAGGCCGGATTGCTTGACGCCGCCGAAGGGGGCGACGGCGGTGGAAACCAGGCCGGTGTTGATGCCGACCAGGCCGTACTCCAGGGCCTCGGAGACCCGCCAGGCGCGGGCCAGGTCGCGGGTGAAGAAGTAGGCCGCCAGGCCGAATTCGGTGGCGTTGGCCAGGCTGATGGCCTCGGCCTCGGTCTGGAAGCGGAATAGGGGGGCGACGGGGCCGAAGGTCTCCTCCCGGGCCACCAGCATCCCGGCGTCCACGTCCGCCAGCACCGTGGGCTGAAAGAAGGTGCCGCCCAGGGCGTGGCGTGCCCCGCCGGCCAGCAGGCAGGCGCCCTTGTCGAGGGCATCGGCGATGTGGGCCTCGACCTTCGTGACCGCCGCCTGGTTGATGAGGGGCCCCTGGACCACCCCCGACTCCAGACCGGGGCCAACCTTGAGCTCGCCGGCCTGTTCCGCCAGGCGGGCGGCGAAGTCGTCATAGATGCCGTCCTGGACCAGGAAGCGATTGGCGCAGACGCAGGTCTGGCCGGTGTTGCGGTACTTGGATTGGATGGCGCCCGCCACCGCCGCCTCCAGGTCGGCGTCGTCGAAGACGATGAAGGGGGCGTTGCCGCCCAGTTCCAGGGACAGCTTCTTGAGGGTATCGGCGCACTGGCGCATCAGCAGCTTGCCCACCGCCGTGGAGCCGGTGAAGCTCAACTTGCGCACCACCGGATTGCTGGTCAACTCCTGGCCGATAGGTCCGGAGGCGCCGGTGATGACGTTGAAGACCCCCGCCGGGATGCCGGCCCGTTCCGCCAG
>JBGAUK010000024.1:0-37828 GCA_044228695.1 Chromatiaceae bacterium | reverse complement strand
AAGATATTGCGCAGATGGCTGCTGTCCTGAATATCATCGACGAAAAGGGTTATCTGGCCATTATCGTGTTGGTAGAAGCGCCCGGGCTTGATGCCAAAGAGCTGCTGCGCTTCATCCTGTTGGCTGGTGCGCATCTGCATGAGTTCGGTCACCACCAGGGGGCGCACATAGAGGGTCAGCCAGCCGGCGGCGAGGGCGACGGGGATGGCGGCGTAGAAGAGGGCGCGGTAAGTCCGGACGGGTCCAATACCACAAGCTGCGAAGGCAATGAGTTCGCTATGCTGGGCCATGCCGCCCAGGGTCATAAGGACGGCCGCAAAGAAGATAGGCGGCAGCAGGCTGGACAAATCACTGGCGATACGCAGACCCATGAAGCGCAGCACGATGTCCGAGCCCAAGGCCCCGGCATTCACATCCTCCAGCGCCCGCAGCATCAGGAGGCTGAGCACGATCAGCAGAACGGTGCCCAGGACGGCCAGAAAGACCTTCATCACCTCTTTCAGCAGGTAGCGGTCGAGGACGGCAAGCATGGCGGTCAATTGGACTCGGCGTTGGATTTAGGGTGCATGGCCGGCCCTTCAGCTGCGCAAGAGGTTGGCCAGGGTCTCGGCCGCCACGGGCTGCACCAACACGGCGTGTAGGGGGTAGCGCTCCGCCAGCTTGTCCACATAGATCCTTTGGGATTTTTCGACCAGCACGATCATGCGCGCCCCCGGGGCGTATTTTTGCAGGCTGGCCAGCAAGACATCCAGATTGCTCAGATTGGCCCCGGCATAATTGCTGCCAAAGCCATGAAAAAACTCCGCAACCACCCACTCGGGGGCAGCGGTCTTGAGGGCCTGGATCGCCTTACGCAGGGAGGGCAGGCGGCGTTCCTCGATGCCTAGTTGGCGGTACAGGGCGGAAAAGTTGGGATGCCCCGGGGATTCGACCACCGAAAAAAGCAGGGGCGCCGTCATCGTCGCGTCCCCTCCTTAATCCTTACCGTCATCACGGCGCACGACCTCAACCTGGACCTTGGCTACCAAGGCGGCGATGGCGCCCAGGGCCGTCAGGATGGGTGCCATCAGCATGAGGACGCCACCCACGGCGATGCCCGCGGATAAAGGCACCGCCAGGAGCCTGGTGCCATCCGGCTTGCGAATAATGAGGCGCCGGATATTGCCTTCCGCCAGCAGCCCCTTGACATAGTCCATCAGGTCGCTGCCCGCCAGGGTGATGCGGTCACGGGGGCTGGGATCCTGGTCATCTTGGCGCATTTTGTTACCCGGGCTTATCCGAAAGGGAGGGAAATGATAGTCCAATTCCGGGCGGCCCGATCGGGTAACTTCCGGGCGGGAGCCAGCCGGGATCTCTTGAGTCGGGGCGGCTAGGGCCTGGATTTGGGCTCGTCGGGGTTCTGGGGGCGTCCCAAAGGGGCCGCGTAATACTTGAGTCGCATGCCAGGCACCACGCCATGGCGAGCAGCAAAGCCACCGCGCGTCTCCAGTACGTACCTGGATGGCCCATGGGAAAGATAATGCTGGTCGGAGAAGGGGCGGGTTTCCGGGGCGATATGAATGATGCGCCCTTCGCTGTCGGCAAAGAGCATGTCCAGGGAGGCAGGGGTGTTGCGCATCCAAAAGGCCCGCGGGGCTGCCTCCGGGAAGATGAAGAGCATGCCCGTCTGATCGTCGGGTAGTATCCGGTCCATCAGTCCCCGCTCCCGCGCGGCCGGTGTATCGGCAATTTCCACCAGGAGGCTCGCTATCCGGTGCTGTTCAGCATCCTGGATTTCCAGGGTGGCATCCGGGCGGATGCCTTCCCCTTGGGCGGGCGAGACAAGAAGGCATAGCCAAGCCAGGAGCAGCAGGGGATGAACAGGGACCGGGAACCGGATGCCGGCTGTTCTTGTAAAGTTGCTAAACCAGGAAATCATCATGTCTAAGCGCCACCAGCCCATCACCAGGACCTATAATGCCATGAATCCTATCCTGAAAGCGCATTAAGACGGCCTTTTGTCATCACCATGCTCGAAGGTTATTTAGGCCTCTTTCTCGTGGCCTTTCTGGCGGCGACCCTGCTGCCCGCCTATTCCGAGGTCCTGTTCGTGGGCCTGCTGGTGGCGGGTTACGATCCTTTGGCGCTCTGGGCTTGGGCCACGGCGGGCAATACCCTCGGCGCGGTAGTCAACTGGCTGTTGGGCCGCTACTTACTTCACTATCAGGATCGATCCTGGTTTCCTTTTAAGCCGGATACCCTGGGCCTGGCCCAAAGGTGGTTCCAACGCTATGGCATCTGGTCCCTGCTCCTCTCCTGGGCGCCCATCGTCGGGGATACCCTGACCTTTATCGCCGGCCTGATGGGGGTCAGATTCACCCTTTTCCTCCTGCTCACGGCCCTGGGTAAGGGGACCCGATATGCCATCATGCTGGGATTGTTGTGGGTGATTTAGTCCCCTCGACCCTGGTATTTGCTGGGAACATCATCCTTGCCGCCCGCTGGAGCTGTTGGGCGGCTAGCAATGATTCCAACATGGCGTTGGACCAGGGCTTCAGGCTTTATTGGGCCTGTCGCGAAGAGTAATCTAGTAGGGGATGGTCGTTAATCGGCGTCGGCGTAATAGCCCCCTGCGCTACGCCAATATCTCCCGCAACCTCTTTGGAGACCCACATGATCTATGCAAGGCTGTACGAGACCGAACTGGCGGCACGGGACGCTGTTAAGAAACTCAAGAAAGAGGGTTTCCCCGAAGATACCATCTTCTTGGTGACGCCCGACTCCAACCGTGAAGCAGGATCGGTTGAGAACCTCGCTACCGCGATCCAGGCTGGTTTCATGGAGAGCTATGACGCCCGTATCTATGCCCAAGGCCTGGAGAGCGGGCGCTCGCTCGTCATGATTCGTGTGGGCTTTGGCTACGGCCTCCTGGCGCTCAACATCCTGGAGAGTTGCCGCCCCGTCGATACCGACCTCCTGCCGCTGCCGCGGACCTGGGCCGACGGCGACAAGTACACACCCCTGTCCGCGGCCTTGGGCCTGCCGCTGCTGTCATGTCATCCGGCGCCGATTTCGGAGTTGCTGGGTCTTGAGCCACTTGCGACCAGCACCATGTTCGACCGCTCGTTTGGATTCAATCTGTTGAGCGAGAAGATCACCCCTCTTTCCTCCCTCTTTCACCTCAAGACCCTTGCGAGTAAGACCACCCCCTGGAAGGCCAGCTTCGGGCTGTCGCTGTTGTCACAGCAGCCCACACCCAAGTCATCAAGCTTTGGTCTGCCGTTGCTGTCTGAAAAGCCCGCGCCGCTATCTTCCATGTTCGGCCTGCCGATTCTGACCAGCGACCGCTGATGTTCACGCCTGGATGGGACGCCCACTGGGGCGTAACTTCCAGGTGCATTCCCCGCCGCCTGTGCCCACCAGCCATATCATTACGGGCTGCAACTCCGCTTGCCGCAATCAGCGGCGCCCGTTCCGCCTTCCGCCGGTAAGGCCGCGGTGACGAAGGCCAGGCCAGCGGCCGCATCGAAAGCGGTCTGACGCGCCTCGGCAAGCACCACTTCCGCATCCAACAGCCCTTTTTCGGCAGCGATGGCGTCGGTCAAGGTACCCAGGCCGGCCTCAAGGCCCTTACGACCCGCATCCGCGGTGACTTTTGCCGCGGCGACCAAGGCCTCCGCCGCCTGGCAGGCGGCCAGACTGGTGCGCAAGGCCTCGTAAGCCGTGGCTATTTCCAGGGCCGCCGCATCGTGGGCAAGGGCCACGGCGGCTTGGGCGGCCAGGACCCGCGAGCGGGCGCCGCCCGCCCGGCTGTCGCGCAGACCGCCATCGTAGAGGGGGAGGGTCATGCCCAGGAGAATGCCGGTCTGGTCCAGGGGCGTGCCCAGGGCGCTGCCGTTATTGATACTGAATTGGTTGTTGATGGTGGTCAGGCCGGCGATGAGGCCAACCTTGGGCATAAAGCCGGCACTGACCGCCCCCGCCTCGGCCTCGGCGGCTTTGAGTCGGGCCACGCTGGTGATAATGTCGGGACGCCCCGCCAGGGTTGCCGCGATCACCTGATCCAGGTTTTCGCTAGCCATCCTGGGCAAGGCTGCGCGGTCATTTTGGATGCGGAGCTGGGTGCCCGGGGGCTTGCCCAGGGCGGCGTTCAGGGCGACTTGGGCGATGGCGGCCGCGCCTTGTGTTTGCACGAGCGATAGTTCGGCCTGAGCGAGCTGTTGGCGCGCCTGGGCGATCTCGATGCGGGTGCCCACGCCCCGCTGTTCCCGCGTTTCGGCGGCCGCCAGGATCAGGCGGGCGGCGGCCAGGGCGCGGCCGCTGGCGGTTTCCTTGCGCGCCGCCGCTGCGAGGGCATTGAAGGCGCGCGTGACATCGAAAACGAGCTGCTGGTGAATCTGGTTGAACTTGACGTTGGCGATCGTCGTGAGATGGCGGGAGGCCTCGATCATGGCTTCTCGTTCGCCGAAGTCGAACAAGAGCCACTCGACCGTCAGGATCGGCATGACGCCTTGGACATCGGTCGTCAGGGTTTGGGTACCGACCAAGGGTAGCGTTACCGGTGTCGACAGCCGCTGATAGCCGCCGACGACGCTCGCCGCGAGTCGTGGGAGCAGCGTGGCGCGTGCCACCCCGGTCGCCAATGCCGCTTGGCGCGCCTCCTCCCAGGCTACCCGGGTGGCCGGGTTACGCCGCTGGGCCAGGTCGATGAGTTCCCAGAGTTCGTAGGGGTGCTCCGGGTCGAGGGGTGCCGAGGCATCGCTCCCGCTCCCGATTCGCCCGGGGGTAACAGGCATCTGGCTGTTATCGGGGGAGGGTGCCTGCTCCCCAGGGCCCACGGGTAGGGAACTGGACGGCACTATTCCCGCCGCGGGCAAAGGCTGTGCCTGCTCCCCAGGGCTCGGGCTCGCGGGCAGGGAACCCCGGGGCGGAGGCTGGCCATACTGGGCCAGGCTTGTCGTGACCTGGGTGCGCAGGGATTCCGGCGGGTTCCAGGGTTGATGCGGGGCCACGCTGGGTCCCATCACCGGATCGCCGCCGCAGCCAGCGCACAAGACCGAGAGGAGGGCCGCCAGGTGCGGCACGGCCAGGCGGGCTAGGCGAGGCCCCTCACCGGGCATGGGTGGCCTCCAGGCCCATCACCGCGAACTGGTCATCAAATTGGCGGTAAAGCCGGGCCCGCTCCTTGAGAAATGCGCTCAACCGGGGGTCCTCTCCCCTGGCGCTGACCACTGCTGCCCCGGGTTGGGGCGCCGGGCCGCTTCCGGCTGGGTCGGCACAGGGGGTGGGCCGCCGGTCCAAAAAGGCCTGGATGGCCTGGGCACGTACCCCATCCTCGTGCCGCACCCGCGCCGCGACAGGGGTGGGGAGCGCCGTCGCGGACAGGCGCTGCTGGGCCAGCAGCGCGACGGTCAGGTGAAGGTCCTCGCAGAGGCTCATGAGCTTCAGTGCCGCCGCCCGCCGTTCCCCTTGGGGCCGGATCTGGGTAGGTTCGAAGATCAACAGCTCCAGGCCGGCGCCGGCGGCGGTCAGTTCGGTGTTCACGCGATCGTCGAGACGGGCTACCGCGGCGGGTTCCGAGGGCCCCTTGAGGAGTTCACCCATCTTCACCAGGGCGGCGCGAAAATGCTGGCGAATACTGCCTTCCGCGCTCACCGGCCAGAGGGCGATAAAGATGCCGGCAATGGCGAGATTGCCCACCAGGATACCGATGAGCCGCTCCGTCGGGATGCCGAGATCGAAGGCGGGTCCGAAGTCGTGCAGGGTCGCCAGATAGAAACAAAGCGCCACTTGCAGACCGAGATAGGAAGAGCGTTCGCTGCCAAGGTAGATCCAGGCCGAGGCGAAGGTGACGGGCGCGATCACCAGGATGAGGCCATCGATGGACTGGATGTGGGGGAAGGCATAGAGGATGACGCCATAGCTGAGCAAGGCCCCGATCAGACAGCCCATCAGCCGCAGGCTGAGCTTATGCAGGGTTTCGGCAACCGAACTCAGGGCGACGTAAAAACAGGTAATGACGCAGGTATGGATGCCTGGCCAGTCGAGGCTGATGTAGAAGAGGTAGCACAGCATGACCGCGAGGCTGGTCTTGAAGGCGAAGCGGGCATATTCAGGGTTGGTCCAGGCATCTGCGACCAGGAAGGCGGTGGGTGTGGGCGGCGGCACCTCGCCCCGGCTGGCCGCGATGACCTTGGCGTCTCCTTGGCATATCGCGGCCAGGGCGTCCAGCACCCGGTCAATCTCGCCCAGGGCCGGGGACGAGTCTAGGGCGACCAGCGGGGATGCGGCTGCTGAGGCAGTCGAGGCCGTAGACGGGCATGATGTCCCCCCTGACGCAGTAGGGACCGGCAGGCCGCCGCTCTCAAGCTGGCGGATGAGGGTAGCCAGTAGGGCCAGCCGCTGTTCACCCCATGCCGGTCCGCCCGCCAAGGCGGCGGTTGGGAGGGCCGCCAGGGCCATCAGCAGCCGGGTCGAGAGCCTTTCCAGCGCCTCCAGATACCCCAGTTGCACCTCGGACAAGAGGTTTAGCCGCCTGACCATCTGGTTGTAGGTGGCCGTATCGCTGTCGCCGTTGCGTAGGATTGCCAGTAGCGCCTGGTGTTGGTCCCGGCCCGGCGCTTGGAGAAGGTCGCTGGCGGCCGTGAAACGCCGCCGCAGGGTATCGCGATAGAGTCGCGCCGGGCTGCGACCCGCCACCAGGTTGAGCAGGATCAAGAGCCCCATGGGTACCAGAACCGTGGGGATCATCCACAGAAAAGCGTGGGTGATCAGGTCCGGGTAGCCGACCAGGTCCGGGGCGGTGAGGGCCATGGCGAAGACCATGGCCAGGGAATTGGCGAGGGGGCCCGATGGGGTGGTGCGGGAGAGGAAGACGCCCCCAAACACCAGGCCAGCCATGGTCAGCAACCGCACCAGAGGGTCCCCGGCGGTCATGGCGGTGATGACGAGGGCCAGGCTGATGGCGAGGATCACGACCAGGATCAGGGCGAAGCCCTCGATGGCGCTGGAGCCGGCATCGTCCTTGCTCGCGAAGAAGATCAGGAAGGCGGCCAGGGCGGCCTCCGGGATTTGCCAGGCCATGCAGACCACGACCGTGGCGACGCACAGAATGGTGATGCGCAGCGCCTGGCCGAGGCGTCCGGGGGTCGGCGCCAACTCGGTCCGGAGCCACTGGTCCCAGTCCGAGAAGAGCACACCGGGGCCGCCGGCGTCAGTCGCGACGGCGCTGTTCATGCAGGATCACGACCGCCGAGGCGCCGATACGCATCAAGTCCTCGGGCGGTGTTTGGAGCCGGATGCGCACCGGGAAGCGCGCCGCGACCCGGACCCAATTCAAGGAGCGGGCCACGTAGGGGAGGTTGCCCAGGGCCGTGATCTCATCCTCGGAAATGATGCCCCAGCCGATGCTCTCCAGGGTGCCGGGGATGCGGATGTTCTTGTCGATCATGACGAAGACATCCGCCGGGTCCCCCTCCCGCATGGCGGTGAGGTCCGTCTCCCGGAAGAGGCCGGTGGCGCACCAGGTGGCCGTGTCGATGAGCGAAAACAGGGATTGGCCAGGGAGCACGAAACCGCCGGCCGCGTTCTTGAGCCCGACGATCCGGCCGGTGACCGGGGCGCGCACCTCGGTCTGGGCGAGCGCCCGGCTCGCGATCGCGACCTGGGCACGATTGGCCATCACCTGTGCCTCCAGGGCCTGGGTGGACTGCACCTGGTTTTCCGCCGCCTGGGCGGCACCCAGGGCTTGTTGCCAGCTGATCTCCGCGTCCCGGACCGCCGTGCGCGCCTCGTCCAGGGTTTGCCGCGAGATATAAGCCTGCGATTCCATGGGCCCTAAACGTTCGGCCGTGCGTCTTGCCAGATCCAGATTAGACTGGGCGCGCCGCACCTGGTCTTGCGCCACGGTGGCATTGGCCCGCTCCGCTTCCCGCAGGCGCCGCTGGTCGGCGAGGGTGGCCTCGACCACCGCTAGCTCGGCCTCGGCTTGGCCCAATTCCAGCCGATAGGTCTCCGGGTCGATGCGAAACAGCAAGTCCCCGGCGGTGACCTTTTGATTATCAGTGACCGCCAGTTCGATCAGTCGCCCGGGCACGGGTGAGGAGATGGGGACCAGGTCGGCATCGATGGCGGCGTCGTATGTGCGGGGCGAGAGAGCGAGGGTCGCCACCAACCGATAAGCGACGGCAAGGGTAGCCAGGGCGACAACGACAAAAAGGAGACGGCCAAGATAAGGCGGTTTCACAGGCTGGCCGTCTGTCTGGTGGCGGGTGTCTGGGACCGGCGGCCCGGGCGATCGCGGCGGATGGGACTCGGCCATCCGCTCCCGCGGTCTGACAATGCTGGGATCATGTCAGGCGCCGGAATGGGCAAACAGGAACAGCCAGATGCTCATCGAGGCGAGACCACTCAGCAGGGTATAGAAGAGGCCCGGCAGCGGAATCTCGCGGGCAAAGGCGAATTGCGACAAGAGGCGGTAGGCCATTAAGCCACAGAGGATGCCGAGCAAGATACTGGGGATCCAGGCAGGAAAGTAAGAGCCGACGAATGCGACGATCGGGGCCTTGTCCATGAGCGGCTTCGCGGCAGAGGGGGAACCAGGTCGAACGACCCATAAAATGATGATGTTACATCATAAATTGATTATATCGCAGGCTTGGGATTGGCGGCAAGCATGCCATCCCGAAGCCCCTAGCCCGCAAGCCTATTCAGGTGAGTCCGTCACGGATCGGGCTCCGGCATGAATGGCCAACCGCCGACGGGCCGCCGGCTGTGACACGGCGGACATCCCGGGCCTCGGCGAGTATCCAGATCCGGAGGGCTCCGCGCCTTGCCCGTCGCCCCTTCCGCCCCTAAACTCGCCGAAAACTAAACCGGCCCCTGCGCGGCGCGCCAGGCCATGCTCAAATTTCCGGCCCCGCACCTCCAGTTTGGCCGCGTACCTTAGGAAAACCCCCTCATGCCCCCCGCAGTCGTACTCTTAAGTGGCGGCCTGGATTCGACCACGACCCTGGCCATCGCCCAGGCCGAGGGCTTCACCCCCTATGCCCTGTCCTTTCGTTATGGGCAGCGGCATTTAGTCGAACTGGAATCCGCCCAGCGGGTCGCCTCGGTCATGGGCGTGGCCGAGCACCTCATCGCCGACATCGACCTGCGCCGCTTTGGCGGCTCCGCCCTGACGGCGGACATCCCGGTGCCCAAGCACCAACCGCTGGCGACGATGGCGGCGGGCATCCCCATCACCTACGTCCCCGCCCGCAATACCATCTTCCTGTCCTTTGCTTTGGCCTGGGCCGAGGTCCTGGGGGCCAGCGACCTTTTCATCGGCGTCAACGCTCTGGACTATTCCGGCTACCCGGACTGCCGGCCCGAGTACCTGGCCGCTTACGAGCGGATGGCCAATCTGGCCACCGCCGCCGGGGTCGAGGGGCGCCAGCAGCTACGCATCCACGCCCCCCTGATCGCCCTGACCAAGGGCCAGATCATCCAACGGGGTCTGGCCCTCGGCATCGACTACGGCCTCACCAGCAGTTGCTACGACCCCGGCGCGGCGGGCCAGCCCTGTGGCCAGTGCGACTCCTGCCAACTGCGGGCCAAGGGCTTCCGCGAGGCCGGGGTCCCGGATCCCCTGCTCATCCGGCATGGCCAGGTCCGAGGTGATTGAGATGAGCGCGCCACTCCACTACCTGGCCACTGCCCCCTTCGAGGCCGCCCGCCAGGTCGCGATCCTGCCCGCCGGGCACCGCTCCCGGCGCCTCCACGGTCACAGCTTCCTGGCCCGGGTCCGGGCCGCCCTGCCCAGCGGATGGGCGCCCTTCCCCGGGGGCGAGGGCGGCGCCCTGGCGTCAGCCCTGACCAGGGCGGTCGCCGGACTCGACTACCGCTACCTCAACGACCAGCTCCCCGTGCCCACCGACGAAAACCTCGCCCGCTGGCTGCGCGACCGGCTCGCGGTACCCGGCCTCACCAGCGTGGGCGTCCAGAGCACCCGCGACGAAGGGGCGGAGCTGGATGGCGCCGATCACTGCCACCTCTGGCACCGCTTCCGCTTCGAGGCCGCCCACCGGCTGCCCCACGTCCCCCGGGGCCACCCCTGCGGGCGCATGCACGGCCACGGCTTCGAGGTCATCCTCCACGCCGACCAGGACCTGGCGGGCCAGGACATGGGTCTGGACTTCGACGACCTGGCCCACCGCTGGGCGCCCCTCCAGGCCGAACTCCACCACGCCTGTCTCAACGATATCCCCGGCCTGGCCAACCCCACCAGCGAGCTGCTCGCCCACTGGCTGTGGGACCGCCTCCGGCCCACCCTGCCGGCCCTCTCCTGGGTCAGCGTTTACGAGACCGCCACCGCCGGCTGCCACTTCGACGGGGAGCACTACCGCATCTGGAAGGAACTGCGCTTTGAGGGCGCCCTGCGTCTGGCCCGCGCCCCGCAGGGCGACAACCGCCGGCGTCTGCACGGCCACAGCTACCTGCTGCGTTTGCATCTGACCTCCCCCCTCGACCAGGTCCTCGGCTGGACGGTGGACTACGGCGACGTCAAGGCCCTCTTTCAGCCGGTCTACCGCCGCCTCGACCACCACCGGCTCGACGAGATCCCCGGGCTGGCGGACCCCGACCCCGCCAGCCTGGCGCACTGGATGCGCGGCGAGATCGCCACCGTGCTCCCTCAACTGGACCGCATCGACCTTTACGACACCCCCGGCTGCGGCGTCAGCCTCTGCTGGGGTGAGTTGGGGCCGGCCCTGCCGGCATGAGCTATAGCATCAAGGAGATCTTCTACAGCCTGCAAGGGGAGGGCGCCCAGACCGGCCGGCCGGCGGTCTTCTGCCGCTTCGCTGGCTGCAATCTCTGGTCCGGGCGCGAACAGGACCGGGCCGCAGCGGTCTGCACCTTCTGCGACACCGAGTTTCGGGGTACCGACGGGGTCGGGGGCGGCCGGTTCGCCGGCGCTGAAGAACTGGCGGAGCGGATCCAGGCCGCCTGGGGCGGCGACCCTGGCCCCGGCATCCGGCCCTATGTCGTCTGCACCGGCGGCGAGCCCCTGCTGCAACTGGACGCCCCCCTGATCGCCGCCCTCCAGGCCCGCGGCTTTGAGGTCGCCGTCGAGACCAACGGCACCCGCCCGGCGCCACCGGGGCTGGACTGGATTTGTGTCAGCCCCAAGGCCGATACCGAGTTGGTCCTGCGGTCCGGGGATGAGTTGAAGCTGGTCTATCCCCAAGCGGAGGCCCCCCCGGAACGCTTTGCCGGGCTCGACTTCCGCTATTTCTTCCTCCAGCCCCTGGATGGGCCGGATCGGGCCGCGAATACCCAACAGGCCCTGGCCTACTGTCTGGCCCATCCCCGCTGGCAGCTGAGCTTGCAGATGCATAAGGTGGTGGGCATTCCCTGAGGTAGCCGACTGGCACAGTCCCTTCGTTACCCGACCGCCAACAGGATATCCTTAACCCCCACTGAGAAAGACGGGGTCCGCTTGGCGCTAGGGGTTGATGGTGCTAGTCTGTACGGTAATATCCCGTATCGAGTACCGTCATGTCCGAAAGCATCGAACGTTTCGATATCCGCCTGCCCGCCAACGCCAAGCAGATGCTGATGCAAGCGGCGGAAATCAGCGGCAACACCCTCACCGGGCTCATCCTGAACGCCGCGATGGACAAGGCCCGGGACATCCTGCAAAGCCACCAGCATTTCCTGTTGAACGCCGAGGACTGGCAACGTTTTGTCGACACTTTGGAACATCCCCCCGAGCCCAACGAGGCGCTGCGTACCGCCTGGCTTGACTATCGGGATGCCGGTCTGGAATGAAGATTGTCGCCTTTGATCCGCGCCGCCATGACCGAGGCGGTTTTGACTCTGGGCATGACGGGCTGGACGAGTATCTGCGGCGTTACGCCAGCCAAAGCCTGCGTCATCATCTGGCGCGGGTCTACGTGGCCGAGGAGGAATCGGGCCGGGTGCTGGGCTATTACACGCTGTCCGCCGCTTCGCTCGGTCATGACGAGCTCCCGGACGATCTCGCCCGCCGCCTGCCTAAATATCCGGTGCCGGCGGTGCTGATCGGGCGTTTGGCCAGCGACCGCCGGGCCCGCACGGCCGGTTTGCGTATCGGCACGCGGCTGTTGATTCACGCGCTTCAGCAGGCGCTGCGCGCCGCCGACACCATCGGCGTGCAATGCGTGATAGTCGATAGCAAGCCGGATTCAGTAGGGTTTTACCGGCGGTTCGGGTTCCTGCCGCTGCGTGGGGATGGTTTGAAGCTCTATCTGCCGATCAACACCATCCGATTGCTCGACGCAGAGCCATGAGCGAGGGGGTCAAGTCGGGCTACCCGCGGTGTGCAGGGTGAATAAGCGCAGCTCAGCCACAAAGCAAAACCACCTTTCGCTGAGGTGGACCCTTCTGTCAAGACAAATCCACACCCAATATAGGATATTAAAAGGCGATCCCGAACGTCATCGGAGCCGTGGCCATAACCAAGGGCTAAACCAACCGCGCTGGCGATGCGGCGACCCTATTTCGCGTCATATCATTTCGGGAGATCAGTGGTCAGCGTCACCCGGATCCTCGCCTCCGGTGCACCATACAAACACCCTTGAGTTATCGGTATCCCGGGCCGGGTGACGTCGGGCGGGGGACGCCGTGAATACATCCCTGTAGGCTTGGCGACAGCATCCCTGCTGTCGACACCCCCGCCCGCCGCCACCCGACCCTCCCGCTGGATGCCATAGTGTGATCAGCGCTGGGTAGATATCCCGGACCGCCTGGCGATTTGAGCGGAGAGGGCGGAAAGCCAAGAATCGGCTTGCCCGAGCCCAAATCTGGGTGAGAGCCAAGCGGCCTCAAGCACCCACCGATAGATCCCCGGGATTGCCAGGCCTTGCTTAGATCGCCCTATGTCCGCCGCCATCCATGCGGTAAAGTCGCACGCTGTGCCCATCGGCATCAAACGGCGACCCCAACTCCTCATGGCCCTCAAAAAATCCGAACTCTATTCCTCCCTCTGGAAATCCTGCGACGAGTTGCGCGGGGGCATGGATGCCAGCCAGTACAAGGATTACGTCCTCATCCTGCTGTTCGTCAAATACGTCTCCGACAAGTACGCCGGCGATCCCAGCGCCTTGATCGAGGTACCCGCGGGCGGTGGCTTTGCCGACATGGTGGCGGCCAAGGGCAGCAAGGAGATCGGTGACCGCATCAACAAGATCATCGGCCGCCTGGCCGACGCTAACGACAGCCTCAAGGGCGCCATCAACGTCGCCGACTTCAACGACGAGGAAAAGCTGGGCAAGGCCGATGCCATGGTCCAGCGGCTGACCAAGCTGGTGGCCATCTTCGAGGGGCTGGATTTCGGCGGCAATCGCGCCGAGGGCGACGACCTGTTGGGCGACGCCTACGAATACCTGATGCGCCACTTCGCCACCGAGTCCGGCAAGAGCAAGGGCCAGTTCTACACCCCGGCGGAGGTCTCCCGCATCATGTCCATGGTCATCGACCTGGGCAAGGCCAGCCATGCCGGACAGAGCATTTACGACCCGACCTGCGGTTCCGGTTCCCTGTTGCTCAAAGCCCACGACGAGGCCAAGAACCGCACCGGGCTGGACCTGGCCCTGTACGGGCAGGAGATGGACAACGCCACCTCGGCGCTGGCGCGCATGAACATGGTGCTGCACGACTGCCCGACGGCGGAGATCTGGCAGGACAACACCCTCTCGCACCCCCACTTCAAGCAGACCACTGGCGGCCTCAAGACCTTCGACTTCGTGGTCGCCAATTTCCCCTTCTCGGTCAAGTCCTGGACCAGCGGCCTCGACCCGGCCAACGACCGCTATGGCCGGTTCGACTACGGCATCCCCCCGGTCAAGAACGGCGATTACGCCTTCCTGCTGCACATCCTCACCTCGCTTAAGAGCAGCGGCAAGGGCGCGGTCATCCACCCCCATGGCGTGCTGTTCCGGGGCGGCGCCGAGGCGGTGATCCGCAAGAACCTGGTCCGGCGCGGCTTCATCAAGGGCATCATCGGCCTGCCCGCCAACCTCTTCTATGGCACCGGCATTCCCGCCTGCATCCTGGTGCTGGACAAGGAAGGCGCGGCCGGCCGCAAGGGCATCTTCATGGTCGATGCCAGCAAGGGCTTCATCAAGGACGGCAACAAGAATCGGCTGCGGGCGCGGGACATCCACAAGATCGTCGATACCTTCACCCGCCAGTTGGCAACCCCCAAGTATGCCCGCCTGGTGCCGCTGGCCGAGATCGAGGCCAACGACTTCAACCTCAACCTGCCGCGCTACATCGACAGCACCGAGCCGGAAGATACCCAGGACATCGCGGCGCACCTCAAGGGCGGCATCCCCGACGCCGACATCGACGGCCTGGCCGCCTACTGGCGGGTGTTTCCCACCCTACGCCAGCAGCTTTTCGCCCCGCTCCGCCGGGGCGAGGGGCCGGGGGAGGGGGCTGGCGGCTACAGCCAGCCCAAGGTCGAAGCCAGCCAGGTCAAGGCCGCCATCTTCGCCCACCCTGAATTTACCGCCTTCAACCAGAGGGTGACGCGGCTGTTCGCGGGCTGGCAAGCCGCCAACACCCCGCGGCTCACCGGCATCCAACCCGGTGACCGCCCCAAGGCGCTGATCGAGACCCTCGCCGAAAGCCTGCTGAAAACCTTCCGCGGTCACGAGGCCATCGCCTCCCTCATCGATCCCTACGGCGTCTATCAGCACCTGCTGGACTACTGGGCCGAAACCCTCCAGGACGACGCCTGGATGATCGCCAGCGACGGCTGGGAAGCCCTGCCAGACGGCAAGCCCAACACCGACCTGATCCCGCCCGCCCTGATCGTCGCCCGCTATTTCGCCGCCGAGCAGGCCGCCATCGAGTACCAGGAAGCCGAGCGCGACGCCATCGGCCGCCAGATGGAGGAGTTGGACGAGGAACACGGCGGCGAGGAGGGCCTGCTGAATGAGGCCAAGAACGACAAGGGCAAGCTGACCAAGATCAGCGTCAAGGCGCGGCAGACCGCGATCAGACGCGACCCGGAGGCCGCCGACGAGCGCCAGCTACTCAATACCTACGCCAATCTGATCGACCGGGAAGCAGCCGCCGGCAAGGCGGTGAGGGACGCCCGGAAGGCGCTCGATGCCCGGGTCACCGCCCAATACGCCAAGCTCACCGAGGCCGAGATCAAGACCCTGGTGGTGGAGGACAAGTGGCTCGCCGCCCTGAGCGCCAGCGTCCAGGGCGAACTGGATCGCGTCAGCCAGGCGTTGACCGGCCGCATCCGGCAACTGGCCGAACGCTATGCCACGCCGCTGCCTCGGCTCGCGGCGGAGGTGGAGACGCTTGCCGCCCGCGTCGATGAGCACCTGAAACGGATGGGGTTCAGTTGGTGATGAGGGCCCGCGGCAACGCCTTGCATCAGTGCGATGCCTTCACCCTGATGGCCGACCAGGGGATTGCTCATTGCCCTCCGGCCCTGGGCGCTTATTAAAGAAATCGCCATTCGCTTTAATAACGCGAAATCTTATTAAAGGATCGATCACCATGCTTCGTGACGCTCCCGGTCGTTATGTCGCCAGCCTGGCCGGTGGAGAAACCGTCCGCGCCTTTGTGCCCGACCCGTTGCCGCCCGTGCCGCCGCTGGATCTGGACGGAGCGCGGCAGGCGGCCCTGGAACAGGCCACCCTGGCGCTGGGCCGGCTCGACAGCATCGCCCTGCTGCTGCCCGATCCGCAGCTGTTCCTCTATGCCTATGTGCGGCGCGAAGCCGTGCTGTCGTCGCAGATCGAGGGCACCCAGTCCTCCCTGTCCGACCTGCTGCTGTTCGAGTTGGACGAAATGCCCGGCGTGCCCTTTGACGACGTGGTGGAAGTCTCCAACTACGTCGCCGCGCTACAACACGGCATGGCCCGTCTGCGCGAAGGGTTTCCCCTGTGCAACCGCCTGTTACGCGAGATGCACGAGCACTTGATGGCGCGCGGGCGCGGCGCGGACCAGGCCCCCGGCGAGTTCCGCCGCAGTCAGAACTGGATCGGCGGCACCCGCCCTGGCAACGCCCGCTTCGTACCGCCGCCACCGCAGGAGGTCGAACCCTGCATGGCGGCGCTAGAAGCCTTCATCCACGGTGAAACGGCCAAACTGCCGGTGCTGCTGAAAGCGGCGCTGGTCCATGTCCAGTTCGAGACCATCCACCCCTTCCTGGACGGCAATGGCCGCGTCTGCTCATCCCCCTGCTGCTGCACCAGGGCGGCGCGCTGGCCCAGCCGCTGCTTTACCTCAGCCTCTACTTCAAGCAGCATCGCGCCCGCTATTACGAACTGCTGGACCGGGGGGGTACCAGCGGCGACTGGGAGGCCTGGGTCGATTTCTTTCTGGAAGGCGTCGAGCAAACCGCCACTGGCGTCGTGCAAACCGCCCGCCGTCTGGTGCACCTGTTCCAACGGGACAGCCAACGGGTCCAGGTGGGCGGACGCGGCGCGGCCACTGTCCTGCGCCTACTCGAAGCACTGCGCGAGCGCCCCCTGTCCACCCTGGGCCGGATGGGCCAGCAAGCCGGCATCAGCTTCCCCACCGCCGCCAAAGCCATGCTGACCCTGCTGGACCTGGGCATCGCCCGCGAACTCACCGGCCAGCGCCGCAACCGGGTATTCGTCTACGACGCCTACCTGAATATCCTGAATGAAGGGGGGGAGGCGTTATGAGGCGGGAGGACACTTATGTGGGAAGGAGAAGCATGAACCAGCTGTCACCTATTGCTGTCTCGCCAGCGCCGACTTTTTGGGGGAGCCTGCTGCAATGAGCGTGATTCCGGCGGGGTACAAGCAGACCCAGGTGGGGGTGATACCTGAAGATTGGAGTGCAGTCCCATTAAGTGTGCTTGGGCACTTTAAGAACGGTATCAACAAAGGCAATGAAGCGTTTGGTCATGGATCGCCCTTCGTTAATCTGATGGATGTCTTTGGAGTGAGTAGTATTGTATCCGGTGAGGCTCTTGGTCTTGTCGACACAAGCGGGATAGAACAGAAAACATACGATCTCAAATGCGGCGATGTAATTTTTATCAGGTCTTCAGTAAAGCCATCGGGAGTCGGTTTGACAGCGGTTGTCGAGGCAGACCTCCCGCAAACGGTCTATTCAGGCTTCCTTATTCGTTTTCGTGACGGTGGTTTTCTTGATATTGGCTTCAAGCGACATTGCTTCTACTCGGCAGCTTTCAGGAGCAAGCTAATCGGAGCGAGCTCAGTCAGTGCCAACACAAACATAAATCAAGACAATTTAAAGAAGCTGCTAATCGCACTACCGCCTACCATTGCCGAACAACGCGCCATTGCCGCCGCGCTGTCGGATGTGGATGCCCTGCTCGCCAAGCTCGACCAGCTCATCGCCAAGAAGCGCGACCTCAAACAGGCCGCCATGCAGCAACTCCTCACCGGCCAGACCCGCCTGCCTGGGTTTAGCGGGGAGTGGGAGGTGAAGCGGCTGGGGGATGTGTTGGAAAAAATTGTTGGCGGGGGCACTCCAAGCCGATCAAACGCAAACTATTGGGGCGGCGAGATTCCTTGGGTGACCGTAAAGGACTTTGCGACATTCAGCCCAATAGCGGCACAAGAAACGATTACGCAGGATGGCTTGAAGAACAGTGCCTCTAACTTGATACCGAGCGGAACACTTATTACCTCAACCCGTATGGCGTTGGGCAAGGCAGTGATTTACGAGGTAGATGTCAGCATAAACCAAGACCTCAAGTCGTTATTCCCGAAAATCAACGTCAGCACGAAGTTCCTGTATTACTGGTTTGAGAGTAACGCCACGGCCATAGATGAATTGGGTAGCGGGAGCACAGTAAAGGGCATTTCACTGGGTGACTTGAAAGCCATTACGTTTCTCTTGAGTTCATTGGAAGAACAAACCGCCATCGCCACCGTTCTCTCCGATATGGACGCCGAACTCACCGCCCTCGAAACCCGCCGCGACAAGACCCGCGCCCTCAAGCAGGGCATGATGCAGGAACTGCTGACCGGAAGGATTCGCCTCGTATGAACAACGCCAAGGAGCACATCATGAGCACACCCGAACAGACCATGCGGTTTCTCGAAGAACACATCCCGGAACTAGCTGAGTCCGCCGTGACCCAGGCTTATTGGCAGGCGCTCGCATCGGGCAACAGCGTGCTAGAGAGCGATAACGGCGTGATCTACGAAGTGTTCCCCGACGGTACGCGCAAGGTTGTCAAAACCATCACCCCGCCAAGCCCCGTGACCCTGGGTGAAAAGCGGGTGATGCTGTGATTGAAATTCCCCGTCCGCGCATGTTCGCTGGCCCCAATGGGTCTGAAAAAACGGCGGCGTGGGACAGGATGGGCGCTACGGAGATGGAAATAACATGAGTACCGTCGGCCAAATCGAAAAGCGCACCCAGGCCCGCGTCGTCACCCTGTTCCGGGAACGGCTGGGCTACGATTACCTGGGTGACCGCTGCGACCTCGACAACCACAACATCGATGTGGCGCTGCTACGCCGCTGGCTGACCCGGCAAGGCGTCAGCGATTTCCTCATCAACCGGGCGCTGCATGAGCTGAATAAGGTGGCGACGGATACCAGCAAGAGCCTCTACGACCGCAACAAGGACGTCTATGACCTGCTGCGCTATGGCGTCAAGGTGCAACCCGGCGCGGGCGAGAACCGGGTCACCGTCTGGCTGATCGACTGGCAGCATCCGGAGAACAATGACTTCGCCATTGCCGAGGAGGTGACGGTGAAGGGGGCCGATCTGGCCAATGCGGCCAAGGCCAGCACCAAGCGCCCGGACCTGGTGATCTACCTCAACGGCATCGCGCTGGGCATGCTGGAGCTGAAACGCTCCACCGTGTCGGTGGCCGAGGGCATCCGCCAGCATCTGGATAATCAAAAGAAGGCATTCATCCAGCCCTTCTTCTCGACCCAGCAGTGGCTGCTGGCGGGCAATGATAGCGAGGGCTTGCGCTATGCCACCATCGAGACGCCGGAAAAGTATTGGCGGCGCTGGGTGGAGGACGGCGGGCCGGTGGCCCATGAGCCCAACCTGCTCGACCGCCAGTTGCTGCAGGTGTGCGAAAAAGCGCGGCTGCTGGAACTGATCCACGACTTCGTGGCGTTCGATGCCGGCTTCAAGAAGCTGTGCCGCCAGAACCAGTATTTCGGGGTGAAGGCCGCGCAAGCCTTCATCCTCCGCCGCGAGGGCGGCATCCTCTGGCATACCCAGGGCAGCGGCAAGTCGCTGACCATGGTGTGGCTGGCCAAGTGGATTCGGGAAAACATCCCCGGCTCGCGGGTGCTGATCATCACCGACCGGACCGATCTGGACGACCAGATCGAGAAGGTGTTTCGCGGCGTCCAGGAGCAGATTTACCGCACCCAGAGCGGCGCCGACCTGATCGAGAAGCTGAATGGCACCGAGCATTCGCTGATCTGTTCGCTGGTGCATAAGTTTGGTCGTCAGGGCGGCGATGAGGCGGCGGGCGACGAGGCCACCCAGGCCTTCATCGCCGCGCTCCAGAAGTTGCCACCGAACTTCAAGGCCAAGGGCGATCTCTACGTCTTCGTTGACGAATGCCACCGGACCCAGACCGGCCACCTCCACCAGGCGATGAAGGCGCTGCTGCCGAACGCCGTCTTTATCGGCTTCACCGGCACGCCACTGCTGAAGGCCAACAAGCAAAAGAGCATCGAGGTCTTTGGCCGCTACATCCACACCTATAAGTTCGACCAGGCCGTGCGCGAGGGGGTGGTGCTGGATCTGCGCTACGAGGCGCGGGACATCGACCAGAAGCTGACCAACCCCGCCAAGATCGACCAGTGGTTCGAGGCCAAGACCCAGGGGCTGAATGACCTGGCCAAGGCCCAGCTCAAGCAGAAGTGGGGCACCCTGCGGCGGGTGCTGTCCAGTCAGGACCGGCTGGCGAAAATCGTCGCCGACATCCTGCTGGACATGGCGACCAAGCCGCGGCTGATGGACGGCCACGGCAACGCCCTGCTGGTGGCGGGCAGCATCTACGAGGCCTGCAAGTTCTATGAGTTGTTCGCCAAGACCGATCTCAAGGGCAAGTGCGCCATCGTCACCAGCCACGCGCCCAGCATTGCCGACACCAAGGGCGAGACCACCGGCGCGGGGGAGACGGACAATCTGCTCAAGTACCAGGTCTATGCCCGGATGCTGGCCGACTGGTTCGATGAACCGGCGCAGCAGGCCATCGGCAAGGTGGAGCTGTTCGAGCAGGCGGTGAAGAAGAAATTCATCGACGAGCCGGGCCAGATGAAGCTCTTGATCGTGGTGGACAAGCTGCTGACCGGCTTCGACGCGCCATCGGCCACCTACCTCTACATCGACAAGCAGATGCGCGACCACGGCCTCTTTCAGGCCATCTGCCGCGTCAACCGGCTGGATGGTGACGACAAGGAATACGGCTACATCATCGACTACAAGGATCTGTTCAAGAGTCTGGAGGGGGCGGTCCAGGACTACACCAGCGGCGCGCTGGATGGTTACGATCAGGCCGACGTGAAGGGGCTGCTGGAGAACCGGCTGGACAAGGCGCGGGAGGATCTGGAAGAGGCCCGCGAGGCGGTCAAGGCGCTGTGCGAACCCGTGGCCGCGCCCCGGGCAAATGAGGATTACTTTCATTACTTTTGCGCCCAGGATTCGGGTAATGCCGAACAATTGAAGGACAACGAACCCAAGCGGCTGAAGCTGTACAAGTATGTGGCGGCCCTGGTGCGGGCCTACGCCAGCATCGCCAGTGAACTCGCCAAGGCGGGCTATGCGCCGGATGACATCGGCAAGATCAAGGCCGAGGTGGATCACTACAGCAAGCTGCGCGACGCGGTGCGGCTCAACAGCAGCGACTACATCGACCTCAAGGCGTATGAGCCGGACATGCGCCACCTGATCGACACCTACATTCGCGCCGAGGAGAGTGAGAAGATTTCGGCCTTCGACGACATGAGTCTGATCCAGTTGATCGTCGAGCGCGGGCCGGAGGCGGCGGACGCCAAGCTCAAGGGCCTGATGAAGACCGAGGCAGCGGTGGCCGAGACCATCGAGAACAACGTCCGCAAGCTGATCATCAAGGAGTCGCCGGTCGATCCGGCCTATTACGACAAGATGTCGCAACTGCTGGATGCGCTGATCGCGCTGCGCCGCAAGGGCGCGGTCAGCTACCAGGAGTATCTGGCCAGGATCGCCGCCCTGACCCAGGCGGCGACTCGTCCGGGTGGGGGGTCCGGCGGCTATCCGGCGGCCGTCAAGACGGCAGCGCAGCGGGCGCTGTTCAACAATCTGAACCGAGAGGTTGAGCTGACCCTGAGGGTGGACGCCGCCATTCAGGCCGCGCGCATGGACGGTTGGCGGGACCATCCCCTCAAGACCAAGAGAGTGCGGCTGGCGATCAAGGGCGCCCTGGAAGCGGCCGCCCTCGCGGCGCGGCCCGGCCTGCATGGCGCCTACCAGGTTGCCGAAAGCAGCGTTTCGGAGGCGGACACCGACCGGATTCTCGACCTGGCCAGGCACCAGAGTGACTACTGAAAGCCTGGGGCTGGTCGTCGCCGGTATCCCGGTGGAGGTGGTGCGCAAGGCCATCAAGAACCTGCATCTGGGTGTCTATCCACCCCATGGCCGGGTCCGGGTGGCCGCGCCGCTGGTGATCAGCGATGAGGCTGTGCGGCTGGCGGTGATCGACAAGCTGGGCTGGATCCGGCGGCAGCAGGCCAAGTTCGCCGCCCAACCGCGCCAGTCCCAACGCGAGATGGTCACTGGCGAGAGCCACTACTTTCTGGGTCGGCGTTATCGCCTGCGCGTGCATGAGCAGGATGCCCCGCCCCGGGTTGCCCTGCGCGGTATCGCCAGCCTCGACCTCTTCGTGCGCCCCGGTACCCCCGCCGAGCAGCGGGAGGCGGTGCTGCTGCGCTGGTATCGCGAGCAGCTCAAGGCGCTGATCCCGCCCTTGCTGGAGAAGTGGCAGCCGCTCCTCGGCGTGCAGGTCGCCGCCTGGGGCATCAAGCGGATGAAGACCAAATGGGGAAGCTGTAACCCCACCCCCGGGCGGGTCTGGTTCAATTTGGAATTGGCCAAGAAGCCGGTGCCGTGCCTGGAATACATCCTGGTGCATGAGTTGGCGCATCTGCTGGAGAGGCATCACAACGAGCGATTCGCGGCGCTGGTGGAGATGCATGTTCCCCAGTGGCGGCAGTACCGGGAGCTGTTGAGTCAGGCGCCGCTGGGGTATTAGGAATGGAATTACTAAAGAGGCACGCGACGAGCCTGGGGCCTAGCCGCGCATCGTTCATCTGACTGGCAAAAGTCGGTGCTGATGAAACGGCGCTCACGGTTCCATGGATAGCTGCCGCCTAATAACAATAAACGCCAGGTGGTAAGCCTGGCGTAAGTTTTTAATCTTATGGTGGGCCGTCAGGGATTTGAACCCCGGACCAAGGGATTATGAGTCCCCTGCTCTAACCGCTGAGCTAACGGCCCTGGAAGGGAAATTATCGTCGTTTGCCCTAACCCTCGTTGTCGAGGAAGCTCCGGAGTTTATCGGAGCGAGTAGGGTGGCGGAGTTTCCGCAGGGCCTTGGCCTCGATCTGACGGATGCGTTCGCGGGTGACGTCGAATTGCTTGCCGACCTCTTCCAGGGTGTGGTCGGTGTTCATGTCGATGCCGAAGCGCATGCGCAGGACCTTGGCCTCGCGGGAGGTGAGGCTGGCGAGCATGTTTTGGGTGGCCTCGCGCAGGCCCTCGATGGTGGCGGATTCGACGGGTGAGACGACGCCGGAATCCTCGATGAAGTCACCGAGATGGGAATCCTCGTCATCGCCAATGGGGGTCTCCATGGAGATGGGTTCCTTGGCGATCTTGAGGACCTTGCGCACCTTGTCCTCGGGCATTTCCATGCGGACCGCCAACTCCTCGGGAGTGGCCTCGCGCCCCATTTCCTGAATCATCTGGCGCGAAACGCGGTTGAGCTTGTTGATGGTCTCGATCATGTGCACCGGGATGCGGATGGTGCGCGCCTGGTCGGCGATGGAACGGGTGATGGCCTGGCGAATCCACCAGGTGGCGTAGGTCGAAAATTTGTAGCCGCGCCGGTACTCGAACTTGTCCACCGCCTTCATGAGGCCGATGTTTCCTTCCTGAATGAGATCAAGGAACTGCAGGCCGCGGTTGGTATATTTCTTGGCGATGGAGATGACCAGTCGCAGGTTGGCCTCGACCATTTCCTTTTTGGCGCGGCGGGCCTTGGCCTCGCCAATGGACATTTTGCGATTGACTTCCTTGATCTCGCTGACCGTGAGGAAGTTTTCGCGCTCCACCTCCTGGAGGCGGCGCTGGGCGCGGCGGATGTCCTGGGCATGGCCGGCAAGGGTGGTGGCGTAGGGCTGACCGCTGGTAAGTTGCCCTTCGAGCCAATCGGGGTTGGTCTCGTGCTCCGGGAAGGTCTCGATGAAGGCCTTGCGCGGCATGCCGGAGGCCTCCACGGCCAGGCCCATGATGAAGCGCTCCTGGGCGCGAATCCGCTCGATGGTGGCACGCAGGGTCTCGGCGAGTTCCTGGAAGATATTGGCGACCAGTTTGAACTGGAGAAAGACCTCGGAGACCTCTTCCATAGCATGGCGGGTGCGGTCATCCATGCGTCCGTGTTGTTCCAGGCACGCCTTGAGGTAGAGGTAGCGATCGCGCATCAACTGGACGCGGCGGGCGACCTCCTCGGGGTCCGGACCCGTATCCGCGGCGGCGACTTCTTCAGTTTCCTCTTCGTGATGCTCGTCGACGGCCTCGTGATGCTCCTCCTCGGCATGGACTTCTTCCACGGGCGGCGGGGCGACGACGACCACGACCGGGGCGGGGATAGGTTCCTCGGTGTCCGTGAAACCTGAGATGGCGTCGGACAACCGCATATCATCCCTGGCGACGCGGTCAAAGATTTCCAGGAGGCGCTCGATGCTGCGCGGGTACATGGAGAGGGCGGCGAGGACCTGATTCAGGCCTTCCTCGATGCGTTTGGCGATCTTGAGTTCGCCTTCGCGGGTCAGCAACTCGACGGTGCCCATCTCGCGCATATACATGCGGACGGGATCGGTGGTGCGGCCGAATTCGGAATCGACGCTAGCCAGCGCGGCGGCGGCGGCCTCGGCGGCGTCGTCATCGGAGACGGCCGAGTCGCTGAGGGTCGAGTCGAGTTCCGCGGGCGCGGTCTCGTGCACTTCGATCCCCATGTCGTTGATCATGCGGACGATGTCTTCGATCTGCTCGGGCTCGACGATGCCCTCTGGCAGATGGTCGTTGACCTCGGAGTAGGTCAGATAGCCCTGCTCCTTGCCTCTCGTTATCAGTTGCTTCAGCTGTGATTGTTGCTGCTGCTGTTGATCCATGCGGGGCACCCTGGGTTTGGGGGGAGGCTAGAGGTTTTGGTCGCTGGGATGGGGCCAAAAAGTCAGCCGAAAAGCATAACAGAATCCAACTCATCATCACCAGCCAAATATCAGGGTCTCGGGGCCCGGACAGGTGGTGAAGGCGTTGGTGACAACGGGCCTCCATCCGATGCACTTAAAATAGACGTTCGGGGCGATTTTCCAAGTCTCTCGGCGAACTTGTTTGGCGGGAAAGATGATTTAGGCTCTGGTGGGGGGGCCGAACCTGGGCGACGGCCGATCGCGACCCCACGGATCCTCGACTAGCCTTGAGTCGGCTGAACGGCCTGGCGCAGGGCGGCCTTTTCCTCCTCGGTCCAGTCGCCGGGGCTGGCGCGGTTGAAGAGGTTGCCGCTGCGGGTGGTGAGGGCCTCCTGGTTGATGCGCTGGATGGCGCCGGTGAGTTCGGGCTCCAGGCCCTCGGTCGGGATGTGGGCCAGCAGGCGGGGATCGGACAGTTGAATCAGGATTTTGAAGTCCTCTTCCTCTCGCCAGCGCTCCAGCAGGGCGGCGCTACTCAGGACGGATTGAGTCGCGAGGGTGGTGGCTATCCGCTCCAGCAGCCGGATGCCGGGGTTGTCCAGATGGTGCCAATCCTCGCCGAGGCCGGTCAGGGCGCTGGCCAGTTCCGGGTGTTGGATCAGCAGGGCGATGGCGAGGCGGAGCGGGCTGGTGGCGGGACGGCGGCCGGAGTTGGCGCCCGCCCGGCGGCGGCTGGCGGCGCCAGCCCCGGGGGGGCGGCGACCGGTGCCGGCATCGAGGTGGGGCAGGGTGACGCCGACGCCCACGAGACGGCTCAGGCGGTCGCGCAGCAGGTCGCGCAGCAGGCCCGGGGGCAGACGTGCCAGCAGGGGTGTAACGCGGGAGCCCAGGCGGGCGCGACCGTCAAGGCTGGCGAGGTCAATGCCCTTGGATAACTGCTCGAAGAGAAAGTCGGAGAGGGGCGAGGCCTGGCGAATACGCTCTTCGAAGGCCTCCCGACCTTCCTGGCGCACCAGGGTATCCGGGTCCTCGCCTTCGGGTAGAAAGAGGAAACGGATCTCCTGTTGGCCGTTGGCCTGAGGCAGGCAGGTCTCCAGCGCCTTCCAGGCGGCCTCGCGGCCGGCGCGGTCGCCATCGAAGCAGAAGACGAGTTCCGGTGCCTGGGGGAGCAGCAGGCGCAGGTGCTCCGGGGTGGTGGCGGTACCCAGGGTCGCCACGGCATAGTCGATGCCAAACTGGGCCAGGGCGATGACATCCAGGTAGCCCTCCACAACCAGCAGGCGCTCGGGCTGACGGTGAACCTTGAGGGCCTCGTGCAGGCCATAAAGCTCCCGGCCCTTGTGGAAGATGGGTGTCTCGGGGGAATTCAGGTATTTGGGCTTGCCATCGCCCAGGATCCGGCCTCCCAAGCCGATGACCCGCCCCCGGCGGTCGCGGATGGGAAAGACCACGCGGTCGCGGAAGCGGTCGTAGATCTTGCCATCCTGATCGATGACTAGCCCCGCCAAAATCAGGTGTTGGCGCTCTTGTTCGGTGCGGCCCAGGCGGCAGAGGAGGAAATCCCAGTCGGGCGGGGCATAGCCCAGTCCGAACGCCAGGGCGATCTTTCCGCTCAGGCCGCGCCCCTTGAGGTAGTCGACCACCCGTCCGGCCCGGGGGTGATGGCGCAGTTGCTGTTGGTAAAGCTGGGCGGCCTGCTCCATGACGGCATAAAGAGAGCGGGTGTCGGGGCCTTTGAGCGGGGCGGCGCCCCCCTCGACGGGAACCTCCAAGCCGGCGGCGCGCGCCAATTCCTCCACGGCCTCGCGGAACTCCTGGTGCTCGAACTCCATGAGGAAGCCGATGGCGGTGCCGTGTGCTCCGCAGCCGAAGCAGTGATAGAACCGCTTGTCGGCACTGACGGTGAAGGAGGGGGTCTTCTCGTCGTGGAAGGGGCAACAAGCCTGGTAATCCTTGCCGGCCTTGCGCAGCGGTACTCGCCGGTTGATCAGCTCGACGATATCGCTACGCGCGATGAGTTCATCAATAAATTCGTGAGGGATTCTGCCAGCCATGGGAATCAGCGAGCAGAAGGGGGAAGGCTGGCCCCCGGAAGGACGGGGTGTAGCTTCAGGAGCCCAGGCGCTGCTTGACCAGGGCGCTGACGGCGCCGACGTCGGCCCGGCCCTGGACCTGGGGCTTGAGGAGGGCCATGACCTTGCCCATGTCCTTAAGGGAGACGGCGCCCGAAGCGACGACGGCGTCCTCGATCAGGGCGGCGATTTCGTCAGTGGTCAGGGCCGTGGGCAGGTATTCCTGGCAGACGCCAATTTCGTAGCGCTCTTGCTCCGCCAAATCCTCGCGCTTGGCCGCCTCGTATTGGGTGATGGAGTCGCGGCGCTGCTTGAGCATCTTGTCCAGCACCGCGAGCACCTGAATGTCGTCCAGTTCGATCCGCTCGTCCACCTCGCGTTGCTTGATTGCGGCGTTGATGAGCCGAATGACGCCCAGCCGACGCTTTTCGCCCGCCTTCATGGCGGTCTTCATGTCCTCGACGAGGCGCTGCTTGAGCATGGCGTTGGGCTTCTGGATCGAAACGGAAACTGGGCGAGGTTGGGGATCTAAGAGATTGACTTAAAAGGTGCGTTCCCAGCGGCGGGTTTCGCGCTGCAACTTCTTGTGGTGACGCTTGACCGCGGCGGCCTTGCGACGCTTGCGCTCGGAGGTGGGCTTCTCGTAAAACTCACGACGGCGGACCTCGGCCAGGACTCCGGCCTTCTCGCAGGAGCGCTTGAAGCGGCGCATGGCAACTTCAAAGGGTTCATTTTCCTTAACGCGGACGCTGGGCATAAAACATTTATCCTGTCGTTTTCTGGTTAGGGCTCGCTAGAGCTGAGGATTTGGAAAGACGCGAAATTCTAACTGATCGGAACGGGGACATGCAAAGCCCATTCGCGCCCTGGGGCCAAATAGCCTTACCATGACTCCTTTACCTCTCTTGCCAGGGCCAGGTGACAGCCATGCGGGTATTAGGTATCGAAACCTCCTGCGACGAAACCGGGGTCGCCATCTATCAGGGTGGGCGCGGCATGCTGGCCCATGCCGTCTATAGCCAGATCGAGATACACGCCCGCTATGGCGGGGTGGTGCCAGAATTGGCCTCCCGTGATCATGTGCGCAAGACCCTGCCCATGATTCGGCAGGTGCTGGACGAGGCGGGTCTGGCCAAGCCGGATATCGACGGGGTGGCCTTCACCGCCGGCCCGGGCCTGATCGGGGCCCTGATGGTGGGGGCGGCGCTGGGTCGAAGTCTGGCCTGGGCCTGGGGAGTGCCGGCGATTGGGGTGCATCATATGGAGGGCCATCTGCTGGCCCCCTTGCTGGAGGAACCCGCGCCGGAGTTTCCCTTCGTGGCCCTGCTGGTCTCTGGCGGTCACACCCAGTTGGTGGCGGTGGCGGGCATTGGCCGCTACCAGCTGCTGGGCGAGTCCCTGGATGATGCCGCGGGCGAGGCCTTCGACAAGACCGCCAAGCTCCTCGGGCTGCCTTACCCCGGGGGCCCGGCCCTGGCGGCGCTGGCGGAGCAGGGCGATCCGGGGCGTTACCGCTTTCCCCGGCCCATGACCGACAGGCCCGGCCTGGATTTTAGCTTTAGCGGGCTCAAGACCTTCGCCCTCAACACCTGGCGCGAAGAACAGGCGGCGCGCACCGACCGGGAGCAGACCCGGGCCGATATCGCCCGGGCCTTCGAGGAGGCGGTTGTGGATACCCTGGCGATCAAGTGCCGGCGGGCGGTGCGTCAGACCGGCTTCCCGCGCCTGGTCCTGGCGGGTGGCGTCAGTGCCAACCGGCGGCTGCGCGCCACCATGGACGGGGCCTTGGTCAAGGAGGGCGCGCGGGCCTTCTATCCCCGTCCAGCCTTTTGTACGGACAATGGGGCCATGATCGCCTTCGCGGGCTGGCATCGGCTCCAGGCGGGGCAAACCGAACCCCTGTCCTTCGCCCCGCGGGCGCGTTGGGATATGGCGGGACTGGCTCCGCTGTGAGGCGGGTGGTCCTGCCGCCGAGCGGGCAGGGCTAGCCGGGAGACGTGTGAAGGGGGAGGGCCTTAATCCGAGCCCTTTTCTTCGGTGCCGATCCGGTCCTCGGCCCCCGAGAGCATATTCTGGATGTTGCTTTTATGACGCCAGAAGAGGATCAGGCTGATCAGGATCTGCATGGCGATGAGCCAGGGGTCGTCCCAGAGCACCCAGAGGATGAAGGGGGCGAGCGCCATGGAGATGAGGGCGGAGAGGGAGGAGATCTTCAATACCTTGGCGACGAACAGCCAGATGGCCGCCACGGCGAGGCCCACCGGCCAGTAGAGGCCAAACTGGACGCCGAGGGCGGTGGCCACGCCCTTGCCACCGCGGAACCCGAAAAAGACGGGGAAGAGGTGGCCAAGGAAGGCCGCGAGCCCCACCGCCGCCAGCGCGGGGGTGCCGAGCCCCAGGGCATGGCCTACCAGGAGGGGGATCAGGCCCTTAAGGCTGTCGCCCAGCAGGGTGATGGCGGCCGCCTTCTTGCCGCCAATCCGCAGCACGTTGGTGGCGCCGGGGTTGTTCGAGCCCTGGGTGCGCGGGTCCGGCAAGTCCATCAAACGACAGACGATGATGGCGCTGGAGACCGAGCCCAGCAGGTAGGCGGCGAGGACAAGGAGGGCGGCGGTGATCATGGGCCACATTGGAAACCCAATCGGCGGGGCGGTCAAGCCAGTGCCCAGCCGCGGGTGGCACCCCTGGGCGGGGTTTGCTAACCTTCCGGGGCCGGTTTCCTGCCGGATGCGCGGGTTCTGGATCGCGAATTCGCCAACCGGCGCCTCACCCTAATTGGGATAACCCACCATGTCACGCCCCCTGCCGCCCAGCGACTCCCTGCCCTATGCCCTCTATACCGCCGCGCAGGTCCGGGCCCTCGACCAGGCGGCCATTGCCAGCGGTATGCCCGGCGGGGCCTTGATGGCCCGGGCCGGGGAGGCGGCCTATCAACGGTTGCGGGCCAGATGGCCCGAGGCACGACGGATCACCCTGCTCTGCGGGGCGGGCAATAATGGCGGCGATGGCTATGTGCTGGCTCGTCTCGCCCGCGCGGATGGCCTGGACGTGACCCTGCTCCAATTAGGCGATGTCAGCCAGTTGGGGGCGGATGCCCAGGGGATGCGGGAGGCTTGGCTGGGGATGGGCGGCAGGCTGGAGGCCTTCCGGGAGTTGCCCCGGCGCTCGGATGTCATCGTGGACGCCCTCCTCGGCATCGGTCTCGAGCGGCCGGTCGCGGGTGAGTGGGCGCGGGCGGTGGCGGCGGTTAACGCCCAGCGCGCCCCGGTCCTCGCAATCGATATCCCCACCGGGTTGCACGCCGATACCGGCCGGGTGCTGGGCACGGCCATCCGGGCCGCGGTCACCCTGTCTTTCATCGGACTCAAGCAGGGGCTTTTTACCGGCGCCGGGCCCGATTGCCGCGGAGAACTCTATTTCGACGGCCTGGGGGTGCCGGCGGTCATCTACGCCCGCGAGATCCTGGCTGCCCGGCGCCTCGATTGGGCCAAGGTGTCGGACCAGGTAGCTCCCCGGCGTCGCGACGCCCACAAGGGTGATTTTGGTCATGTGCTGGTGGTGGGGGGCGCCCCCGGTTTCAGTGGCGCGGCGCGGCTGGCGGGGGAGGGGGCCCTGCGGGCCGGCGCGGGGCTGGTCTCGGTAGCGACGCATCCGGCTCATGCCGCCCATCTCAACACCGGTCGTCCGGAGCTCATGGTCCGGGGTATCGCTGATCCGAAGGAGTTGTCCCCCCTGTTGGAGCGGGCCAGCGCGGTGGCCATTGGCCCGGGCCTCGGTCGGGAACCCTGGGGTGTCGGTCTCATCGAGCAGGTGCTGGCGGCGGGCAAGCCCCTGGTGATGGATGCGGATGCCCTAAACTGGCTGGCCGAGGCGCGGCTGCGTCGCGACGATTGGGTGCTGACGCCACACCCTGGCGAGGCGGCGCGGCTGCTGGGCTCTACTGCAGCCGAGGTCCAGGCGGATCGCTTCTCCGCCCTCCGTCAGCTGCAAGACCTATATGGGGGGACCATCGTCCTCAAGGGCGCGGGGACCCTGGTGCTGGGTCCCTCCCGGCGTCCGCCGGGCGTCTGTTCCCAGGGCAATCCCGGCATGGCCTCCGGGGGGAGCGGCGATGTGCTGACGGGCATGATGGCCGCCTTGCTGGGGCGGGGTTTCGATCCCGAGCAGGCGGCGGAGGCGGCGGTCTGCCTGCACGCGGCGGCGGGCGACAGGGCGGCGGCGGAGGGCGAGCAAGGGCTGCTGGCGACGGACCTGATCGCGGCTATACGCCCCACCCTCAATGCGGCGGTGACCCGGCCATGAAGCTCACCATTCAGGGCGAGGCCTCTCAGGAGGCCTTGGGCGGCAAGCTGGCCCCCCTGCTGCGCCCCCCTCTGATCGTCTATCTGGAGGGGGACCTGGGCACGGGCAAGACCACCCTCACCCGCGGCATCCTGCGCGGGCTTGGTCATCTTGGCGCGGTGCGCAGCCCCACCTACACCTTGCTGGAGCCTTACGACCTGGGTTCCCTGCGCCTTTACCACCTGGACCTCTATCGGCTGGGCGACCCGGAGGAACTGGAATACCTGGGTTTGCGCGATCTCCTGGATCGGGATAGCGTCCTCTTCGTCGAATGGCCCCAAAGGGGTGGCGGCGCCCTGCCACCGCCGGACCTGGAGATCCGGCTCGACTATCGCGGCCCAGGTCGGGCCTTGGATTTGATGCCCCGCAGCCCGGCGGGCGCGGAACTGCTCAAGGCCTTGGCGGCAGCTCCTGGATTGGCGGATGAGGCCCTCACCCTAACAGCGGATTAAGGGATTGGTTTGGTTGGCAAGGGGCGCTGGTGCTATCTTTATGAAAACCTGCTTCCCTGGGTAAATGCTGAATTTTTGGTTTGCGATGTCGAGACTGATTGCCTTTTTCCTGCTCCTGCTGCCCTTGTCCGCCTTGGCCGCTCCCGTGGAAATCCGGGGGGCGCGGCTCTGGATCGCGCCCGACCAGACGCAGTTGGTGATCGACGCGGACGCTGCCATCGAGCACAAGATCTTCCCGGTCTCGGCTCCGGACCGGCTCATCATCGATATCCCCGAGGGCCGGGTGACCGGCAAGCTGCCGCTGGCGGAGCCCGAGGATCGGCTGGTCAAGGGCGTACGCAGCGGTGTGCTCGCGAACGGCCAACTGCGCATCGTCATCGATCTCAAGCAGGGCGTGCGCGCCAAGAGCTTTGTTCTAGAGCCTAACGAACGTTACGGCCATCGACTGGTAGTGGACATGGCGTCCAAGGTCGGCGTCCTCCCGGCGGCGGGGTCATCCCCGGCAACCGCCAAGCCCGCCGCTAATGGCCCGCGCGATCTCATTGTCGCTATTGATGCGGGGCATGGGGGCGAGGACCCGGGGGCCATCGGCGTCAATGGCACCCCGGAAAAGGACATCACTCTGGCCATCGCTCGCAAGTTGGCGAACCTGATCAATCGGGAGACCGGGATGCGCGCCCACTTGGTGCGGGACGGCGATTACTACCTGGGCCTTTACAAGCGGATCGAACTGGGACGCCAATACGACGCCGATCTCTTCGTCTCCATCCATGCCGATGCCAATCAACAGGATCAGGACGCGTCGGGCTCCTCGGTTTTTGTCCTCTCCAAGGACGGGGCCACCAGCACCCAGGCCAAGTGGCTCGCCGAAAAGGAGAACAATGCGGACCGCATCGGGGGCGTCAATGCGGTGGACAAGGCCCCGGAATTGTCCAAGCTCCTCTGGGAGATGTCCAAGAGCGGGACCCTGGAGTTCAGTAACCTGGCGGCCCAGGCGGTACTTGCCAATCTCAGTCAGGTCGGGGTTGTGCATCACGGCAAGGTGCAAAAGGCGGGATTTGCCGTCCTCAAGGCCCCGGACATCCCCTCCATGTTGGTGGAAACGGCCTTCATCACCAATCCGGAAGAAGAAAAACGGTTGAATAGCCCGGATTACCAGGCCAAGCTCGCGGGCGCCATGATGGAGGGGATCAAGGAGTACTTCGCCAACCATCCACCACCCGGCACCCGCTGGGCCAGCAAGGGCGGCGGTCGCCAGCATGTGATTGGCAAGGGTGACACCCTGGGACGGATCGCCAAGCAATACGCGGTGAGCGTCTCCTCGCTGCGGAGCCTGAATCGGCTAGAGGACGGCAGTCTGCAGGTTGGTCAGGTGCTGATCATTCCGGAGAGCTGATCCCGCCGTAATGACCGGGTCGGATTTTTCCGGGGATCAGGCCGAGAGGGAGGGGCTCAGATGGGGTTGCAGGGCCTCCCGTAGGGCCCGGTGCAATTTTAGATTCCCGCCGATGATGTTGCCGGTCTGGAAATAGCGGTCACCGCCGGCCAGATCGGTGACGGTACCACCCGCCTCGTTGATCAGCAGGGCGCCCGCGGCCATGTCCCATTCCGCCAGACCCAGTTCCCAGAAGCCATCGGTGCGCCCGCAGGCGACGTAGGCCAGATCCAGGGCCGCCGAGCCGGGGCGTCTCAGGCCGGCGGTGTTCAGGATCATGGTGCGGAACATGGCCAGATAGGTATCCAGTTGCCGCTGATCACGGAAGGGAAAACCGGTGCCGATGAGGGCGCCCTCCAGGCCTAGGCGGTTGGCAACCCGGATGCGACGGTCGTTCATCTGGGCGCCACCCCCCCGCTCGGCCGTGAACATCTCCTCGCGCAGGGGGTCGTAAACGATCCCGCATTCCAGGCGCCCCCGATGGCGCAGGGCGATGGAGATGCTAAATTGCGGAAAACCATGCAGATAATTGGTGGTTCCGTCGAGAGGGTCGATGACCCACTGGAAGTCGCTCTTGCCGTGGGCGCCACTTTCCTCGGCCAGGATGGCGTGGTCCGGGTATTTCGCCCGCAATTCGTGGATGATGGCGTCCTCGGCGGCCCGATCGACCTCGGTGACGAAGTCATTCTGGCTCTTGGCCTGGATATGAAGCTGGTCCACGCGGTCGAGGTAGCGCATCAGGATGCGCCCCGCGGCGCGGGCCGCGCGAATGGCAATAGTGAGTGTCGGTTGCATGGCTATGCACGATACCGGAAAGCCTGATTACATTAAAGCTTGACAATTTAGCGATCTTCTTCTGAAGTCTCCCGGTTATGAAGATGGACAGCCAACCCCTCCTGGATCGCATTCGTTTCGTGCTGGTCGAGACCACCCATACAGGCAATCTGGGCGCTACCGCCCGCGCCATGAAGACCATGGGCCTGAGTCAACTCCACCTGGTGCGCCCCAAGACCCCGCCAGACGCCGAGGCCATGGCCCGCGCCGCCGGCGCCGACGACCTCCTGGCCCAGGCCGGCATCCACGCCAGTCTGGCGGATGCCATCGCCGGCTGCCGACTGGTGATTGGCTCCAGTGCCCGGTTGCGCGCGGTGGAATGGCCCCTACTCGAACCTCCCGAGTGCGCCCGACGCTTGCTGGGGGAGGCCCGGGATGGCCCGGTGGCCCTGGTCCTGGGTCGGGAGCGTTCCGGCCTCACCAACGAGGAACTGGCCCTCTGCCACTTCCTGGTGCACATTCCGACCAACCCGGATTTCAGTTCCCTCAATCTGGGGGCGGCGGCTCAGGTCTTTGCCTACGAAATCCGCCAGAGGTATCGCGAGGAGCGGGACGAGACCCTGCCGCGGGAGGACCGTGACCTGGCCACGGCGGAGGCCCTGGAGGGCTTCCATGCCCATCTGTCGCAAACCCTGGTGGAGATCGGCTTCGCCGATCCCGACCAATCGGCTAAGCTGAGCCGCCGGCTGCGGCGCCTCTTCCATCGCGCCCGTCCGGACTGGACCGAGATCAATATTCTGCGTGGTATCCTGAGCGCGGCTCAGGGTCGCAAGGATCCCGAGCGTTTTCGTCGCCAACCCCGGGATGGCGGCACCGGCGGTTGAGGCTGGCCCGGCCCGGCGTCTCACCTGAAAGATTCTGTATTGGGAGCTGACCAGTGTTTGCACGGCTCAGAGAGGACGTTGTTTGTATCCTCGACCGCGATCCCGCCGCCCGCAATGCCTTCGAGATCCTGACCACCTATCCCGGCCTCCATGCCGTGATGGCTCATCGCCTCACCCATCGGTTGTGGCACGCCAACTTCAAATGGCTGGCGCGCGTCATCGCCAATATGGCACGGCTCTTTACCGGGGTCGAGATCCATCCGGGCGCCTATATCGGCCGGCGCCTCTTCATCGACCACGGCATGGGGGTGGTGATTGGGGAGACGGCGGTCATTGGCGATGACTGCACCCTCTATCATGGCGTCACCCTGGGCGGTACCAGTTGGGAAAAGGGCAAGCGTCATCCCACTCTGGGCAACGACGTGGTGGTTGGGGCGGGCGCCAAGGTGTTGGGTCCCATCGATATTGGCGCGGGTGCCCGCATCGGTTCCAACGCCGTGGTGAACAAGTCGGTCAAGCCCGGCGGCACCGTGGTTGGCGTCCCCGGCCGCCTGGTGGAGCGCCCCACCGGCGCGGAGGCGGAACGCCGGGCCAACACGGCCAAACGGATCGGCTTTGATGCCTATGGCGCCACCCGCGACACCCCGGACCCGGTCGCCCATGCCGTGAATTGCATGCTGGATCACATCCACCTCATGGACAAGCGACTGGAGGCCATGGCCGACGCCCTGGAACGCCAGGGCATTACGGACCATTTCAGCCGCTTACCCGACCTGGATGTCCGCGAGATCGATTCCACCGCTGATGATGGCGATTCGGACAAGGACCCCGGGTCTCCCGCCTCAACCCCGGGTTCCTAGTAATTCGTCTCTTCAGGGTTCCGAGACCGGAATGGGCCCCGGCGAGAGGCCCTGGTCACCCCCCGTTCATCCGGCTGGCGGCCTCGGATATTCGGCGCTATCCTGCTGGCCCTTGTCAAAGCGCGAGCCGTCCCCACCTTTGCCTCAACAATACTTGACCGAATTACTTGGTTATTGTAGGCTGCTAACCAAGATGAACGACTAGGAGTGGCAAAGGCCGTGAGACTGACTACCAAGGGACGCTACGCAGTGACCGCCATGCTAGATCTGGCGATCCACTCGGGAGAAAAGCCAACGAATCTTGCGGACATCGCCCGCCGTCAGGGTATATCGCTGTCCTATCTTGAGCAACTCTTTGCTCCCTTGCGCAAGCAAGCTTTGGTAGTCAGCATGCGGGGGCCCGGTGGGGGCTACAAGCTGGCGCGCGACGCCGCAACCATCTTTGTCGGCGAGGTCATCGCGGCGGTCGACGAACAGTTGGACGCCACCCGTTGCAGTGGGGAACGCGACTGCCAATCCAAGGGTGTCTGTTTGACCCACTCCCTCTGGCAGGATCTGAGCGACCACATCCGGGGTTATCTGCAGGGCGTCAGTCTCCAGGATCTGGTCGAGCGCAAACAGGTGCAAAAAATGATCGAGCGTCGGCGTGGCACCGCCACGACCTTGGAGCGGAGGGTCCTACCCCCCGTGCGCGGCGGAGCCTCGCGGATGGCCGCGGGTATCTAAGGGTTCTACTGGAAACGGAGCAAGAGATGAAATTACCCATTTACATGGACTATTCGGCCACCAGCCCAGTGGATCCCCGCGTGGCCGAGAAGATGTGCGCTTGTCTGACCATGGACGGCAACTTTGGCAATGCCGCATCGCGGTCCCATGCCTTTGGCTGGGCGGCCGAGGATGCCATCGACCAGGCGCGCCGTGAAGTCGCGGCCCTGGTAAACGCCGATCCCAAGGAGATCGTCTGGACTTCCGGGGCGACCGAGTCCGATAACCTGGCCATCAAGGGCGCCGCCACCTTCTACCAAAAACGTGGCCGGCACATCGTGACCTGTAAAACTGAGCATAAGGCGGTCCTGGATACCTGCCGCCAGTTGGAGCGCGAGGGCTTCGAGGTCACCTATCTGGACCCCGAGCCCAACGGTCTCATCGATCTGGCCAAGCTTGAGGCTGCCCTGCGCGGCGATACCATCCTGGTGTCCCTGATGCACGTCAATAACGAGATTGGTGTCATTCAGGACATCCAGGCCATTGGCGAGATGACCCGGGAGCGCAACATCCTCTTCCACGTGGATGCCGCCCAAAGCACGGGTCGGGTGCCGATCGATCTCGAAAACACCAAGGTCGATCTGATGTCCTTCTCCGCCCACAAGACCTACGGACCCAAGGGCATCGGCGCCCTCTATGTGCGCCGCAAGCCCCGGGTGCGCCTGGAGGCCCAGATGCACGGCGGTGGTCACGAGCGCGGCATGCGCTCCGGTACCCTGGCAACTCACCAGATCGTGGGTATGGGCGAGGCCTTCCGGCTGGCACGTCTGGAGATGGCCACCGAGAATGAGCGGGTCCTGGGCCTGCGCCGCCGCCTCTGGGACGGTGTGCGCGATCTGGAGCAGGTTTACCTCAACGGTGACGAAGAATGTCGGGTAGCCGGTAATTTGAACGTCAGTTTCGCCTATGTCGAGGGTGAATCCCTCATCATGGCCCTCAAGGACCTGGCGGTCTCCTCCGGTTCCGCCTGCACCTCCGCCAGCCTGGAGCCCAGCTATGTGCTGCGCGCCCTCGGTCGCGAGGATGAACTGGCCCACAGCTCCATTCGCTTTTCCCTGGGGCGGTTTTCCACCCAGGAAGAGGTGGACTACGCCATCACCAAGATCCGTGATCAAGTCACCCGCCTGCGGTCGCTCTCGCCCCTGTGGGACATGTACCGTGATGGCGTTGACCTGAGTTCGGTGCAGTGGGCGGCGCATTGAGGACTACCCCATTTGCGGCGTTCTGGGAGTTCCCCCGGCCGCCGCTCCCTAGAGAGGTGAATTGAAATGGCATACAGCGAGAAGGTTCTGGATCACTACGAAAACCCGCGTAACGTGGGCAATCTGGATACGACCGATCCGAGCGTTGGCACTGGCATGGTGGGCGCCCCGGCCTGCGGCGATGTGATGCGCCTGCAGATAAAGGTCAACGATGCAGGGGTCATCGAGGATGCCCGCTTCAAGACCTACGGTTGCGGTTCCGCCATTGCCTCCAGCAGCCTCCTGACCGAGTGGGTCAAGGGCAAGACCCTGGCCGAGGCCCTGGAGATCAAAAACCAGCAGATCGCCGATGAACTGGCCCTGCCGCCGGTCAAGGTCCACTGTTCGGTGCTGGCGGAGGATGCCATCAAGGCCGCGATTCACGATTTCGAGCGGAAGCGGGTCTGATGGGTTTGACGGTACGGCCAGGGGTTGGGTGGCTGATCCCGCCGCCCCTGGCTGATTCATGCAGTATCGCCCTGCTGGTATGGCGGGCGGGAGAATAACGGACATGGGGATTTCGATGACGACGGCCGCCGCCAATCATGTGCGCGGCTACCTGGAAAATCGTGGGAAGGGCCTTGGCGTTCGCCTGGGGGTGCG